>NZ_JACHFL010000004.1:0-300000 GCF_014201875.1 Deinococcus humi | reverse complement strand
GGCCACGCGGATGTTCAGAACGCCATTCAGAGCGCGGTGACGCGAATCCGTGCCGCAGGCAAGGCGGCGGGCATCCTTTCCACCGACGAGGCCCAAGCGCGCACGTATCTGGAGTGGGGGTACACCTTTGTGGCCGTGGGCACTGATGTAACCCTCCTGGCCAGAGCCACCACCGCCCTGGCAACACGCTTCAAGACGGACTAACACTCGCTCGTCATGTGACGAGCAGAACTCTCGCACGGTTTGTCTGGCTCATCTCCTCTACCCTGCGCCCATGATCGTCGCTTTCGTCAATCCAGAATCCACCATACACACGCCTGACCCCACCGCCGAGCGGGAACGCACTGCGGTGGGGCTCTCCATGTTGCTGCAGCAGGCCGAACTGATTCCGGTGACCGGCATGGACGAGGCCGAACTGCTATCAGTGCCGGCGGCCTTTACCTCGTGGCAAATTCTTCGGCACGGCGCAGTGGTCATCGGTCCTGACGGGTTGGAGGACGCTTCCTGGAGACGCCTGACGCTGGAGACCCAGCGCCTGCGTGCGGAGGGTTTACAGCTGGCCCACCAGGCTGCCACACACATCAGTCAACTGGGCCAGCTGGAGCTGGGGATCACGTTGCACGAGCACTCCAGTCTGCCCCTGTTCGTGAGCCTGACACACCCGCATGGGCTGGAACTGGCCCTTTTCCAGGCCGAGCGTGAGTTGCGCGAATGGCTGGATGGCGGCCCCTTCCACGCAGATCTGCGTGTTTTGAGACAGGGTGAAAGCCTGACACTCCTACCCCGCGAACTGACCCCCGAAAGCGCCGTAAATTATGTGCTGGGCCACCTCTCCTCCGAGGTCACCCTCACTATGGGCGTCAGCGCACAGGAGGGAGACGCCGCTTATCTGGCCCTGTGCGATTACGCCCTAATCCCGGGGGAGAGCCAGTGGCTTAGCGCTGCCCAGCTGGCAGAAGATCTGGAGTAGCTTTGCTCGTCATATGACGAGCAAAGCTACTCCTCTTCTAAAATGGCCTGCAACTGACGCAGCAGTTTTTCCACTCGCGTGCGCTTGCGTTCGTCCAGGCGCTCCAGTGTCCGGGCATCGGACAGTTTGCGCGCCAGTCCCTTCCAACCCTCGGCCTCCGCCGGCTTCTTCGGGCTGACGAGTTCCCGCAGGGTTTGCACGGTGGCCCCCTCCCGCGCCTGGGTCATCAGGTTGGCGCGCTCGCTGGCCTCCCCCACCCGCCCGATGATCAGGGCCTTGCGGTAGTCCAGTCCTTCTCGCACGGCGTCCTGAACGTCCCCGGGTAGGTTCAGCACGGCGGCGCGGTTGCGAATAAAGCTGTGCCACGTCTCTCCGCCCAGTGCGCCAAAAGCGCTGTCCAGCCGCTCGACCTGTTCGGGGCCAGCGTCGGGGTGACGATCCAGAGCAAACATGCGTGCCACAGCCTCGTTCTCCGGCACGTCCAAGATGGCCGCCGCAACCTGCAGGCGGGCTCGCACTTCCTCAATGACGTTCAGATCCTCGCGTTGCAGGTTCTCCACGGCGGCGGCCATACGTGCTTCCGTATCACTGAGGGTGCGGATCAGCACCGGGACCTCGTCCAGACCCGCCTGCCCGGCGGCCCGCCAGCGCCGCTCGCCGGCCACGATCTCGAAGGTTCCTCCGCCCAGCGGCCTGACCAGCAGAGGTTGCAGGACGCCCTGTTCCTTCACGCTGCGGCTCAGCTCATCCAGAGCGTCCTGCGAAAAATGGGTGCGGGGCTGGAACTGTCCGGGTTGCAATTGAGAGAGCCGCAGCGTGGTGCTGGCCGGCTGGGTGAGTGAGTCCACGCCCTCCACCAGACCACTTAGACGGGAACCGATGGCTGGACGGCCCTTGCGAGTCATGCCTCGACTCCAGGAATCTCGACTGGAAGGCCCACGGCCCTCGCGATCTCAGCCGTGACCCTCAACACGTCGCGGTGAACCGGCGAGCCCGGCGCATACAGCCCCACCGGCTGCCCGGCACTGGAGCTGTCATTCCACACCGCTCCCCGGTCCGCAATTGGGCTGGCAATGGGGGAGAGCAGCTCTTGGAGGGCCGCGTACGCCTCACGATCATGCGAACGCCGAGCGTCGTACAGGGTGGGCACGTACAGGGCCACGGTCAGATCCGGCCGTAACTTGCGGTAGGTGGCCATCGCCTCGGACAGCCCTGCCAGGGCATTCATGCCCTTCTGACGCGTCGGCACCGGCACGATCAGGTGATCGGCGGCCAGCGCCCCCAGGATCGAGAGCTGACCCAGGCTGGGTGGGCTGTCGATCAGGACGACGTCATAGCGGTCAGTCAGCGCCGCCAGCGCCTGCCGCAGATGCAGGTGTGCGCCCACCACCCCCATCATCTGCCCCTCGGCCAGCGCCAGCGAAACATCGCTGGGAATCAGGCTCAGGCCATGGACCTCGGCCGGTGGGGGCAGCGGATCGCCGCGCGAGGCGGTGTCATAGACCGTCTGTTCTCGTTGCACGCCGCTCACCCCCAGCCAGTCGGTCAGGTTGGCCTGCGGATCAAGATCCACCAGAAGAACACGTTGCCCGGCCTGTGCCAAGGTGTAACCCACGTCGCGGGTCAGGCTGGACTTCATGACCCCTCCAGCGTGATTGAAGAGTGTCAGTGTCCGCATATGGCCCAATCTATCGCGTCCATGGGCGCGAGCGCGATACGATTGCCCCACTCGTCATGTGACGAGTAACCACTGACGATCTATCGTTCCTCCTGTTGATAGGCGATCTGAATATGATGGAACAGGGGAGAATCCAATGACCTTGGGAGCAACAGCGTGACGGGCGCAGAACCCACGGGCCGACACACCCTCTTGATTAACCCCTGTCTAGAAAATTCGGCTAAACCTCCACTTTCAGGCGGGCTGCCTGATCCGTAATTTCGAACAGCTCGCTGTGCGGCGAAACCGTCACCTGCCCGAAATTCTCCAGCAGTTCGCGGTAGGCGTGGGCCACCGGATTCGGCTTGCGGTCGAGGGTGTACAGACCATTGGTGTTGACCCTTCCCCTCTTTTCGGCCAGTTCAACGTCCCAGTCAATTTGATCCGTCAGGCTGTACCAAGTGAAACCCACCACTGGCGTGCCCTCCTGACGCAGACGCAGGACGTTCAACCACTGCTTCCACAGCCAGATGGGAGCCTGCTCGAGATCGGAAACGTTGGTTTCACTGTGAAACACCGGCTTCTGGTAACGCTGATAGTAGCCCTTGACGATCTGATACCAGCCGAAGACATCCTCGGCGATCACCGTTTCGCCGTCAGGCTTGATGATCTTCTCGTTGTGGCCGTAATAGTCGCTGCCCATGATCTGGTGGCCCGGCGGCTCTCCAGCCATGAACCAGTCGTATTCCTCACGGGACAGGCCGTTATCTATCAGGTACAGGCAGACGTCCGAATCGGGAGGCACGGCGTAGGTCAGGTCCAGTGAAAGAAAGCGCAGCCGGTTCTGCATCGAGATTTCACGGCGGGGTTCGGCACTGGCGTCGTGCAGGAACTCGGCACTCTCGGCCTGCACGATGATGGCGTCAGAACGCACACGGGCAATCGACTGGCAGGCCAGGATATTGGCGGCCACCCCATGCTTGAGGGCGGTCACGAAACCGCGTTCGGACTTGAGCTGCTCGTTCCATAGCCCGTCCTTCGCGCTGGCCTTGGCCGTCACGTAGATCTCATTGACGGGGGTGTAGTGCCGCACCCAGGGGTAACGCCTCGCCACCGCCCCGGCATAGTCGGCAAAGTGGATCGGCAGTTCCGGGTTCTGGTAGTTGCCCAGCCAGTCAGGCACCCCAAAGTGCATCAGATCAAGGATCGGCGTGAGCTCCAGTCGCTGCAATTCGGCCATGACCCTATCGGCGAACTCCCAGTCGTACTGGCCCGGTCCCTGATGAATGCGGTAATAGGGCAGGCCGTAACGCAGGTACTTGAGCCCCAGATCCTTCACCAGATGCAGATCTTCCTGCCAGCATTGATAATGGCGGCATTCTTCGAGCTGATCGCGCCGTAGCCTACCGTGCTCGATGGTGGGATACGAGCATTCGATGCCGGTGGCAAACATGAAGTTGCTGGCGCGGCCAGTGGGTAGACCCGAAACGCTGCTGCCATTCGCGCCGCCGAACTCGTCGCCGCTGTAATCGCCGTCACCCAGTTCTCTCTTGATGATGTCCAGGAAGCCCTTGCTCATGGTCGCATCGTCATGAGGAGAGCTTGCCGCCAGTCACCTGAAGCAATGTACCCGTCACGAAGGAGCTGTCCTGGCAGGCCAGGTAAACGTACGCGGGGGCCAGTTCCTCAGGCTGACCGGGGCGACCCAATGCCACCTCGTGGCCGAACTTCTGCACCTCGTCAAGCGGCATGGTGCCGGGGATATTGGGGGTCCAGACCGGACCCGGCAGCACGGCGTTGATGCGCACGCCATTGCCCAGTTTCCCGAATTGCAGCGCCAGCGATTTGGTCAGCGCGTGGATGCCCCCTTTGGAGGCGGTGTAATCCACCAGCATGGGATTGCCCGTCTCGCCGACTATCGAGCCAGTGTTAATAATGGCGTCGCCCTCGTGCAGGTGCGGAAGAGCCGCCTGAATCATGAAAACGTAGCCGAAGAGATTGGTTTCCAGCGTGCGCCGCAGCTGCTCCTCGCTGATATCCAGAATGCTGTCCTGAGTCGCCTGAAACGCAGCGTTGTTGACCAGCACGTTCAGACCGCCGTAGGCGTCGACAGTCTGCTTCACAGCGTCGGTGCAGGCAGCCTTATCGCGTACATCGGCCTTGATCACCAGACAATGTCCGCCGCGCTCCTCCACCAGTTGCTTCGTCACCTGCGCGTCACCGTCATTCTCGTTATAGAGAATGGCCACCTGGGCACCTTCCAGGGCAAATGCCAGCGCGACGGCGCGCCCGATTCCCGAGTCTGCGCCGGTGACCAGGGCGACCTTGCCCCTGAGCTTGTCGGCGGCCCGATACTCTTTCAGGTCCGTCTGCGGCTGGATATCCATTTCAGACTGCCTGGCTGGATAGGGCAGGCTCTGTGCGTTCTTGAAATCCTCTGACGTTGGTCGGTCGGGCATGGGGCCTCCTTGAGTGGGGTCCATGCTGTGACACAACGCGGGCCACTTGTGTCTGCTGTGCTACGTGCCGGACCTACTTCAAGGAATGCTGAAGGGAAGGCGATGAACCGGCTGCCCTTCCCGCAAGCACTGCCCCTCAGCCCACCTCGATCATCACCTTCATGCTGGTCTTCTTCTCGAGATCCGCAAACGCAAAGGCCTCTGGCGTCTGGTCAAAGGCGTATCG
Source organism: Deinococcus humi (assembly GCF_014201875.1). Taxonomy (NCBI): domain Bacteria; kingdom Thermotogati; phylum Deinococcota; class Deinococci; order Deinococcales; family Deinococcaceae; genus Deinococcus; species Deinococcus humi. The sequence goes on along the minus strand of NZ_JACHFL010000004.1, from coordinate 294,688 downwards.
GTGCGTAATCAGAAGGTCCAGATCAACCGCTCCGCTGGCGACCAGGTCGATCGCTGCCGGATAGCAGTTGGCGTAGCGGAACACGCCGCGCAGGGTGACCTCGCGGCTGGCCGCCGACACGATGTCCAGGCTGACCTCGGGGTCTGGTGGCAGACCGACCAGCACCGCCCGCCCGCCGGGGCGCGGCGCGGCCAGCGTCATCCGGGTGGTGGGCAGGCTACCCGCCGTCTCGAAAGCCACGTCCACCCCGGCGTGGGACGGGGGGAGGTCACGGCGCGTCAGTTCGCGGATCACGGCCAGGACGTCCTGATGTCTGGCATTGAGGCTGTGAGTGGCCCCCACCTTGCGGGCCAGGTCCAGCCGGAAGTCCTCCAGATCGACCGCAATGATGGTGGTGGCCCCCGCCGCCTTCGCGGCCTGGATGGTGGTGCAGCCGATGGGGCCAGCGCCGAAGACCGCCACGCTGTCCCCTGGCGTCACCGCCCCCTTACGCGCCGCCCACACGCCCACGGCGAGCGGCTCCAGCAGCGCGCCGGCATCGTCACTGATGCTGTCGGGCAGGGGAAAGGCGAAGTCGTCGGGCCAGATCACGTACTCGGCCAGCGCGCCGTCCACCGGGGGCGTCGCCATAAAGGTCATCTCCGGGCACAGGTTGTACTCCCCGCGCTTGCAGTACGTGCAGCGGCGGCAGGGATAGCCCGGCTCCAGCGCCACCCGGTCTCCCACGCTCAGACGGGTCACGTTCTCGCCCAGCGCCTCGACCACACCCATGACCTCGTGGCCCAGCACCAGCGGCGCCTCCACCACGAAAGAACCGATGCGCCCGTGCGTGTAGTAATGCACGTCGCTGCCGCACACGCCGATGCGCCGCACCCGCACCCGCACCTCGTGCGGACCAGGGGCGGGCACCTCGCGCGTTTCCCAGCCGAGTTCGCGAGTGCCGGTCAGCACGCTGGTGCGGGAGGACCGCGCTTCAATAGTGGTTGCAGGATGCTCAATGGAAGTCATGGAAAGGCCTCAGTGGGAAAGGAATGGGGGAGGAGAAGGTACCCGATCAGCGGGCAGGTCACACAGTGCTGTTCGCGGCTCTCCACTCAAGGAGGCTGGATCTCAGGCAGGAATTTAGGACTGGTGTCCGATAAGCGACTGTGCCGGAGCAGCCTGGCGGGCTGCCTCCAGCACTTCGATTGCGCCGACGGCCCCGTGCCGACGCAGGCTCTCGCGGGCGGCCAGGTACGCGGCCCTGAAACGGGCATTCTCGCCAAGGTCGCCGAACAGTTCCTTTAAGTCCAGGAACGCGCCCGGCTGGGCCGCTTCGCACCGAACTGCTCTCAGCAACTGCGCGGCGCGTTGATCCTGCAAGGGGGGAACCGTCTCGCCGCCCTGCACCGCTTCCAGATAGGCTGCCCAGGATGCCACCACCAGCGCGGCGTGGCTGATCTCGCCCTCCCGCGCGAGTTGCTCACGCACCACCGGCAGCAGGAATTTAGGAATGCGCTCGGAACCGTCGAAGATCAGCCGGGCCAGGGTGTCCTGGATGGCGGGGCTGGCAAAGCGCTCGATCAGTTCGTGCTGGTAGGCGTCCAGATCCATGCCAGGAACGGGCTTCAGCGTTGGCGCGCCCTCGCGGGCCATGTAACCCAGCAGGAAATCCACGAAGACAGGCATGCGGCAGACCTGGTGGACATAGGTGTACCCGGCGAGCAGGCCGAGGTAGCCCATCGCCTGATGCGCGGCGTTCAGCAGGCGCAGTTTCATCAGTTCGTACGGCTCCACATCGGCCACCACCTGCACACCTACGGTTTCCAGAGGGGGCCGGCCCAGCGTGAAATGGTCCTCGAGCACCCACTGCGTGAAACTCTCACCAATGACCGGCCAGGCGTCTTCAATCCCCGACTGCGCGAGCAGGGCTTCGCGATCCCCGTCGGTGGTCATGGGCGTGATCCGGTCCACCATCGAGTTGGGAAAGGCGACTTCCCGGGCGATCCACGCACCCAGTTGCGCGTCTTTCAGGCGGGCGAAGGCCGACAGCACCGCCTGAGTCACGTGGCCGTTGCCCTGGATGTTGTCGCAGGACATCACCGTGAAGGGTGGGATACCACGCTCGCGGCGGCGGCGCAGGCCCTCGGTAATCAGCCCGAAGACGGATCTGGGCACCGCACCGGGTTGCAGGTCATGGGCGATGTCAGCGCCCGTGGGATCGAACTCGCCTGTCGCGTTGTTGAGGCTGTAGCCACCTTCAGTGACGGTCAACGAGACGATACGGGTGGCAGGAGCGGCCAGGGTCTCGATTACCTTTTCGGGATCGTCGGGCGCGAAGAGAAACTCGTGGATGGCGCCAATAACCCGTGTTTCGGTCTCACCCGATGGAGCCTTGGTGACCAGGGTATAAAGACCGTCCTGATCCTTCAGCACATCCCGCATCCTCGCGTCGCCGGGCAGCACACCCACGCCGCAGATGCCCCAGTTTGTACTCCCCCCGGCGTTGAGCACGCGATCGAGGTACATGGCCTGATGCGAGCGGTGAAAGCCGCCCACGCCAAAATGGACGATGCCGGTGGTCAGGGTGCGGGGATCGTAATGGGGAATGGCCACATCGGGGCCGAGTTGACCCAGCGCCGAGAGTTTGAGCTTGGTCATGAAGAACGCTCCAGAAAAAGGGTCGAGACCGGGAGGGAAAGGAGATGTTACTCGACGATTTGCACGATCAGATCGGCGCGGGCGCGGGTGAGCTTGATGGTGGCGGCGTTTGGTCCGTCCACCGCGTCCACCCAACGTTGGGCGTCGGCGGGCGCTTTGCCGAAAGCGACGTGTCGTGCCACCAGACGCGAGAGACGCGAGTCTTCAGGAACGTCCAGAAACCACACGGCGTCCAGCTGCGATCTCACCTGACCCCAGCTTCCGTCCGGCAGCAACAGGTAATTGCCCTCGGTCAGAACCAGAGGCGTGCCTGCGGGCACGGCAACGGCGCTGCCGATGGACTCCTCAAGCTGCCGGTCAAAGGTGGGGGCATAGATCGTCCGGTGCGTTTCCACGCGCAGCCTTGCCAGCAAAGCGGCGTAGCCGTCCGCATCGAAGGTGTCCGGTGCGCCCTTGCGCCCGCGTCGGCCCAGCCGCTCGAGTTCCGTGTTCGCCAGGTGAAAGCCGTCCATGGCCACCAGCGCCGCGTCACCGCCCAGGGCTTCAAGGAGCGCCGTGCAGAGGGTGGACTTGCCTGCCCCCGGCGCACCGACAATCCCCAGGATGCGCCGCTCGCCGACGGTCATCATCGCCCGCGCCCGTGCCACCAGTTCGTCCAGGGTGGCATGAACCGCTGGCGGCTGACTTTGGCTGAATTGTCCGTCAGACGGTGGGGCGACCATGTGGTGTCTCCATGCTGGGTGAGGATAGGGGAGCGGGAGCGAACGAGGGGCGAGTGCAGCCCCTGGCCGTCTGGGCTATTTGACGGCCCCGAAGCTCAGGCCGCGCACCAGCTGGCGCTGGGCCACCCAGCCGAAGATCAGCACCGGAAGCACGGTCAGCGCGGCGGCGGCGCTCATCTGTGCCCAGAACAGGCCCATGCTGGTCTTGAACGAACTGATGAACACGCTCAGCGGCGCGGCGTCCGAACTGGTCAGGTTGACGGCGAAAAACACCTCGTTCCATGCGAAGATCACCGCCAGCAGCGCGGTAGCAGCCATGCCTGGTGTGGACAGGGGCAGCGCGATGCCGAAAAATTCCTGCGCCACCGACGCGCCGTCTACCTTGGCGGCCTCGTAGATGGCAAAGGGGATCTCGGTCATGTAGCTGTGCATCATCCAGACCACCAGCGGCAGATTCATGGTCGTGTACATCAGGATGAGGCCCGGTAGGGTGTCCAGCAAGTGCAGATTACGAAACAACAAAAACAGCGGCACGATCACGCCCACAGCCGGCATCATCTTGGTAGACAGCATCCACGTCAGCGTGCCCTGCGCGCGGCGGGTGGGGTAGACCGCCAGCGCAAAGGCGGCGGGCAGCCCCAGGGCGAAGGCCAGCAGCGTGCTGCCGACGGCGGCCACCAGACTGTTCTTTAGCGCCGGAAAATAGCTGGGCAACGCGTTCTTGAAGTTTTCCAGAATGGGCGTGAAGGCAAAGACGGGTGGACTGGCAAAGGCCTCGGCTTCGGTCTTGAAGGCGGCCAGAAACATCCACACCAGCGGGAACAGGAAGGCGATGGCGATCAGGTAGGTGAGGATGGTCAGCACAGTGTTCCGCACCCTGATGCGGCTCTTGTCCCGCCGGACCGGCGCTGAAGTGCTGGGTATCGTCGTCATGTCAGCCCCCCTTGTTGCTCTGGTTGGTGCGGTTGATCATCCGCAGCAGATAGACCGCCAGGATGTTGGTCAGGATCACCGTGATCACGCCGGCCGCACTGGCCAGACCGATGTTGTACTCGGCGAAAGCCTTCTGGTAGATGAAATACGGCAGGTTGGTGGTGGCCAGTCCCGGCCCCCCGGAAGTCGAGCCGTAAATCTCGCCGTAGACCTGCAGGAGCGCGATGGTTTCCATCAGCACCACCACCTGAATGGCCTGGGTCCAGTGCGGCATCACGATGTGCCGGAACTCCTGCATCGGGCTGGCCCCGTCCAACCGGGCAGCCTCGAGCTGATCGTCGGGCAGGCTTTGCAGACCGGTCAGCAGGATCAGCATGGCAAAAGGCGTCCATTCCCAGGTGATCATCGCGATCACGCTGGCCATCGGGTACTGCGCCAGCCAGTCCACCGGCTGCCCGCCCAGCGAGGCCACCAGCCACGAGAAGAAGCCGAACACCGGGTTCAGGAGCATGTTCTTCCAGACCACCGCCGTGACGATGGGCATGACCAGAAACGAGCTGATCATGAGCGTACGCAGCAGCCCGCGCCCTGGAAAGTTGCGGTTGAGCAGCATGGCCATCGCGCCGCCTATAAACAGTGTCAGGATCAGGGTGCCCCCCGCCAGGATGACCGTATTCAGGACGACCTGCAGATTCTGCGGGTTGGTGAGCAGGGTGGCGTAATTGCCAAAACCGATAAAGGGCCGGTTGTCGGGGATTACCAAGTTGTAGTTGAAGAACGAGTAGTACACCGTCATGAAAAACGGGACCTGGGTGGTCAGAATTAGATACAGCATGGCAGGCCAGATCAGCGCTGCCGGGGTCAGACGCAGGCCGCGTTTGGGAGCCGGTGGGCTGGCCGTGGTGGTGGTTGGACGGACGGCGGTGGTCATGGGGTCCCCTTATCGCGGTGATGGCAGTCTCAGCGCTCGACAGGCGAGTGGGCCTTGCCCCTTAGCGCAGTCCTCTCGGTCAAAGCTGAGAGGGAGACGGGCAATATTGCCCAGCCCCCCCTCTTTTGACGGTCAAGCGCGGGCCGGATTCTATTTCTGGTAACCGCCTTCCTTGGCGGCCTTCTGGGCCGCGTCCTGGGCCTGCTTGAGCGCCTGATCCACGGTGGTCTGCCCACTGATGGCCCCGGCCAGGAACTGGCCGACCTGCGTGCCCAGCGCCTGGAACTGAGGAATTGCAACGTATTGAATGCCCGAGTAGGGCACAGGGTCCTTAGTGGCGTTGTTCACATCGGCGCTGTTAATAGCGCTCTGCACCAGCCCGCTGAAGGCCCCGGCGGCCTTCTTGTAGTTGGGGTTGTTGTAGGTGCTGGTGCGGGTGCCGGGGGGGACCGAGGCCCAGGTGCCCTTCTCCTTGGCGACCAGCGCAATGTAATCCTGGCTGGTGGCCCAAGTGATGAACTTGAAGGCCGCATCCTCCTTCTTGGTGCTCTTGGGAATCGCCAGGTTCCAGCTCCAGTACCAGTGGTTGCCCTTGGGAGTGCCGGGGCCAGTGGGCGCGTTGGCAAAGCCAACGGATTTGGTGATCTTGGAACTGCTCGGATCGCTCAGGAAGCCCGCAGCCACGGTGGCGTCCACCCACATACCACACTTGCCCTGGCTCATCAGGGTGAGGTTCTCGGTAAAGCCGTTCCCCGTCGCGCCGGGAGGGCCGTACTTCTTCAGGGTATCCACGTAAAAGGTCATGGCGTTCTTCCAGGCAGGCGAATCGAGTTGCGCCTTCCAGTCCTGGTCGTACCAGCGCCCGCCGAAGGTGTTCATCACGGTGCTGAAAACAGCCATGTTCTCCCCCCAGCCGGGCAGCCCGCGCATGCAGATGCCGTACACCCCTTTGCCAGGGTTGTGGATCTTGGCCGCGAAGCCCTGGATCTGACTCCAGGTGGGGTTTTGCGGCATGGAGATGCCGGCGGCCTTGAACAGATCCTTGTTGTAAAAGGTCATGCTGCTCTCGGCGTAGAAGGGCACGGCGTACAGATTGCCGTTCACGGTTAGCGCCTTGCGGACACCAGGAATAATGTCGTTGAGATTGTAGCTCTTGGCAATCTCGGCGTTCTTGGCAAACATCGGCGTCAACGGATCGAGCCAGCCGTTCTTGGCCCAGATCGGCACTTCGTAGGCTCCCACCGTGGCGACGTCGAAGCTGCCCGCATTGCTGGCGACGTCCAGGGTGACCTTCTGACGCAACTCGTTCTCGGGCAGCACCACCCACTTCACATTGATGTCCGGATACTTCTTGGTGAACTCCGGCGACAGTTTCTGCATGGTCACCATGTCCGGGTTGTTCACGGTGGCGATGGTGATGGTGGTGGCCGCCTGCGCAGCGGTGGCGGTCAGGGCAAGAGTCAAGAACAACAGTCGTTTCATGGGTCAACCTCCAGCAACGCCGCGCACTCCGGAGCGGCGAGGACAAGGAGCGGCAAATCCGGTCATGCGGGCCTGACGCGCTCAGTTCGACCGGGACACTTCCCGATCAGTTGATGAATGGTCTCGTGGCCATAATTGAATCATAGATTTTTTCATTCGTCAAATTCAATTTTTTGGACTCACAACAGCGTTTCCTAGAAATGGCCACGGGACCACTGCGATTTACCACCACACGACAAATACCATTCGCTGGGGCACCTATGGGCCATGAACCTCTACAATGGCCTCGTGTCAACGATTCAGGATGTCGCGCGGCTGGCGGGAGTCTCGCCCACCACAGCCAAACGGGCCCTGCGCGACCCGGACAAGCTCACGCCGGAGACGCTCTTACGGGTCCAGGCGGCCATTGAGCAACTGCATTACGAACCCGACGTGCGTGCGGGCAGCCTGCGCGGCGGCCAGAGCCGCACGGTGGGGCTGGTGGTGGCGAGTATCGTCGAACCTTTCTTCGGGCAGTTCGCCCGCGCCGCTGCCCGGCACCTCAAGGCCGCCGACTACACCCTGATCATCAGCGAGAACGAGTACAGTGCCCGTCTGGAACTGCCCGAACTGCGCCGCCTGTATGGCCAGCGCGTGGCCGCCATCATGCTGCGGCCCGGCTATGGTGAGGACAGCCGGGAATATCTGGAACGCCTGCGTGGACGCGGCCTGTTCATTCTGGAATACGACTATGTTCCGGACGGTTCGGCCTTCCCCAGCGTGATGCTCGACAATGCCCAAGCGATGCGTGAGGCCGTGGCCCATCTGCACGGTCTGGGCCACACCCGGATCGCCGCCCTGGGGGCCTACGATCCGCTGGTGCACCCGGAAGGCCGTTCCCGGACGTTTCCTAAAGCCATGCGTGAACGCGGCCTGGAGGTGCCGCCCGAATACCAGCGCATGACCCTACTTACAGAAGACACCGCCTACCACCTGACTCACGAGTTGCTGGGCCTGCCCAATCCACCCAGCGCCCTGATCGCCCTGACCGGCACCCAGGCCATCGGCGCTTTCCGGGCCATCCGGGAACGGGGTCTGAGCCTGCCCGCTGACCTCTCTCTGCTGACTTTCGACAACTATCCGTGGACCGCGCTGGTCGAGCCGCCCATCACGGTGATCGAGCAGCCGGTAGAGCAGATGGCCGAACTGGCGGCTAACGCGGTGTTGCGCGCGCTGGAAGGTGGACTGCCACCACAGAAGACGGCGCAGCATGCGGTCCTGCCCGGACGGCTGATCGTGCGCGGCAGTTGCGCGCCCCCCCGGCAACACGAAATGGTTTCCGGGCGGTAGGATCACAGACGCTGTCAACGGACGAGTTGTCCTGCGACTTTGCTGACATGCTGGACCTCGCGCCCGACTGGACAGGCGGCATTGACGACTTTATGAACAAGGCCAATGCCTGGCTGCACCGCCTGCTTACGCTGGACCGCGCCACCCGCCCTGAAGCCGAGGTCAACGCTCGACTGAGCCGTCATGACGCCACCGTGGGATTGCTGTCCTTCACCTGTCCTTGACGCGTTGATCCAGGAGCGCAATCGACTGATGGATCTGAAGACACCCGGCCTGATCGGCGAGGCCGCAGTCCTGGAGCAGCTGGACGTCGCCTTCAGCCTGGACGAGCCACTGGCCCGCAAACGCGCTGTCAGCCAGAACTACAACACCCGCCGCAGCAGACCGCAGTAACGCAGACCCGGCAGGGCAGACTGGCCTCCTTCAGACGTTCCTGCTCACCATTCAGCCGTAAAGTGGCGCGGTGCAGAGGAGCAGATGACCCCGACCCAAGGCCCCCCGCCCCGGATCCAGGACCTGGGACTGCTGAGCAACCGACGCAGCGCCGCACTGGTCACGTCCCTGGCCGAGGTGGTGTGGTACTGCCCGGGGCGGTTTGACGCACCTTCGTTGCTGGCCCGGCTACTGGATGACGAGCGGGGAGGCTCCTGGGCCGTGGACCTGCCGGGGGCGGCCCCGGCCGGACGCCGCTACCTAGGCGACGGTGGGCATCTGGAATCCATGCTACAGACCGGGGAGAACGGCGAGGCCCTGACCATCACCGATTTCATGCCGTTCGGAGAGGGCTTGCCTTGTGGCCTGTGCCGCGTCTTTTCGCTGGCCCCGCAGGCCTACCGGCTGGTCCTGAAGGCCGCGCCCGACTATGCCCGCCGCGCCGTCACGCTGAGCCATGACGGCGCGGGGATGCAGATCGACGGCCAGCACTGGCTGTACGCGTCCCATCCTCCGGAGGTTGTGGGCGATTCAGTGGTGATTCAGGTGCCTGTCGGCGAGGCCGCCTGGGCTTTTCTGAGTGACGAGCGCCTCGAACAGCTCGACTGGGAAACCGTGACGCGCTGGCGTGAGGCGTCTTTGCTCAACTGGCAGACGCTGACCGTCCACGCCACCTACCACGGGCCATACGAGGAGGCGGTGCGGGCCTCACTGCGGGCGCTGCGGCTGCTGACGGATCACGTGGGCCACGCCACCATCGCCGCTCCCACGACCAGCCTTCCTGAGGTTCTGGGAGGTGAAAAGAATTGGGACTACCGCTACGTCTGGCTGCGCGACGCCGGCATGGTGGTCAGCGCCCTGACCCGCGCCGGGGGCGACGGCAGCGAGGGTCGGGCCTTCCTGGAATTCATCTGCGCCTGGGCGAAGCCGCAAGGCGACCTGCCCGCGCCCCCGTTTCTGACGGTGGACGGCGGCAGGCCACCCGAGGAAACCGAACTGGAACTCGCGGGCTACGGGGGCAGTCGTCCGGTCAGAATTGGCAACGGAGCGCGTGGGCAGTTGCAACTCGATGCCTACGGCAACGTGCTGCTGGCCGCCAAACTGATCTACGAGCGCTTCGGCACCCGCGAGCATTGGGGGATCATCGAGCGACTGGCCGAGTTCCTGTGCGAGCACTGGCAGGACGACGACTACGGCATCTGGGAGGAACGCCGCAAACAGCCGTATGTGGCGGGCAAGGTGCTAACCGCCGTGGCGCTGGAGTACATCGCTGAACACAGTGAGGAGCCCCAGCAGGCCGCGCGCTGGAGGGCTGCGGCGGGGGCCGCGCGCAAGTGGGTGGGGGCGCATGCCCTGAACAGCGAGGGCGCGTACGCCTACGTGGCTGGAGAGGAGGGGGTAGACCTGACGGCGGCCCTGTACCCGGTGTGGGGTTTTTGTGCCCCCGACTCGCCCGAGATGCTAGCTACGATGGCCGCGCTGGAACGCGATCATTGCCAGGATCACCTGTACTGGCGTTTCCTGGCCGACAACGACCCGTGTCAGGAGGGAGCGTTTCTGGCCGGGACGCTGTGGGTGGCACAGTACTGGGTAATGCGCGATCCGGCGCGGGCGCGCGCCATTCTGGACGCGGTCCTGGCCTACGCGGGTGACCTGGGCCAGTTGCCGGAGATGGCCGATCCCCGGACGCATGAGGCGCTGGGCAACGTGCCGCAGACCTTTGTCCATGCCGCACTGGTCGGTGTGGTGGTGGACCTGGCCGAGGCCGAACGAGCGCAGCACCCGACCTGAACGCCAGGACTGGAAAGCCGCCAGGGAGGCGCTACCCTTGGGGCGTGCGCCTTCCCGATCTGCTGCGATTCTCCGCACTGGGGCTGCTGCGCCGTCCGGTCCGGACCGTGCTGACGGCGCTGGGGCTGGCGGTGGCGCTGGGCAGCATGCTCCTGTTTCTGTCGCTGGGCGAGGGCCTGCGCGGAGTCTTTCAGAGCGAACTGGGAACGGTGGGGCCGGACCTTCAGGTGGCGAGCACGCGGGCAGGAGAGACCCTGCTGCCACACATGGACCTGAACCCGGCGGTGGTGGACGAGTTGCGGCGGCTGTCGCCCCGGCTGGGCATCGAGGACGTGATCCCGGTGGCCGCCACGATTCGTCAGTCGCTGGACCCGGCCCAGAGCGCGGTCTTCTACGGCCTGCCTGCCGCAAGCGGCATCGGCGCGATGTTCACAGGCGTCAAGGTGGCACGCGGACGGCTGCTGGGGCCAGGCGATACCGGAAAGGACGTGGCCGTCCTTGGGGCCAGGGCCGCCCAGAACCTGGGGCTGGGCCTGGGCGACACCCTGGAGCTGACACGCCGGGGTAAGGCGCGGGTGATTGGCATCCTGCAACCGGCGAGCGCCCTGACCGACACCTTCACCTTCCTGCCCCTGGAAGCCGTGCAACACGCCTTCGGGGCAGACAATCGCCTCTCACTTGTGGCGCTGCGGCTGAAGAACCCTGCCAACGCCGACCGGGTGGCCGCCACCCTGGCAAGGGAGCCTCAGGTTGGTGGACTGGGCCTGGAAATCAGCACCCGCGCCGATGTGGCCGGCAATCTTGGCAAACTGCTCAGCAGCGCCGATCTCCTGAGCGTGTGTCTGTCGGCCATCGCGCTCCTCGTGGGCGGACTGGCGGTAGTCAACACCGTACTGATGGGCGTTTACGAACGCACCCGCGAGTTCGGCACCCTGCGGGCCATCGGGGCGCGGCCCGCTTTCGTGCGCTGGCTGGTGCTGAGCGAAACTGTGCTGCTGTCCGGACTGGGCGGTGTGGTGGGACTGGCGCTGGCGGAACTGGGCGTGTGGGGCATCAACATCTATACCCAGGATCTGGCGGGCTTTGACGGGGCTTTACTGACCCCGCGCCTGATCGTGGTGGGCCTGGGAGTGGCCCTGGCAGTAGGCGTCCTGGCCGGGCTGTGGCCCGCCCGCGCCGCCGGGCAGCTGACGGTTGTAGACGCGCTGGGCAGGCACTAGGGGGTGGCGCTCGTCCGGCCAGACTGGGTGCGAATCTGGGTGCAGCTCGGTCTCGCGGCTGTGCTGGTGGCGCTGGCCGCCTGGGGTCTGGGCCACGTCATCGGGTCCCACAATCTCCTCTTCGCGTTGGGAGTACAGGTGCTGCTGATGTGGTGGGCGCTGGCGCTTCTGGCCGTGACCCGCCCTCCATTACGCGGCGCGTTCTTTACCGTGAACGGCTGGGAAGTCTGCCTTTACCAGCGGCTGGGAGCGCCCGCCTTTGGGACGCTGTTAAGACGGGTGGGCTGGGAAAGATTACGCCGGGACGCGCGCGGCTTCAGCGGCACCCGCGCCTCACTGGCTCGGCTGGATCACGCCACGCGTGAGGCGGAATACAGCCATCTGCTGCTGGCCCTGGTCTGCGCCGGAATTGCGCTGGGCGCGCTGTCTTTGCACGCTGCCGATACGGCCGGTTGGCTTATGCTGACCGCCATTCCTACCCACCTCTACCCGGTGATGTTGCAACGCAGCCTGCGCTGGCGGCTCCAGCGCCTGGGCATCAGGGGCTGAGCTTCCGCTCTATCGCCCGCCCAGTCCGCGCCAGCTCCGCCACCAGCGTTGCAGCCTCACTCGGCGCGTCGTGCCGTCTCATCTCGGCTCCCATCGCCTGGGCGCGTCGCCGCTGGGGACTGTCACCGAGCAGCTCCAGCACGGCCCGGCGCAGGCGCTCCGGCGCGGGGCGGGCCGTGCGCAGGTTCAGGCCCACCCCCGCATGGGCCACGCGGCCCCCCACCTCAGACTTGTCTTCTGTGCTGCCCGCCACCACCACCGGGACGCCATGCGCCAGCGCTGACTGCACGCCGCCGTACCCCCCGTTGGTCACGTAAACCGAGACGTGCGGGAGCAGCGCCGCGAAGGGAATAAAGGCCGCCGCCCGCGCATTGATCGGCAGAGGGTCTAACCCTGCCGCGCCCGCCACGATCACCAGTACGTCTTCGTTTTCCAGCGCCCGCACCGCTGGCACGATCAACTCGTTCCGGTTGGTGGCAAGGGTGCCCTGCGTGACCAGCACCACAGGACGGGGCGACTCCAGCAGGTCCGGCCACCATGCCGGCAGGTTCACCTGCAGGGGGGACGGCGGCGTGATCGGCCCGATAAAATGCAGGGAACGGGGTAGATCGCTTTGCGGGTACTCGAAAGCAGGAACGGTAGGCTGAAGCATCAGGTGCGGTGAGGGGGGCAGCGCGAAGGGCCGCTCGCGAACGCCCATGCGCCGGCAGGCCGCAGACAGATCGCGCGACGCTGCTCCGAAGACCACCTGCTGGGTCAACCAGTGCAGCGCGCGGTTTCTGACCCTTCCAGCCACTGTGGCGGACGGCGGCAGGCCCAGGCCGAACGGCGCAGTATCGCGGCTCTGGATTCCCAGCGGCAGCACGCCCAGCAACGCGCAGGGCGGGCCTCCCGACTCCGCGTGCAGCAGGGCGGCCACCAGCGTCTGATCGGCCAGCACGGCGTCCGCAGGCCAGGCTCGGTGGATCTCGCGCAGATCGTGCATGTTGCCCTCGATTCCGCCCACAAAGATCTGCTGGACATCATGTTGCAACTGACGCAGGCCGCGATGGCGATTGCGCTCCGGGAAGGTGGCGCCCAAATCGGCGTCGTCGAAATCGCGGGCATGGACGAATGGCAGGAATTCGGCCCCCACAGCCTCCACCTGCGCCGCATACCCGCTTCCGGTGTACCAGCTCAGAGCGTGCCCGCGCCGGACCAGTTCCCTCGCAATGGGCAGCAGCGGCAGAACGTGCCCGGTGATCGGCTGCGAGGCGATCAGAATGCGCAACAGACAGGACTCCGTTTAAAGAGCAGGAACGCCAGATCTGGATTCAACGTAATCATCCCCAATACGCTACAACCAGCGCATCGTGAACGCTTTGGCGAGCAGAGGCTCGGCGGCGGGAGAGAGCAGCACCCGCTCGATCAGCCGTTCGCGCCAGCGTTGGGTCCGGGCGCCCACCGGACGGCCCGCCGCCATGTTCAGTTCGGCCTGACGGCCAGCTATACGGGCCGAATGGAGGCGGCGGCGCTCGAAGTGTGGCCAGTCCACCCGGCGGCCTGCGAGCGACGTTTCCAGCAGGGGGGCCAGCGCGGCGGCGTCCAGCCAGCCCAGGTTCATGCCTTGCCCGCCGATCGGGCTGACCACGTGTGCAGCGTCCCCGATCAGCACGGCCCGCCCACCCACCATCTGCGGCGCACGGTGGCGGCGGACCTCGAAGGCGCTGAGCATACGGCATTCAGGAGCGGGGACGTGCAGCCCGGTGCGCCTCTCGATCATGGCCGTCAATTCGCGGGCGGAGGCGTTCTCCAACAGCTGACTCCCGGTGTGGACCACCCAGCGCCGTCCCCGGCCTGGCAGCGGAAAGGATTCCACCACTCCCTCCCCGGTCAGCGCCACCAGAGCGGTCTGACCCAGCGGCGTGGTATCGGGAAAATCGCCCATCAGGTACTTGTCCGGGTAGAGACGACCGGGAAAGGGCAGCCCCAGCGCCTCCCGAACGCCGCTGCGCCAGCCGTCCGCACCCACGATGAGGCGGGCGCGCAATTTCAGAGGTCGGCCCTGATCGTCGGCGGTGACGTGGACGCCGTCGGCCCCTTCGCGAAGCTTCATAACTGTGAGGCCGGGGCAAAAGGACCCAGGGGCGAGTTCGGCCAGCCGACGCCTCAGCACGGCCTCCGTATCGCGCTGTGGCAGCGAGAGAATAAACGGGAACTGTGCCGAGGCTGTGCCGAAGCCCAGCTCACCCAGCGGTCCGTGCTCACCAGTGACCATGCCGCGCGTGATGCGCAGCCCTGCAGCCAGCAGCGGTTCAGTCAGGCCCACCTCCCGGAATGCTTCCAGTGCGGGCGGATGAATACCGATGGCCCGAGAATGCTGACCCGGCTGTGCCCGCCGTTCCAGGACGCGGAAGCTCAGGCCGCGCTGTGCCAGCAGGCACCCCAGGAACAGGCCCACCGGGCCACCTCCAACAATCAGCACATCCCAGACCGGCTCAGGCACGCGCCGAAGCCTCATACATCAGCAGATTGCGAAATGGGATCACGGTGCGAACCGTCCAGTCCGGCGGGGCCAGCTCTCTAAGCTCGGCGGCGGTGAAGCTGCGGCGAATGGAAAGCAGCCCGTCCGGACCAATGAACGATCCACGGAACAGCGGTGCCACTCCAGCACGGAAACCCAGGTAAGCCAGCGGACTGCGTTGAATGTCGCTGTGGACCACCAGATCCGAACACAGCCCTTCGCAATCTTGCAGGAGGGCGCTCAGCTCCGAGGCCGTCAGGTGGTGCAAGAGGTGGTTGGAGGTCACCAGATCAAAGCGCTGCCCCTCCCGCATCAGATCACCGCTCATGGCCTGCCGGAAGTGCAGCCCCGATACGGGCGGCTGGTCCTGCGCAAAGGCAACCGCCCGCGCGTCGGCGTCGATGGCCGTGATCCGCAGGGTGAAGCCGTCCCGGGCCGCCCAGCGGGCCAGCGCGCGCGGGACGTCGCCACCGCCGCAACCGATATCCAGCAGCGTGTTTGGGCGCGAGGCCGAAAGCCGGGGGCGGAGAACCTGTCGGTAGACCTGTCGCCACCCAGCCACCAGCCCATTGACGGCACCGAACTGGGCGTAAGTACGGTTCAGTTCGGTCAGATCACAGTGGGGATCGTCCATGCGTTCGGCCAGGTGAATCTCGCGCACGGTCAAGGGAACCGGGAGGATCACTGCACTCCGGCCAGTTCACCCTGCCGGTCCGCCGTTGCTCTGTCTCCCGTGCCCACCGCACCGCTCAGCAGACCCATTTCCACTGTCAGGCCCGGCCCGAAGGCCATCGCGCAGACCCGCTCCCCATCGGGCACTGTGGCCAGCAGGTCTTTCAGAATAAATAGAATGGTGGCACTACTCATGTTGCCATACTGGCGCAGCACCTCGCGCGACGGAACCATCTGCTCGTCACTGAGCTTCAAGCTGCCCTGCACCTTGTCCAGAATGCTCCGCCCACCAGGATGGATGGCCCAATGTTCGACCCCGACGTGTCGGGCCTCGGCGAGCGCGGGTTCGTGGTCCAGCAACGGCGACAGCGCGCCCTCGATATGCGACTCGATGATGGAAGGAACGTAACTGCTCAGGACCATCTCGTAACCTTGATCGCCAATGGTCCAGGCCATCTCCGCCTCGCCCACACCGGGGGGGGTCAAGGTGGTCTCGAAGTGATCCATGCGCAGGGCCCGCCTTCCAGCCGCCGGAGGGCGGGCGCTGACCAGCGCCGCCGCGCAGCCGTCCCCGAACACAGAGGCGGCGATGATGGTGTCGGGGTCCGGTGAGGCGTGCATATGGAGGGTGCACAGCTCGGCGCTGACCACCAGCACTGCAGCCTTCGGATCGGCCTGACAGAATGCCTTCGCCATCTTCAGCGCGGGAAAGGCCGCGTAACAGCCCATGAAACCCACGTGGTAGCGGCCTACGTCGCCACTCAGCCCCAGCGCCCGGACAATCGCGTAATCCGGCCCAGGCGCAAAGAACCCGGTGCACGACACCGTAATGACGTGGGTCACATCGGCAGCTTCGAAAGCACTGTTGTCCAGCACCTTGCGGGCGGCCTCCACATACAGTTTGGTGGCCTCTCGGGCATAGACGATATTTCGCTCCCCGGTGGTGGGCGTCAGCATTCGCTCGCCAGATGGGTCGAAGAACAGGCCAGCCTCGCCGTCCCTGTCGGCAAATTCACGCACCACGCTGTAGCGCTGGTCGATTCCGGAGGCATTGAAGGCCGCCCCCGTCAGTCGCTTGGCGAGACGGTCCAGTTCCGGCTGCGCCTTGATGACGTCGCGAATCACCGACTGCGGGTAGGCAGTCTCGGGCAGCGCCAGGGCGATGTTATGAATGTAGACGGACATGCTGCAGGTTAGTGGCTGAAACTGACCTCAAGTGCGTGAATTGCACAAGGATTGAGCAATGATGAGGGTAGGGCAGGGGCCTCCACCGTGTGACTGCTATCGGGGTTCAATCGACGACTCCAGGCCTGTTTACAGGGGCGGTCCTCCATGAAGCGTGGTGTGAATGGTTGAAGACGGACACACCCCTGCATGTTCCCTTTTGCAGGAAGTGATGACCTCCCACCGCGCTAAAGTTGGCACGATGACCTTCTCAATTTCGTCCCCCATCCCTGCGCTGGCCCCCCGCCTTGGCTAGAGGCTTGCAGCTCCAGGCACTGGCCGGGCTGCCCCGGAATGCCCGCAACTCCATTCTGATGGAGCCGCTGTGGGGCATCTTCGGCGTTGTGGTGGTGTATTACGCCCCGCTGTACATGAGCAGCGTGGGGCTGTCCAGCACCCAGATCGGCCTGCTCGGCTCCATGACGCTGGCGCTGTCCTTTCTGTTTCAGGCGGTGGCCGCCCCGATCACCAACCGCGTGGGCCGCAAGCGCACCACCCTGATCGGAGACCTGATCTCATGGACCATCCCAATGTTCGTCTGGGCCTTCGCGCAGTCCTTCGCCGCTTTCGCCGTGGCCGCTGTTCTGGCGGCCAGTGGCCGAATCGTGTCCGTCTCATGGAGCCTGCTGCTCATCGAGGACGTCGAGGAATGGCAACGGGCACGCGTGTTCGGCATCATCAATCTGATTGTGACGATGTGCGGGCTCCTGACGCCGCTGGTGGGCCTGGTGATCGCGCAGCACGGCGTGACGGCCACCATGCGCGGCTTCTACATTCTGGGCGGCATCGGCATGACCGTCATGTTCTTGTGGCGCAATGCGATCACCAGCGAAACCCGCAGCGGCGTGGCCGCCATGGCCCAGCACCGTGAGCTGGGCCTGGGGGAGAGCGTTCGCCACGCGCTGGGCATGGTGGCTGGCATGCGCGGCCACCCCGGCCTGATGGGCGTCACCGCCTTCTACCTGCTGACCGTCTTTATCGAGCAACTCAGCCTGTTTCAGATCCTGTTCCTGGGGCAGACGCTGCGTTTCAGTGCCCAGACGCTTTCCTTTGTCCCGTTTGTGGCCGCCTTCGTGACCCTGTTGCTGTACGGGCTGGCTCTTCCCCGCCTTTCAAGACTGCCGCTGGGCCGCACGCTGGTGGTGGTCCGTGCCCTGGGCCTGATCGGCGCGGCGGCGCTGCTCCTGGTTCCGGCGGGAAACACGGCGGCCATGCTGGCGGTCGTGGGCCTGCTGGGCGGCGTCACCTTTCTGACACTGACCTACCGTGACGCCGCCCTGTTCGCCCGCCTGCCACAGGAAGGCACCGCCGATCTGTACTCGGCGGTGCAGACACTGACCCTGCTGTGCGCCATCCCGGCAGCGGGCCTGGCCGGGGCCATCTTCACCGCCTCGCCGCGCGGACTGTTCGTGCTGATCGCCGCGCTCAGCGCCGTGCTGCTGCTGCTGGCGATGTGGCTGGCCCGGCGGGACGGGCGGGCGCAATCCCTGGGCGTCTGAACCTGCCTAGCCTCCCAGGTAGCTGGCCGTCAGTTCCGGATTCTGCGCCAGTTCGCGGGCCGGGCCACTCAGTTTGACCTCCCCCGTCTCCAGCACGTAGCCGCTGTTGCTGATCGCCAGACTGGCCCGTGCGTTCTGCTCCACGAGCAGCACGGTCACGCCTTCGGCCTGCAACTGTTTGACGATGCGCAGGATGTCTCGCACGATCAGCGGCGCGAGGCCCAGCGAGGGTTCGTCGAGCAGCAGCAGACGCGGCTTGCCCATCAGGGCGCGGCCAATCGCCAGCATCTGCTGTTCGCCGCCGGACAGCGTGCCGGCCAGTTGCCTGCGCCGCTCCAGCAGGCGGGGAAAGCGCTCGTAGACCTGGTCCAGATCACCGCGCCACTTCTGCTGACGGCGGCTGTACGCGCCCAGTGTCAGGTTGTCGGCCACACTCATGGAGGCGAACAGGTCCCGCCGCTCCGGCACCAGACTGATGCCGCGCGCTACCCGGGCTTCCAGCGTCACGCCGCGCAACGACTCTCCTTCATAGAGCAGGTCGCCGCTGCTGGGCAAGATACCCATAACCGAGTTCATCAGGGTGGTCTTGCCTGCACCGTTGGCCCCGATCACGCTGACGATCTGTCCTGCAGGAACGTCCAGCGAGACGCCGCTCAGCGCTTCCACGCGGCCATAGCGCGTATGCAAGTCACGCACAGCGAGTAGGGGAGAGGACGATGTCGGTGCCGTGGTCACGCCGCCCCCTCCTCTTCCATGTCCACGCCCAGGTAGGCCTCACGCACATCGGCGTTGTCGCGTACCGCCTGCGGCGTTCCCTCGGCCAGCTTCTCACCGTAATTCATGACGACCAGACGGTCCACCAGCCCCATCACCAGGTCCATGTCGTGTTCGACGAGCAGGATGGTCACCCCCTCGTCGCGCAAACGGCGCAGCAACGTCACCAGTTCGGCCTTCTCGCCGTAGCGCAGACCGGCGGCGGGCTCATCCAGCAGCAGCAGGGTGGGATCGGCCACCAGCGCGCGGGCAATTTCCAGCACCCGCTGCTGCCCAAGCGCCAGATTGCCCGCCAGAACGTAGGCCTGATCCGCCAGCCCGACGCGCTCCAACTGACGCAGCGCCTCGTGCTGCAGCGACGCTTCCTCCGCACGTTCCAGGTGCAGCAGGCTGCGAACCATCCCCGCGTGGCCACGTGCGTAGCCGCCCATCATGGTGTTTTCCAACAGGGTCAGGTCCGGCAGCAGGTGAACGTGCTGAAATGTGCGGCTCAGGCCCAGACGGTGAATGTGACCCGCGCTGCGACGGCTGATGTCCTGCCCCATGAACGTGATCTGCCCGGAGGTGGCCGGATTGACGCCGGTGATCAGATTGAACATGGTGCTCTTGCCCGCGCCGTTGGGACCGATCAGCCCTAGGATTTCCCCAGCACTTAGTTCGAATGATACGTCGCCCACGGCCCGCAATCCACCGAACTGCTTGACTGCGTGCTGAACGCTCAGCAGCGGCGTGCCGGGCGTAGGCTTAGGGCGTGCGGCGAACTTCTTGCGTTCCGGCAGGATGCGGATGCCCTCCTGCGGTAGCACCAGTTCGATCAATGGCCACAAGCCCCGGCGCGCGAACTGCAAGACCAGAATCACCAGCGCCCCGAAGACGATGACCTCGAAATTGCCCTGCTGGCCCAGCAGCCCCGGCAGCACGTCGCGCAGAACCTCCCTGATCTGGGTGATCAGCCCCGCGCCCAGCACGCCGCCCCAGACGTGCTGCGAGCCGCCCACCACCGCCATGAACAGATACTCGATCCCCGCCTGCAGGCCGAACGGGGTGGGATTCACGAAGCGCTGGCTGTGCGCGTAAAGCCAGCCCGCCAGCGCCGCCATCAGGGCCGAGAGCACGAAGACCTGCACCCGCAGACCAAAGGCGGACACCCCGAAGGCCTCGGCCACCAGTGAGCCGCCGCGCAACGCTCGCATCGCCCGACCCGTGCGGCTCGACAGCAGAAACTGCGCGCTCAGCGCCACGAGCCCCAGGCAGATCAACGTCAGGTAAGCGAAGGAGCGCGGCGAGGTAAGTTCCAGCCCGAACACGGAGACCGGTGGAATATCAGTCAGGCCGGTGAAGCCCCCCAGCGCCGGCGTGTTGCCGAACACATAGAACAGACTGATGCCCCACGCAATCGTCGCCAGTGGCAGGTAATGGCCCTGCATCCGCAACGTCAGCACCCCGAGAATCCACGCGATCAGCCCCGTAACCAGCAGCGAGACGGGAAGCGACAGCCATGGGTTCCAGCCCATTTGCGCGGTCAGGATGGCTGTAGTGTATGCCCCGACGCCCATGAAGGCTGCCTGCCCGAAACTGGTCAATCCCAGGATACCGGTCAGCAACACCAGCCCGGTCACCACAATGGAGAAGATCAGGATGTTGGTCAGCAGCGTGACCTGAAAAAGGGGCAGCAGCAGTGGCAGAGACAGCGCGACCAGGCCGGCAGCCAAGCTCAGGCCCAGACGACGCGAGAATTTCGGGGCGGTTCTGGCAGTGGTCATTCCTCGTCCTCCGGAATGTGACGGGTGGTCAGGGAGCGCCATAGCAGCACCGGCAGAATCAGCGTGAACACGATCACCTCTTTCCAGGCCGAGAGGCTGAAGCTGGCGAAGCTCTCGATCAGGCCCACCAGAATCGCCCCGGCTGCCGCCAGCGGGTAGCTGACCAGGCCGCCAATGATTGCGCCCACGAATCCCTTGAGGCCGATCAAAAAACCGCTGTCGTAGGTCACGGCCACGCTGGGCCCGATCAACACGCCGCCCAGCGCCCCGATAAGGGCGGCCAGCGTGAAGGTCAGCATGCCTGCCGAGGACGGACTGATGCCCACCAGCCGCGCGCCCAGGCGGTTAACGGCGGTGGCCCGCAGCGCCTTTCCAGGCATGGTTCGCTCGAAGAACAGATACAGGCCAAGCATCAGCGCTGCCGAGGCCACGATCACCAGCAGGCTCTGCCAGCTCAGCGTCACCTGCCCCAGCGTCAGGTTGCCCTCGAAAAAGGCCGGAGTCCTCGAGCCTTCTGGTCCGAAGAACACCAGTGCCAGACCGGTCAGCAGAAGATGCAGGGCAACGGAGGCGATCAGCAGGACCAGGACGGTGGCATTCTGCAGGGGCTGGTAGACGACGCGGTAAAGCAGTGGGCCCAGCGGAGCAACGAGACCCAAGGTCAGGATGACCTGGACCCAGAGAGGAGCTTTCAAGGGGGCCAGCCAGCCTATCAGTGCCCACATGCCTACACCCAGGAGTGCGGCACCGCCTACGGTCAACAGTCCCCGGCGTGTCTGCCCAGCGCGCGCCGAAGAAAAGGCTTCCATCATTGCGGCAATGCCAAGCAGCGCCAGAACCAGCCATAGTGTCCCCGGGGTGCGGCCCAGTTGCAAAGAGGCCAGGGTCAAGGTCCCGAAGACCACAAATTCACCCTGGGGGATAAAGATCACGCGGGTGACTGCGAAAATCAGGACCAGCGCCAGGGCCAGCAAAGCGTAGACCGCCCCGTTGGTCAGCCCGTCGGCTGCCAGAATCGGGAAGATGGTGGGGTCAAAAATCTGCACTTGGCTCCAGATCAGCCTGCGCCAACCTGCCTAAAACTCGTTTGGTTGTCATTGCCAGCCACCATACGGAGTTTCTGAGCGGTCAACAAGAGACGCGATCAAGTGCGAGGCTCGATTTTATGCCCGTCATTTGGGTTGGTGCCTGATGTTCGTGCCTCAACACGGACATCTGAGGCGACTTCTTATGGTCGAATCACCCAATGGAGAAGAAAATTGTTGGAACTGTATTTTCCTGATACAGAGCTATGCATAATCGCGGACGGACGAACGGGGCATCAGGAGGGCCGTAGAGGGCCTATGAGCAGGAGGGACGTATAGAGAGGCCCACTTTAGTTCGGAGGGCCCTCTACGGCCCTTCGGCGAGCTTACAGGAACACTCTCGTTAAGACAGAGGACAAGTCTCGTCATAACGCTACAACTGCAGCCCGTTTTTGCAAATCTGTCCCCTAGTGCCCAGTAGGGGTAATAAGGGGTCCCTGATGATGTTGTATTTGATCTTTAAAAGATTCTCTAAAAGATATGATGATCATCATCAGAGGGGGCGGGGGAGGGGCGACAACTACGACGATTTCCAGCTTTTTCGCCTGAGTTGTCCGGTAGTTGTAAGACGAAATCGCCTGAGTTGTCCGGTACATTTTGAGTTAATCGCCTGGGTTGTCCGGTAGTTGTAAGACGAAATCGCCTGAGTTGTCCGGTACTCCAGACCTGCAATCGCCTGAGTTGTCCGGTACTCCAGACCTGCAATCGCCTGAGTTGTCCGGTGGTGCTGAGGATCTAATCGCCTGAGTTGTCCGGTAGTTGTAAGACGAAATCGCCTGAGTTGTCCGGTACTCCAGACCTGCAATCGCCTGAGTTGTCCGGTAATTGCACGGAACCGGTGAGCCAACCTGAAAAAGATTGTCTGAGAAGAACTTTTTTACGGTTCCCCGTCCCCCAATCGCCTGAGTTGTCCGATAGTCCAACCGACCAATCGCCTGAGTTGTCCGGTAGTAGTTTTTAAACCTCTTGGACGCGTATTATGCATAAACCGCACTGGGAGGACATGGCGTTGACGCGCACCAAAAGTTCCCAAAAAACCAGACCAGCCACTCCGAAAGAAATCTCGCGCATTGACGAGGCCAACGTGGGTCGGCTGGGGCTGATCAGCATCCAGGAGCGCGTTCCAGACAGCTTTACGTCCTGGACCATCGACTTTCACGTGGAAGGCCGTCCGGCGCGGCTGAGTTGCGACGCCATTCCCAAATATGGTGGTGTACCGCATGGTCTCGATGGCGACATCTCGACGGCGCTGATTGATCTGTACGTAGAGGGCGGCTGTCCGGAAGACGGCACCTTGCACACCACCGCCTATCAGATTCTGAAACGGGCTGGCCTGCACGATTCCGGTCGGTACTATCAGAACCTTCGTCAGACATTGTTTCGCCTGCGGACGTCCACGTACACCGCTTCAGAGGCGTGGCGTGATCACCGGCGGGGCAACTGGACCACAGTGACCTTCAATTATCTGGAAGCGCTGGAATTTACCAGCGGTGACGAGGATCTGGGACTGAACCGCAGCAGTACCCTCAAGATCCGGCTGGCAACCCCGATCACCAAATCGATTCGCGCCCAGTACACCAAACCGCTGGACTTGGAGTTCCTGACCAGCCTGGACCGTCCGCTGACCCGCGCGCTGTACCGCCTGCTGGACGCACGGCGCTATCCCCCCGAAGACCCGCGCGAGCCGCTGGCATCGTTCACGGTTAACCTGATTGACTGGGCGGAGGCGTGCAAGATTGTGGACCGCCGCAGCAACAAGATTCGCTCGACACTGCAGGGTGCACATGAGGAGCTTATAGAGCGGCTGTACCTGAGCGCAGTGGAATATGAGGGGCGGGGTCAGAAACAACAGCTCACCTACCGCTTCGCCGATCTGGCAGACCGCGAGGAGTCCACCCTGCCCGACAGCCCCCTGATCATGGAACTGGCCGAGTACCGGGTGTCGGGTCCGGTGGCCCGCCGTCTTATCGAGGAGTACGGTGACGAACATGTTCAGGCACGTCTGGCCAAGTTCGTTCGTCTGCTGGACAGTGGTTTTAAGGCCCGTAACCGGTCGGCGGTGCTTGTAGACGTCATCCGCGATCAGGAGGGCAAATACCCTGAAAAGGAGGCGCCCAGCGAAAAGGCCGCGAAGAGGAAGGGGCGTCTTCCGGCCTCCAACATGCCCACGCTGGTGGAGGCGACCGACGAGCCGCAGCCGCTGGAGACGCAGGTGGATTCGGCCCTCAAGACCTTGCAATTTCTGTTACGCGAACGCCTGAGCGTCAGCGAGTACGCCCTGTTGCGCATGGGCATGATCATCGGACAGCCGGATCCTCAGGAGGTCACCCGGCTGGCCTCGCGGGCCAAAGTGGAGGGACGGCTCGACGCCTTTACCGCCGAACTTCTTGAGCATCTGGGCCATCTTCAGGTGATGGACAGTGGGGCGAACTGAGCATTGGAAGGTTTGCAGAGTACCGGACAACTCAGGCGATTGGGGCAATGATCGGGTCGTCAGGATTCCTGGTCGTCATGTGACGAGTGCGAGCATTCAGCGCACCTGTGCTGTGGATTTTTCTTGTCTCATAGGGTGATTGAGGACAGTGGCGTGGATAAGTTCAGTCCTTGATAGGTGATTCCTCGTCATTCCTGATAAAGCGCTTGGTCAGCCAGCGATCCAGGCGAGCAAGGTTCTCTGCCTGTCGTGCGTAAGAAGCATTGATGGAGCGTAAGCGGGTCTGAAGGGCCTGCAAACGTTCATCGCTCAGCGGCACATCTTCACGCTTCCAGTCGCGGCGGCGGTTGCCCGCAAGATCGTGGGTGGCGCGCCGCAAGATGACCATGTCGCGGGCCTCATCAAGCGGCATACCTAGAGCGCGCAGATCGATCAGATCGCGCAGCAGCCGCAGTGAATATGGCCCATACAGCAACCGGCCCGATGCGGTGGTCAGATCCGGGGTCAGCAGTTCAAGCTCGGCATAGTGCATTACCGTCCGGCGCGTGACTCCGGCCTCGCGTGCCAGCTCGGCAGTGGTGTAAAGGGTGGTCCCAGAGGTATCGGGCGTGCTCAAGGGATGATGACCACCTTGCCCGTCACGCGCCGTTCCAGCAGGGCGCGCATGGCCTGTGGACCGTCGTCCAGTGAATAGCGCCCACTCACCAGCGGTTTGACGGTGTTTTCCAGGACCCAGCCCGCGAGCCGCGCCAGGTTGCGCGCGTTGGCCGCTGGATCACGTCTGGCGAATTCGCCCCAGAACACGCCCACCAGCGAGGCACCCTTGAGTAGGGGCAGATTCAGGGGCAATTTGGGAATCTCGCCGCCCGCGAAACCGATTACCAGATAGCGCCCGCCCCAGCCGATGCTGCGAAAGGCCGGTTCGGCGTACTGATCGCCTACAGGGTCAAAGATGACATCTGGCCCCTTGCCGCCGGTCAGGGTTTTGAGGCGTTCGCGCAAATCCTCGGTGGCGTAATTGAGACCCTCATCCGCGCCGTGATTACGGGCCAGTTGCAACTTTTCGTCGCTGCCGGCGGCCGCGATCACCCGCGCACCCAACGCCTTGCCGATCATCACGGCTGCTAGCCCCACGCCGCCCGCTGCGCCCAGCACCAGCAGGGTTTCGCCAGCCTTGAGCTGCGCGCGGTCCACCAGCGCGTGCATGGTGGTGCCGTAGGCCAGAGGCAGCGTTGCAGCCACCTCGAACTCCATCCCGTCCGGTAAAGGCATCACGGTTGCCGCGTCGGCTTTCAGATGCGTGGCGAACGCGCCCAGCCCGGTGAACGCCACTACGCGTTGACCGACGCTCAGGTGTTTGACCCCTTCGCCAATGGCGCTGACAACCCCCGCCGCCTCGGCCCCAGGGACGAACGGTAGAGGAGGCTTGATCTGGTACTGGCCCATGACCATCAGGGCATCCGGGTAGTTCACGCCTGCCGCCCTGACTTCTAGGACGATTTCGTTGGGGCCGGGCGTGGGATCGGGCTGGGTCTGGACGGTCAGTGTTTCGGGCTGGTCGAATGTTTGGCAGATCAGGGCGCGCATGATGGAACCTCCTGGAAACGGGACTGAGACGGTGGTGCGCTATGCCCTATATTAACGCCAACGTTCAAAATAGACGTGCGCGGACACCCGCCCCGTTCCATTCCCATACCAAGGAGTACCCCTATGGCCCCCTTCCTGAGCAAACGAGACCTGCGTTTTCAACTGTTTGAGGTGCTGGACACCGCCGCCCTGCCGGGGCGTCCCCGTTTTGCCGATCACAGCCGCGAAGTGTACGAGGACGTGTTGAGTCTCGCGTACAACGTGGCGGACAGGTATTTTGCCAATCACGCCCGTGAGGCGGACCTGAACGAGCCGCATGTGGTCGACGGCAAGGTGAAACTGCTGCCTGCGGTGGGGGAGGCCATGCGCGCCTTCCGGGAGGCTGGATTCTTCAGCGCTCACCATGATGAGGAACTGGGCGGCCTGCAACTGCCGTGGGTGATGACGCAGGCAGTTCAGGCGCACTTTCAGGCAGCGAACGTGGGCAGCAGCGGCTACCCCTTCCTGACCATCGGCAACGCCAATCTGCAACGGGTCTTTGCCTCACCTCAGCAGCAGAAAAAGTACATGCTGCCACTGGTGGAAGGCCGCTGGTTTGGCACGATGGCCCTTTCCGAACCGCATGCCGGGTCCGGACTGGCTGATATCACCACCACCGCCACCCCCAGGGAGGACGGCACCTACAGCATCAGCGGCAGCAAGATGTGGATTTCAGGTGGTGAACACGAGCTGAGCGAGAACATCGTTCACCTTGTCCTGGCTCGCATCAAGGGTGGGCCGGCGGGGGTCAAGGGAATCAGCCTCTTTCTGGTGCCGAGATTCAAAGTCAACGAGGATGGCACGCCCGGCGAGAGCAATCATGTCGTGCTGGCGGGTCTGAACCACAAGATGGGTTACCGTGGCACCACCAACACGTTGCTCAATTTCGGTGAGGGCGGTGAGACGATTGGTGAACTGGTGGGCGAACCCGGCCACGGGCTGCGGCAGATGTTCCACATGATGAACGAGGCGCGAATTGGCGTCGGTATGGGCGCGGTGATGCTGGGCTACGCGGGGTATCTGGCGAGCCTGGAGTATGCCCGTGAACGCGCCCAGGGCCGCGCCGCCAGCAACAAGGATCCCCTTAGCCCGGCCATTGCGATCATCGGTCACGCGGACGTGAAGCGGCTGCTGCTGCGGCAAAAGGCCTTTGTAGAGGGTGGGCTGGCGCTGGGCCTGTATGCCTCCAGCCTGGTCGATGATCTGCAAACAGGGCCGGAGGAAGGCCGCGCCGACACATCCCTGCTGCTTGACCTGCTGACACCCATCGTTAAATCCTGGCCGAGCAAGTACAGCCAAGAAGCGCTGAGCGACGCGATTCAGGTGATGGGTGGGGCTGGATACACCCGCGATTACCCGGTAGAGATGTACTACCGCGACAATCGCCTGAACCCCATCCACGAGGGCACCGAGGGCATTCAGGGCAACGATCTGCTGGGTCGCAAGCTGACGCAGGCGGGCGGACGCGGCCTGGAGCTCCTGATGGCGCGGATCGAAGCCGATCTACAGGCCTCCGAAGGTCTGGAGGGTCTGGACGAGATTCGAACTGCCCTGAAGACAGCCCTGGAGCAGAATCAGAATGCCCTGAAAGCTCTTCTGGGACGGGCCATCGAACTGGGGCCGGATCTCTTCCTGGCGAATGCCAACAGCGCACTGGAGATGCTGGGTCATACCGTCGTGGGCTGGATGTGGTTGCGGCAGGCGACGGCTGCCGCTCACGCGCTGCCGGAGGCAAGGGGAGACGACGCCAACTTCTATCGCGGCAAACTGCACGCTGCCCGCTTCTTTGCCACGCACGAACTGCCCAAGGTCCGTGCCCACGCTGACCTGCTTGCCAGTGCCGATTCCACCACCTCACAGATGCAGGCGGAATGGTTCTGATGACCGGGCCGCTTTCCGAACCCCGCCTGTGCAACATCGGCACGCGCACCCTGGCCTATGACGAGATTCGTCCCGAACACCCGCAGGGCAACGTCCTCTTTCTGACCGGGCTGGGCAGCAACCGCCTGGGCTGGCGCGGACAGCTTCCGGTCTTTGGGGAGAAATACCGCGCATTGGCCATTGATCACCGCGATACGGGTGACAGCGACCCCGCAGACACCGACTACTCCACCGCCGATCAGGCGGATGACGCCGCCGCCTTCCTGCGGGCCATGAACGCTGCGCCCGCACACATCGTGGGCATCAGCATGGGCGGATTTATCGCGCTGAATCTGGCCGTGCGCTGGCCAGAACTGGTGTCCAGCCTCACCCTAGTCAGCACCTCGGCGGGTGGGGCAAGCCATGTCAGGCCGGACGGGGCGGGGCTGGACGCCTTGCGTCCCGATTTCACGCTGTCCCCCGGCGAACGCGCCCGCCGTACCTACGGCCTGATCATGACCCCTGGTTTTCTGGAGGCCAACCCGCAGGCCGCCGACACGGTTGCCGCCAACGCGAGTTACCGCCCGCTGACCCCCGAACGCTACGCCCGCCAGTTTCGTTCCACGCGCACGCATGACGTGACCGCCGAGCTGGATAAACTGCTCGTCCCGACGCTGGTGGTCCACGGTGACGCCGATCCATTAGTGCGCTACGAGAACGGGCAACATTTGGCCGCCCACATTCCCGGTGCCGAGTTCATCACTTACCCCGCTACCGGCCATATTCCGATTGTGGAGCGAGTGGAGGAATTTAACCAGGATGTCCTGGAGTTTCTGGCCGGGCACTGATCCTTTTTCCCCCCACGAAGACCTCCAGCACGTTCAGATCGCCGTCAAGCACCACCAGGTCGGCGCGTAGGTCTGGCTTTAGCGCTCCCCGGTCATTCAGGCCCAGCGAGCGGGCGGGCGTTTCACTCAGCATGCGGCTGGCCTCCTCCAGCGGGATACCTGCGCTAACGGCGTTCTTCAGGGCAACGTCCATCGTCAGCAGGCTTCCGGCCAGCGACCCGCTTTCCAGATTGGCGCGTCCATTCTGGACGATCACGCGTTGACCGCCCAGTTCGCTCTCGCCGTCGCCCAGGCCGGCGGCACGCATGGCGTCGGTGATCAGGGTGACCCGCCCCGCTGCAGCGGCGCAGGCCAAGCGGAAACTGGTGGGGTGAACGTGAATGTTGTCCAGAATGACTTCCAAGTAAGCATGGGCGTCGGCCAGCAGCGCGGCAGGAGGGCCGGGAACACGGCCCTCGATTCCGCCCATCGCGTTGTACAGGTGGGTGGCGCAAGTGGTGGCCCCCACCGCGTTCAGGGCGTTCAGGAAAGCGGTCACGGTATCGGCGTCCGCCCGGGTATGGCCCACGCCAATACGGGCGCCTGCTTGTGCCAGCGCCAGCGAAGCGTCCAGCGCCCCTGGCAATTCAGGTGCGATGGTTACGGCCCGCACCACGTCCAGCGCCAGCACCTCTGCGATCAGCGGCGACAGCGGCTCCAATGTGTTCGGCGGCTGCGCGCCCAGGCGCCCTGGACTGATGAACGGGCCCTCCAGATGCGCCCCGACGACATCCGCCCCTCCTGGCACGCCTCCCTCGGCCATGACCTGCCGAATGCCTCGCAGGGCGGCCAGCACGTTTTCCCAGGGATTGGTAATGGTGGTGGGCAGCAGCGTGGTGGTGCCGTGCGCGGCGTGGAAACGGGCCAGCCTGCGGACCGCCTCCGGGCCATCCATCGCGTCTGCGCCGCCTCCGCCGTGAACATGTGCGTCGATGAAGCCAGGCAGGATCAGACGCTGAGAGGGCGTCCCAGGATCGGAAGTGATGGCCGTGATCTGGTCGCCGAACTCCAGACGCGCCGAGACGAATTTGCCGGTGGGCAACAACACTTGTCCGTTTAAGGTCTGATGCGGGGTAGAAGTCATCTGTTGACTCCAGTGTCGCTCATCTCACCGGAACTGGCTTGCTCTTGTCTGTCTCCCAATTCAGGACAGAAAGCCCTGCCGATTCATCGCCGCAAACGAACTGCAGGTCAGTAGAGCAGCTGCATCAGCGATTTCCTTATGGGCAGGGCTGCGGATCGCGGGCGCTCTCCGCCTGTCTGGTAGCCACCCTCACAGTATTTCGGCCTGCAGCCTTCGCGGCGTAGAGTGCCCGATCAGCGGTCGTGAGCACGCCCGTGATGTCTTGCACGCCGTCCAACACGGCCACGCCGAAACTGCCTGTGGTAACCAGGCCGGGCGCCAGCGCCTCCCAGGAAGCGTTCTGAAGCGCGTCGCGCAGCCGGAGGCACACCACTTCCGCCTCCTGCGCCGTCACGTCTGAGAGGATCACGATAAATTCCTCACCGCCCAGCCGGGCCAGGAGATCCTGCTCACGCAATTCGGCGCCCAGCAGGCGGGTCACTCCAGTCAGCACCGCATCCCCGACCAGGTGGCCGAACGTGTCGTTCACTCGTTTGAACAAGTCGAGGTCGAGCAAGGCCACGGCGCTCGGACGGCCCTGCCGGGCCTGGACGTGCAGTTCGGCCAGCACTTGCATGGCCCGCGTGCGGTTGGGCGCGCCGGTCAGCGGGTCGCGCAGCGCCGCCTCGGCCAGCGCCTCGGCGCGCACCTCAGCCTCACGTGCCTGCTGCGCGATCTGCCGGACCAGGGCGCGTTGCTGGTGGTAACCCCGGTACAGGTTCTCCATATCGCGGGTCACCTCCTGCTGGGTCTCGAAGGCTTCACGGTAACGCCCCGCGCGGGCATAGATGGCGGCCAGCTGTTCTCGCGAACGGGTCTCCCACAGCTCCGAAGCGGCTTCATGGAAAAAGCCGACGGCCTGACCGGCGTCCCGAACCGCGCTTTCCAGATCCCCGCTCTGAGCAAACACACGGCTGCGGTCGAGCAGAGCGCGGCCGTACAGCAACGGAAAATCGGCGTGTCCCGTGAGGCGAACGTGATCGTCGGCCAGCGACTGGGCTGCCAACAGTTCGCCGGTCCACAGGGCGTGACGGGTCAACGCGTCGAGCATGGCTGCCTTCTCCAGCAAGGTAAGGCTCTGTCGTTCCTTAAGCACCGCGGCAAGGATGGTTGACGAGATGACCAGTTGATCTTTCGCCGCCCGCAGAGTGGCCTCGTCGTGGAAGGTGGGCTCCGTGTTTGCCAGCAGGGTCTCCGAGACAGCGACCACGAAATTGATATGGAAGGTTTCCCAAAGCTGGCGGGCGTCGGGTTCCTGCAGCGCCTGCACAGAGGTGGAATTCAGCAATTCCATCAGGTGCTGGGCGGCCTGTCGGTGGTTGCGCCGTTCCAACTCGAAGTGCGAGGCGTTGACGGCCACCAGCGCCACGCCCCGGGCATCGCCGATCTCCTCGGCCAGGATAAGCGCCGCCAGGAACTCACGCTGCGCGCCCGCGTCGTCGTAGGACTCTGTCATGGCGAGCGCCAGCGTCACATGGGCCTTGACCTGAAGTGGTCCTTCCCCGCTGGTCCGCGCCCAGTGCAGGCAGTTCAGGGCAAGCTCCATGCCCGCCTTGAGGTCTCTGAGATCCAGCGCAAGGTAGGCGGCGTCGCGGTATGCCAGGGATTTCGCGGCGGCGGTGCTGTCGGGATCGGTGGCCCGGAGTAGAAGGGCGTGCAGCTCATTCCGGAGGGCAGTTGTATTTGCGCGGCGCTCCACGCTGGAGAGAGCCGGATCAATCGAGGCGGAGGCTGTCAAACCCTGATCCATCGGCTCCGAACCGGTCGAATCTGAACCAGCGGTCTCTGGGCCAGGCTGCCCCCCCACCAGACGCTGATCCGCCGCATCGTTATCCGTCATGGTCTTCCCCGGCCTGACCGAACAGCGCTTCGAAGTGGGCGAGCGCATGCGGGTCGAACTGACTGCCGGCGCCCCGGCGCAACTCCTCCATGGCCCGCGCGTGGGTCCAGGCAGGCTTGTAGGGGCGTGTGCTGATCAGTGCGTCATAGACGTCAACCACACTAAAAATCCGGGCCAGCAGGGGAATAGTGTCGCCAGACAGGCCGTCCGGGTAGCCGGCGCCGTCCCAGCGTTCGTGGTGCGAGCGCACAACAGCCCGGACCTCACGCGGCACGAAAATCTCGTCGCGCAAAATATGATCGCCGGCGACCACGTGCTGTTGCATTAAGGCACGTTCAGGCGCGGTCAGCGGCCCCGGCTTTCGCAGAATGTCGTCGCGCAGGGTCACCTTGCCAATGTCGTGCAGATATGCCCCCCAGCGCAGGTGCTGCAAAGCCTCCTCACCCAGTCCCAGTGCCTGTCCGAGACGCAGGGACAGGGCCGTGACACGGTCAGTGTGTCCGAACGTCTCTCCGTCCCTGCCCTCAAGCACCCGACCTACGGCGCGCAGCGCGGCCTCGCGCATCTGACGCATCTGCTCGAAGGTGGCGATCCTTTCCTGCGCCCGGTCCACCCGCGCCGCCACCATGTCGAGCAGTGCAGCGAGTTCTGCCGGAATGGGTTGTGGCGTGTCCATCTTCAATACGCCGATGAGCCCGGTAATGCGCTGGCCACTCCGCAGCGGCGCGGCCAAGATGGAACGTACGCGCAGCAGTTCCGGCGATGAATCCGGATGGGCGCGGTAGTCAGCCACTGCGACGCTGCGGTTTGCAGCGAGGATCTCGGTGATCAGGCCGCGCGGCTCATGAACGTTCATAAGGGCGGCGGCGACCTTAGTCGTGTCCTCGGTGCCCTGAATCATGCTCAGGTGGACCTGACCGTGCTCGTCAACGGTCATCATCGCCCCGATACTAAATTCGCTCAGGGTCAGCAGCATGCCCAGCGCCTCGCGGGCAATGTCATCTGGATGCGTCAGGGTTTCAAGCTGAGCTGACAGGTGCGCGAGCTGCTGATACTGGCTGGCACTGCGCTGCGCGTCTTCCAGCGCTTTCCAGCGGTCGTACGCGACGCCAGCGGCCTGACCTAGTACCAGCAGCAGTTGCGCATCGGGGGCGCCCAGAATCTCGTCGCTGTCGGTCGTGTCGGCAGACAGGACGCCGAGCACCTGGCCATCAGGGGCCAGGAGTGGCACGCCCAGATACATCCCCGAGCGGGGTCGTCCGCCCACGAAGTGGGCGTCGCGGGTGTTCAGGGTTTCTTCCACCAGGTACGGTGCTGCGGTCGAGATGACATGCCAGCTCAGGCCCTGGCCCCTGGGAAGGCGACGCCCAACCGCTTCGGAGGAGCGCTGGCCTGCGGCGGCCACCACTTTCAGCTCGTCGGAGTCGACGCAGTGCAGCGAGATCATCACGGTGGTCGCCCGAGTTTTTTGCAACGCCAGGGTCACGCAACGTTCGAACGCGTCGTTCGCCGACTGGGCCAGCAGCACCACAGTCTGCAGGTCCAGTTCTGGTTTCTGGCCCACCTGAGCAGGGAGCTGGATCTCAAAAGTCATTTTCAAGGAATCCATGGCCTAGCCACGCCATACGGGACAGCATGTAACTAAGGCTATCCAACTCTACAGTCTCCCTCCTGTCCGAAACCTTACAGGGATTCTTATCGTTCCCAGTGTCGTCAAGGGATCGGGCGTTTTTTACGATCCCTCGGGTGGGCTGGATAGCAGCGTCAATTTAACGGAGAGCCGCAATACTGTAGCCCCCAGTGGTTGAGGTTGCCTGGAAGAGTGGTGGTCCGGGAGACTGGAAAATAACCACATGTTCACTCTCCACAATGGCCAGCCTCGATTTCTATAAATGGAAACCACGGGTCTGTCATTCCCGCTGCTTGAAAGCAGACATGACAATCAGCTATGTCTTTCCTGGCACCTTCAAGTGAGCTGGCCCTGTGGGTAGGTGTCGAACCCACGGTCAGCCGGGTGGGTGACGATATTCTCGACCAGATCAGCTTGAGCGGCTTCCATGACCGGCTGGATGATATCGACCGCCTCGCCACTCTGGGGGCGCAGGCGGTGCGCTTCCCGCTGCTGTGGGAAAGAACCGCCCCTGATGGACTGGCTTGTGCCGATTGGAGCTGGGGGGACACGCGCCTGGCGCGCCTGAGTGAACGCGGGCTGGCACCGATCCTGGGACTGGTTCATCACGGCAGTGGCCCCCCAAGCACCCATCTGCTCGACCCGCAGTTTGCACGGGGTCTGGCGGACTACGCACGCGCCGTAGCGGAGCGTTACCCGCAAGTCAGCGCCTATACGCCGGTCAACGAGCCACTGACCACGGCCCGGTTCGCCGCGTTGTATGGTTACTGGTATCCCCATGCCCGTGACGAGGGCAGTTTTTGGAAAGCGCTGATGCATCAGTTGCAGGCCACGGTACTGGCTATCCGGGAAATCCGACAGGTCAATCCAGAGGCCCGGCTGATTCAGACCGAGGACCTGGGCCGCACCTTCAGCACGCCCGCGCTGCAGGCCCAGGCCGATTTCGAGAATGAACGCCGCTGGCTGAGTTTCGACCTCCTGCTGGGGCAGGTCGACCGCAATCATGCGCTGTGGGCGTATCTGAGGTGGTGTGGAGCGACCGAAAGGGAACTGGACTGGTTCATCGAGCATCCGTGTCCGCCAGACGTGCTAGGCCTGAACACCTACGTGACCAGTGAGCGGTTTCTGGACGAGCGGCTAGAGCGTTATCCGAACGACTGCCGGGGCGGCAACCATTCAGCGAGCTATGCCGATGTAGAAGCGGTCAGGGTGCGAGGTGCGCCGTTAGGGACAACCGCAACCCGGCTGCGGGAGGCCGGTACCCGCTACAGTCTTCCGCTGGCGATCACGGAGACGCATCTGGACTGCACCCGGGAGGAGCAGTTGCGCTGGCTCCTGGAAAGCTGGAACGGTGCGCAAGAGGTACGCGGCGAGGGGGTGAACGTCTGTGCCGTGACTGCCTGGGCCGCTTTCGGAGCTTATGAGTGGAACAGTCTGCTCACGCGCCGCGAGGGCCATTACGAAAGCGGTCTGTGGGATGTGCGCGCACCGGAGCCCCGGCCCACCGCTCTAGTCCAGCTCGCCCGTGAACTGGCACGGGGTCAGTTACCGTCGCATCCTGTCCTCGCAGGTCCTGGCTGGTGGCGGCGCAAGGGACGACTGCTTTACCTGCCCGAGGGTGAGGTGGAAATGGGCGCAGCCGCTGGTCCCCCCATGCTGATCATCGGCGCTACAGGCGCGCTGGGACAGGCTTTCCGGTGTGCGTGTGAGGAACGTGGGCTGCCCTACGTGTCATATGACCACAACATGTCTGATCTCGCTGATATTCAGGCGATTTTAGAACGCTGGCGTCCATGGGCGGTGATCAACACGGCAGTCGACTTCCAGGTGAACGACGAGGAGTTTGAGGTCTGGCAGGCCCCTGGGAACGCATTGGAGCCCCAGCTGTTGGCGCAAGAGTGCGCGGCACGCCAGATCCCATTGGTGGCTGTTTCCTCCGATCTGGTGTTAGGTGGACAACGGGAGCGGCCCTATCTGGAAAGTGATTCTCTCCGGCCCTCCAGTGTTTACGGACACAGGCAATTGGCCGCCGAGGAAGCCATCATGGCGGCCCATCCTGATGCATTGGTGGTACGCACAGGCCCCCTGTTCGGGCCATGGGACGAACACAACTTCGCCCAGCAGGTGCGCCGAAAATTACGGGCGGGGCGGCGGATCCGTGTTGCGAATGACCAGACCATTTCACCCACTTACCTTCCAGATCTTACCCGCGTCACCCTTGACCTCCTGGTCGATGGTGACGCGGGGGTGTGGCACCTGGCGAATGTGGGGGCCGTCACCCGGGCCGGGTGGGCCGCACAGGTGGCAGCGCTGAATGGGCTGAATGCCACACTGATTGATGCGGTTCCAGCTGCTGAAGTCGGTCTGAGCGTGGCGCGGGCACGGTACAGCGTCCTGGGCAGTGAACGAGCATGGATCATGCCGGAGTTTGGGGAAGCCCTGCGCCACTGGAGCGAGGTGACGCGCCAGAACATGCCTACCCCCGAGCTGTCCTGAGCATAAGGTGTGGTGCGGCTTTTCTTCTGACGGTTGCCAGAAAGCCGCCACCATTGGTGAATGCAGCCAAGTCCTATCCGACGGATAGATTTTAGGAGATTGAGAATTAGTCGCTCTGGGGCTATGGATCGCCCTCCTATAGCTTATCTACGCAGACCCAGTCGCTGACGATCTCTGAGGTAACTCCTTAACCGTGGCAACTGGGGACCCAAAGCTTAGGGTGAACCTGTGGCCTGCTGCATTAACCGGAGACGGCGCAGGCCCTCTCCGAGAAGCGCAATCAGCAGTACTCCGCCCATGACCGTAGTTGCACTTTTGATGGTGGGTGGAAATCCTCCCAGTGAGGCCAGCAGGGTGGTCGCCGCTGCCGGGGGGTGTGAGGCACGCAGCAGCAGGCCACCCAGCAGGGTCAGAGCGACCGCCAGGACAGAAGCCCAGACACGCGGCGCCGTGAGGTCATGTGTGGCGAGAACACTGGGTGCGTCCGCCGCCCCGAACACCCACACCGCGAGGAAGCCGGCCAGCAACGCCACGACGTGCCCGATGACAACGTGGTAGGGCTGTGCACTAGTCTGGTCCGGTGTCTCGGTTTGCAGGAACGCGGTCGGACCCAGGCTCGGGAAAAGCAGCGGCTGGTGGGTTGCCAAGCCGAGCAGACCGATGACAAGCAACAGGACACCTGCCGAAACGGGGGCCCACACGGCGTCGGGAATGGATGGCTTCTGCTCAGCATTTTTAGACACGGCTCTCCTCCCACTGCTCCGGTTCTACTTCTTGCCGGCCACAACCTGCGCGTGATTGAGGGCTGCCACCAGCATGACGCCGCCCAGAATGTTGCCGATCAGGGTTGGGACCATGTAGCCCAGCAGGTACTTGCTGAACGAGAGCGCCCCGGTCGAGACGAGGTACAGCACCTCCACGGAGCCCGCAATGATGTGGCTGAATTCTCCGAGACCCACCAGAAACGTGATGATCACGATGATGCTGACCTTCGCCGTCTCCGCTGCTGGTAAGAGCCACACCATCAGCGCGATCAGCCAGCCTGCGAACACGCCGCGGATCAGCAGGGTCCAGAAGGGGTGATCGGCCGCCGCCCGGCCAATTTCTGTGAAGGTGGCGCGCGTACCCGGATTGAAGACGTCGGTGTTTCCCACCACCCAGGCGAACAGGAAGGCCCCGAGCAGGTTAGTGATGAGCACGGTGAGCCACAACCGGGCCACCTGCCCGAGCTTGCCCAGACTCCAGTTCTGGAGCAGGGGAAGGATGGCGGTGAGCGTGTTTTCCGTAAACAGTTGCTGCCGTCCCAGAACCACGATCAGGAAGCCGACGCTATACCCGAACTTGGAAATCAGTGGGCGCCACGACACATCGGGCAATTGGTCGCGCAACAAACCCTCCGCGACGAGAGAAAACCCCATCGAGAGGCCAGCCGCCAGGCCGGACCACCCCAGCGCGGAGACGGGGCGCCGCAGCTCCTCCTCGCCCTCCTTCCTGATTGTTTCGTGGACCACCGTGGGCGAGATGGCGGCGCGTTCCTCGGCCTCAGCCAGCTCCTCCTGTTCCAAGTCAGTTCCGGGGTCTTGATCGGGTGGGGGCGCCTTCTCCCGGTGGGACTCCTTCTGCTGTTCCTGCGGCGTCACAGTGCAGCAACCAGGGCCTGGGGCGCAGCTTGCTTAATCCGGGTCAGAAAGAAGGCCGTCTGCCGCTTGGTTTCCTGGCCGCACTGCTGGCAGACCCGCTCCAGCTCGTTGTCGCGCAGCGCCTGAGCGGCCTGTTCCAGCACTGTCCAGCACAGGTGCACCTGCTGGGTCAGCAGCCACACGTCGTGCAAATCGCGCAGCAGCGCCAGGCTGCCCTGACGGGGGCCGTGAAACAGGGCAGTTTCCAGATTGTCGGGTTCGGGGTTCTTGTCCTCGCCGTATTTCTGCACCAGCGGCTCCAGATGTTCGATGTGCTTACGAGACCACGACATCAGCAGCTGGCAGGTCTCGTAGATGTCCGGTTCATCGCCGTGATGTTCGGCAACCTTGTTGAGGGCGTCCACCAAGCGCTGTTCGCTGCCGTGGGCCAAGCCGACATAATTTCCGACATGCATCTCAACCATCCACCCTTTGCGTGGTTTTGGGCTGCGGACCCTGGGACTTGGAGCCGCCCGTGGGCTCGGCCTCACCGGAGATGAGCTGCTGCACCGCGTCCACCGCCCGGCCCAGCAGGCCCGGCTGCGGCAAGGCCGCCTTGGCGTCGTATTTGCTGATCTTCACCGCCGCGTATTTGTAGTGCGGCTGTTTGCTGACCGGGTCCCACTCGGTGATGGTCAGCTCGTTGGCTGCTCTGGGCCGGCTGGGATCGTCCCAGTAGCCGTAGTGCCAGGGAATGAACACCAGGCCCGGCTCAACGTTGCCGATCATGGCGCGCTCGATGATCAGGCCACGGCGGGACTCGACCAGAACCCAGTCGCCCTCCTCAATTCCGTACCTTCCGGCGTCCTGGGCCGAGAGCTGTACGAAGGCGTCGGGCGCAGCGTCGTGCAGCGCCTTCGAGCGCCCAGTCTTGGTGCGGGTATGGAAATGGTAGACCTGCCGCCCTGTGGTGAGCCACAGCGGGTACTCGTCGTCCGGTACCTCGTGCGGCTCACGGTGCTCGGCGGCCTTGATCATGGCCTTGCCCTTGGGGTCGTTGGCCTTGTATTCCTCGGGGCTCACGGCGGCGCCGGTCTCGAGATCGTGGCCGTAGGTCTCGGCATAATCGGCGCTGGTGGGAAACACGAAGTCGGTGTAGAGTCGCTGCGTCCCGTCGGGGTGTTGCTCATTAACTGGCCAGGGAATGCCGCTGCCCTGGAGCAGTTTCTCGTAAGTCAGCCCGGTGTAGTCGCAGGGCCGTCCACGGGTGCATTCCTTCCAGGCCTCGAAGGCGCTTTCCGGATCGTGCCACTTAATCAGCGGGGCTCCGTCCTGGTCGCGGAAGTCCATACGCTGGGCGTAATCCAGGAAGATGTCGAGGTCACTTCTGGCCTCGCCGGGCGGGTCTATGGCTTTGCAGGAGATGTGCACCGTACGGCTGACGTTGGTAAAGGTGCCGGTCTTCTCGGCCCAGATTGCCGCAGGCAGCACCACATCGGCGTAGCGGGCCGTTTCGGTCAGGTAGGCGTCCTGCACCACCACGAACAGATCCTCTTTTTGCAGGATCTTGCGAATGCGTGATAGTTCCGGCAGGCTCACCGCCGGGTTGGTCGCCTGGATCCACAGCAGCTTGATGGTGCCCTGTTCGGCGTAGCGCCAGATCTGCATGGCGTGCGTTGGCGGACTCCAGTGCGGAATCTTGTTGACCGGCACATTCCAGAGCTTGGCCAGCTCCTTGATGTGCTCGGGGTTGCCCCAGTTCCGGAAGCCGGGCAGATCGCCGTCGGCGCCGCACTCGCGGGTGTTCTGGGCAGTGGGCTGGCCGTTCATCTGCAAAATGCCGCTGCCAGGCTTGCCGATCAGCCCCCGGATCAGGTGGACATTGTTCACCTGCACAGCGGCGGCGGTGGCCTGCATCGACTGGTACACGCCCTGCAGAATGGTGGACACCAGCGTCCGCGTGGTGGCCAGGATCTCACCGGCCCGGAGCAGCTCGGCGGCCGGCACGCCAGAGAGTTGCTCGACGTATTCGGGCGTGTACTTCTCGACGGTTTTCTTCAGGTCGTCGTAGCCGGTGGTGTGTGCCTCCAGGAAGGCCGCGTCGATAGCGCCGGCCTGGATGATCAGATGCAGCAGTCCATTCATCACCGCGACATTGGTGCCGACTTTTGGCGCAAGATGCACGGTGGCATGCTCAGCTGTGAAGGTGCGCCGGGGATCGATCACGATGACTTTCGGCGGATTGGGTCCAGCCAGCCGGTCGAGAATGCGCATCCACAGCACTGTCTGCTGCGAGGCGATGTTGTGCCCCACATGCAGCACGCAGTCGGTCACGTCGAGGTCCTCGTAGCCGCCGGGCTGCCCGTCAGAGCCAAACGAGACTTTCAGGGCGGCGGCGGCGGTGGCCGTGCACAACCGGGTGTTGCCGTCCATGTGTGGGGTGCCCAGGCCCGCCTTTCCCAGCACCCCGAGGGTGTAATACTCCTCCAGAAACAGCTGCCCGGACGTGTAGAAGCCGATCCCCAGCGAGGTCTGCTTCTCGACAATTGCTTTCGACTTCTGAACGATCAGGTCCATCGCCTCGTCCCAGCTGGCCTCCTGTAATTGCCCGTCACGGCGGATCAGTGGCTTGGTCAGGCGGTCAGGGCTTTCGTTGGCCACCCAGCCATGCAGACCCTTGGGGCCCAGGCGCCCCCTGTTGGTGGTGTCGGTCGCCAGCCCCCGCACGCCGACGATCTTGCCGGCTTTGACACCGATATCGAGGCCGCAGCCGTTGGAACACAGCACACACGTTCCCCGGACCCACCGCTCGGGAGTCTCCGAAACCCGCTCGTCGACGCGAACGGGCCACTCCTGCCCGGGGCCATGCGGAGTGCGTTCCCCCCAGATATCGTTGATGCTGTTGCGTGTTTCGCTCGTCATCACCTCGCCTCCTGCCCCCATTGATACGCCGTTCACGATCCTTCCAAGTGAAAATGATGGTTAGCTCAGCCTTTTCTTCCGCTCTCTTTAAGGCTGAGCTTAGAGAGACCCGGAGATTCCGCGTGTCCTGAGTCTTTTGACCGAGACAACTCGGTCCAGCGCGTCACTCCAGGCCATGGGCTCAGGTTGGACTTGACGCGCTGGATCATGCCAGACGAGAGGGGGCTTTACGGATGCCAGATGGCATTCTGAAGGCGATTCGACACCGTGCAGTCGACTCGGGGAGGGATCCGCGTGACCTGTTCGATGTCCGGAAGGGGTCTCCGATCAGACATGCCTGATCATCTCTGTCAGGCCATGCCGTTTCAGGTCACGGCACCAGAAGAGGAAGCTCTGCGGGTTCACGTCACTGCTTTGCCGTCGTGCGTAGAACGGACTCTCGTTGGAGGGTATGGCCACCTGGAACCATGCCGCCGAAGCGGCTGGCCCCCGTCCAGACCCTATGGAAGAGCTCTTTCGGCAGTGATTTCAGAGCTGCCTCAACCAATGCTGTTCAGGATTCAGCCTGGGTCAGTCGCTCATGGACTAGTGGCGCGACCTGAGTTCCCAGAAGCTCAATGCTGCGCAGCATTTCAGCATGGGGCAGCAACACATTGGTCATCTGGAAGGTCAAGCGTGACAGGCCGCCCAGCACCCGGTCCACGTACGCCACTTTCTGCGCCACGGTCTGTGCGTCGCCGATTAAGTAAGGCCCGGTAGGCCCACACGCTGCGTCAAACTGTTCGCGGGTGGGCGGCCGCCAGCCCCGCTCCTGACCCAGGGCCGAGAACAGCCGTTGATGGCCTGGCCAGAACGCGTCCCTGGCGGTCTGCGCGGTTTCTCCCACAAAGCCAAATGCATGGACGCCAACCTGAAGCTGCTCAGGGGCGAAGCCGGCCTGCTGTCCGGCGCGGCGGTACAGATCGATCAGGGGCCGGAACTGCCGGAAATCGCCGCCGATGATGGCGACCATCAGCGGCAGCCCCAGCGTACCCGCCCGCACGAATGAAGCGGGTGTGCCGCCCGCGCCCAGCCAGATGGGCAGCTTGTCCTGCAATGGACGAGGGTAGATGCCCTGCCCGGTCAGCGCGGCGCGGTGTCGTCCAGACCAGCGGACCTGGGTGTCGTCTCTGATCCTGAGCAGCAAGTCGAGTTTTTCAGCAAACAGCGAGTCGTAATCCTCCAGCGCAAGCCCGAACAGCGGATAGGCTTCTACAAAAGAGCCCCGCCCCACGACCAGTTCAGCCCGCCCCCGGGACAGCAGATCCAACGTGGCGAACTCCTGAAACACCCGGACCGGGTCGCTGGCACTCAGGACCGTCACGGCACTGGTCAGGCGGATGCGCTGTGTCCTGGTGGCGGCCGCGGCCAGAATCATGGCAGGCGCGGAATCCAGATATTCCGGGCGGTGGTGCTCACCGATCCCGAACACGTCAATTCCGGCGCGGTCCGCCGTCTCGATCTCTTCCACCAGATTGTTCAGCCGGTCTGCCGCTGCCAGCGTCTCGCCCGTCTGCGGGTCAGAGACCACGGCGGCA
Organism: Deinococcus humi; assembly: GCF_014201875.1. Lineage (NCBI taxonomy): Bacteria > Thermotogati > Deinococcota > Deinococci > Deinococcales > Deinococcaceae > Deinococcus > Deinococcus humi. Next base: position 253,125 of record NZ_JACHFL010000004.1, on the reverse strand, counting down.
AAACTGTCGATTCCAATTTGCATAGCTGGTCTCCCTGAACGGTCCAATAGACCGTTTCCAGCCCAGAGATTACTGGGTTATTCAAAGCAATTTGCATTGTTAAAATCTTGTGGTCTCTTTCCACCCGTTTCTTCCTGTTCATCACTGGGGGTGCTGCGCGTCAATCGCCGGGCCATGGTCCTGTGCTGTAATTGCCCGGTGTCCCAACCTCACGCACTGCTGGCCCTCGATATCGGCGGCACCTCCATGCGTGCTGCACTGATCGAATCTGGAACCATCGTTCAGCGGGCCGAGGTCCGCACACCCAAGCCGAGCCGCCCGGACGCGGTGATCGATGCCGCTCTGGCCCTGGCCGCGCCGTTCGCCCCTTTCGCCGCCGCCGTGGGAGTGGCCTGCGCCGGTGCGGTGGCAGCCGGACGGGTAACGGCCACGGCCACCCACACCTTTCCCGGCTGGACCGACGTGCCCCTGACCCAACAGATTGGGACGGGGCTGAACCTGCCCTGCGCCGCTCTAAATGACGCCCGCGCCGCCGCATGGGGCGAATTCTCGGCAGGGGCAGGCAGGGGGTCTCGTGAATTCATGTTCATCACAGTCAGCACTGGGGTGGGCGCGGGCCTGGTGCTGGGGGGGCGGCTGCATCTGGCGGGCAACGGATTGGACGCCGAACTGGGCTTTGTCAGTGTGCCTGCGCTGTGGCACCAGGGCACGGAGGTCTCTCCGCTAGGGGAACTGGGACCGCTGGAATTCGAGACGAGCGGGACCGCGCTAGGCGTTCGGGCGCAGCAGCTGGGGTTCGGGGATGCCCGTGCCCTGGCCGACACTGCCGAGGCCGGGAATTTGGAAGTGGACAAGAGCTATCGCCGCTCTGCCGCACTGATTGCCTGGAAGATCGCGGACGTGGCCGCGCTGCTGGGCGTGACCCGCGTGGCGCTGGGCGGGAGCGTGGGCCTGCGGGACGGCTATCTGGCACGGGTGCTGGAAAGCCTGAGCCTGTTCCCAGCCCGCTATCAGCCCGCAGTCGTTCACGCGGAACTGGGCGCAGACGCCGGGCTGATCGGCGCCGGACTGTGGGCAGGCGGCACAGTGCGGGAGACGGGGCAGGACACAGGCGAGGAATAGGCCACCACCTATACTTCAGGTCATGTCAACGGCAGGCCCGCGCCCTTGGAGCCGCGCCGGGGCGAACGCCATCGCCCACGTGCTGCGGGCGTGGTGGTGCGCCACGCTGGGCCGTCCCCTGACCTTTTGGGCTACCCCTTCAGTCCACGCTCCTGCTCCCATGAGCCAGCTTCTGCATCTTCCTTTGTGAGGTTTCACCATGACCGTGTTTGACCGCCTGTTTGCCGATTCCACCCTGAGCCAGTTGCAGGAGAAAGACGCCCGCGATCCGCTGGCCCACAAGCGCGCTGAATTCAAATTGCCGGAAGACGCCGTGTATCTGGATGGCAACAGCCTGGGCGCGTTACCGCTGAGCGTCCCCGCCCGCCTTGCCCGTGTGGCTGAGGAGGAATGGGGCAGCCAGCTCATCCGCTCATGGACCGCCAACGACAGCGCTTCAGTGGGCGCAGCGGCCGCGCAGGACTGGATGAACCTGCCGGACCGGGTGGCGGCCAAGATCGCCCCCCTGATCGGCGCGCAGGCCCACGAGGTCGCGGTGGGCGACAGCACCAGCGTCAACATCTTCAAATTGCTCTCGGCCGCGCTGCACATGGCCCCACCCCAGCGCCGCGTGATCCTGACCGAGGCCGACAACTTTCCCACGGATCTGTACATGGCGCAGGGTCTGAATGCGCTGCTGGGTGGGCGCTACGAACTGCGCACTGTGCCAGGTGCTGAGCTCGAAGCCAACCTGACCGATGACGTCGCTCTGACCCTGCTGACCGAGGTGGACTACCGCACAGGCCGCAAGCTGGATCTGGCGAGCTTGACAGCGAAGGCGCACGAACGCGGCATCCTGACCATCTGGGACCTGGCGCATTCCGCCGGGGCGTTTCCAGTGGATCTGAACGGCACGGGCGCGGATTTCGCGGTGGGCTGCGGCTACAAGTTTCTCAATGGCGGCCCCGGCGCGCCCAGCTTCATGTTTGTGGCCGAGCGGCATCATGGCTCGGCTCCCGCCTTCCTGAGTGGCTGGATGGGCCACGCCGACCCCTTTGAGATGGCCCGCGAGTTCAGCCCGGCTCCCGGAGCGCGGCGCTACGTGGTGGGGACGCCCATGGTCCTCAGTCTGAGCGCCCTGGACGCTGCCCTGGACGTGTTTGCGGACGTGGATATGGCACAGCTCCGGGCCAAGTCGCTGTCGCTGACCGACACCTTTATTGAACTGATGGAGCCGCTGGCGGCACAGTATCCGCTCACGCTGATGACGCCTCGCAACCATGTCCAGCGTGGCAGTCAGGTGTCCTACCAGCATCCGCAGGCACGCGCAGTGATGCGGCAACTCATTATGCGCGGCATCCTGGGTGATTTCCGCACGCCCGACATCCTGCGCTTCGGCTTCACGCCGCTGTACCACTCGCACGCCGACGTCTGGCGGGCCGTGCAGGGAATCAGAAAAGTGCTCGAAGGTGGTGAGACGGCGTGACCGGCGCGGACCACAACGCTGCCGAACGCGCCTACACCGACTTTTCCCACAGCCTCAGCTACAGCGATTATCTGCGGCTGGACACGCTCAAGGCAGCCCACCAGCCGATCACCGGGGCACATGACGAACATCTGTTCATCACAGTCCACCACGTCTCAGAGGTCTGGCTGGAGCTGATCGTGCGCGAGCTGCGGGCGGCCATGGCGCTGCTGGAGGGCGGCATCACCGACGCGCCACTCAAGATGCTGACCCGCGTGGTGCGCGCACAGGAGCAGCTGACCAATGCCTGGGAGGTCCTGAAGACCATGACCCCCGCCGATTACCTGCAATTTCGTCACGCTTTCGGGCAGGCGTCCGGGTTTCAGTCGGCCAGCTACCGCACGGTGGAGTTCCTGCTCGGCAACCGCCGCGCCGTGCTGCTGCGCCCCCACGAACACCGCCCAGACCTGCACGGCCCGCTGGAAGCCGTGTTGCACGCCCCCAGCGTGTACGATCTGGCCCTGCGGCTGCTGGCCGAGCGCGGTCTGACGGTACCGGACGAGGTGCTGAACCGCGACCTGACGCAGCCGCCAGTCCTGAACGAGACCGTGCTGGAAGCGTGGCTGACGGTTTACCGTGATCCGCAGACGTACTGGGATCTGTACGAGTTGGCCGAGAAGCTGCTGGATGTGGAGGACAATTTCCGGCGCTGGCGCTTCAACCACCTGACCACCGTGGAGCGCACCATTGGTTTCAAGCCCGGATCAGGCGGGACTAGCGGCGCGGGTTACCTGCGCGGCGTGCTGGCGGTGGTGCTGTTCCCCGAATTGTGGGAGGTGCGAACCCGGCTGTAGGCCTCAGCCACACCTCGAACCCTTCAACACGTTCACCGCCGCGAGCCCGAACATTCGCAGGTTTTCTTGCGAATGTTCGGGCTCAGGAGGTCGGGGCGGCGCTGTACGATCTGCCGCCCCGGCAGAGCCGACAGGGAGAGCCCCAGAACTGCTGGCCCTCCCTGCCATGGGGGACCTCGACTGCCATTGCCTGTGGCTCACGCCCACGGTGGTGCGCTCTTGCCCGTGTCTACCCTCGTCTGAGGCGCGGACTCCGTTCTAGACGAAGCGTCCACCATCCTGAAACACTTCGCCGTCCAGCAGAATCTGCCCGCCCTGGCGTAGATCCTTGATCAGGTCCCAGTGCAGGGCCGAGACATTGGTGCCACCCGTCTCGGGATAACCGTTGCCCAGCGCCAGATGAACCGTGCCGCCGATCTTCTCGTCGAACAGGATGTTCTGGCTGGGTGCCTGAATCCCGGCGTTGCTGCCAATACCCAGCTCGCCCAACCATCTTGCGCCGTCGTCGGTGTCCAGCGCGGCCAGCAGCGCGGCTTCGCCTTCCTCAGCGTGGGCGTCCACCACCAGACCGTCCTTGAAGGTCAGGCGCACGTTCCGGACCGCCGCGCCCCCATACACCGTGGGCAGATCGAACAGAATCTGTCCGTTGGCACTGGTCTCGATGGGGCCGGTGAAGACCTCACCCGACGGCATGTTGCGCTTGCCATCGCTATTGACCCACGTGCGGCCCTGAATGTTTAGGGTCAGGTCGGTGTCCTCGCCCACGATCCGAACCTCGCTGGCACGGACCAGCCGCTCGATGAGACCCGCCTGCAGGTCGCGAATCTCGCCCCACTTTGCCACCGGATCAGGGGTGTCCAGAAACATGGCGCTGGAGACGAACGCCTCGTATTCGGGCAGGGACATGTTTGCGGCCTGGGCCCCATACGCTGTCGGATACAGGCTCAGGTTCCAGCGCCGCGCGGCCCGGGCGCGGGCCACCGGGTTCATGGCCTTGCGGTGACGGGCCACCCGCTGGGGATCGAGTCCTTCTGCCGGGGCCGAGGGCGTCAGCAGGCGAATCGAGGCGTCGATACTCTCTACTTCCGCCAGCAGCAGGGCTTCCGTATTGTCCAGCAGCGCGTCGGGCGCAAGGCGGTAGAAATCGTCGAGCTGGGTAGGATACTCCAGCCGGATCAGGGGGGTGGCGCCGCGCTCCAGCAGCAGGCGGTGCAGCTCCTCCACCAGCGGCAGGGCCTGCGTGGTGGTTTGCACCAGCACCCGTTCGCCCGGCTGGGCGTTAATGCAGTAGTCGGTCAGCAGGCGGGCGTGCGCTTTCGGGTCGTAAGGGTTGTCGCTCATAGACTGGTCACGGCTCCTCCGTCCACCAGCAGCACGCTGCCGTTGACGTAGATGGCGGCGGGCGAACACAGGAATGCGGCCACCTGACCGAACTCCTGCGGCTGCCCCAGGCGGCCCATCGGGATCTGCGCCTCGGAGGCGGCGCGAACCTCGGCGCGGCTCAGGCCGCGTTTCTGGGCCTGCGCGTCGTCGAGCTGGTTGATACGCTCGGTCTCGATACGGCCCGGGGCCAGACCGTTCACCTGAATGTTGTCCCCGGCCAGTTCCAGCGACAGGCTCTTGCACAGCCCGTACACGGCGGGCCGGAAGGTGTTGGAAAGGGTCAGGTTGTCGATGGGTTTCCGGACGCTGCTGCTCAGCAGGGCCAGGATGCGACCCCCGCCCGCTTGGCGCATCAATGGCAGTGCCAGACGCACGCTGCGGACCACGCTCATCAGCGTGAGCTGAACTCCGGTGGCCCACTGCTCCTCGCTCAGCGCCGAGAAATTGCCGGGGGGAGGGCCGCCAGCATTGCACACCAGAATATCCAGCGAACCGAAGGCGCTCTGCACCTCACTGAACAGCCGGGTCAGATCGCTCTCGCTGGCGACATCGGCCTCGAAAGCCAGCACCTCGTTGCCAGTCTCACCTTGAATCCGCCCCGCTGCGTCCCTGGCGCGCTTCAGATCGCGCGAACAGATCGCCACCCTTGCGCCTTCTGCAGAGAGTGCGGCCGCCGTCGCGTAGCCAAGGCCCGCGCTGGCCGCCGTGACCAGCGCCGTCTTTCCCTGAAGTCCAAGGTCCATCAGACGTGCCCGTACTTTTCCAGCACCTCGGGAAGGCTCAGGCCCCGGTCCAGATCCTCACGGATGGCGACTTCTTTGCGGGTCAGTTCCTCGGCCCGTTCCAGCACCGTCTCGGCCAGTTCCTGTGGGATGACGATGGCGCCGTCGAAGTCGGCCAGAATGAAGTCATCCGGGCGCACGGTCACGCGCTCGGCGGTGGCCCCCGGCAGGTACACCGGCACCTGCCAAGCGTTGACCTGCCAGCGCCCGATCGATTGCACAGGACTGCGGTACTGCGTGAAGACCGGGAAGTTCATCCCGGCGATCCACTCGATGTCGCGGATGCCGCCGTCGATCAGCGAGCCGACGCAGCCGCGGTGCTGCATCCCACGCGCGATCAGCTCCCCGAAGAAGCACACGCCAGACGCTCCACCGCCGCTCCAGACGCTGATCTGGCCGTCTTGCAGGCCAGCCACGGCCTTCATCTTTTCGGGATCGCCGGTGCCGGGATACGGCGTCATCTGGCCGCGAATGGTGTAGGCCCAGCCCGCCATCTTGTTCTGAGACTCGCGGATCGGCCAGAAGCTGCTGGCCAGGCCGTAATCGAAGTGGCCGAGCTCGTCCATTACGTCGGCGACGTTGGCGGTGTCTACCTTCAGATACCGCTCGCGCAGTTCGGCCCTGCGCTCTTTGGAAAGGGGTTCGTGTGTTGCGGTCATGGGTGTCCTTGTGAATGCTGGCGGCGCATCTCGTCCGCGATCAGGGTGACCGGGGCGCAGCCATAGGAGAGAAGCCGATCATGAAAGACCTGCGGCGCGAGGTCAAGCTCGGCCCGCAGTTCCCGGATCACTTGGGTGCCCAGCCAGTACATCAGCCGGGTGGCCGGGTAGATGCTGTTGCGGGTCGTCTCGGCCCAGACACGCCCAGGCGCGAAACCCACCTCATCACGGTAGAACGCGCGCATCTGCTCCAGCGTCCACTGCCCGGTGTGCAGGCGGATGTCGGCCAGGCAGCAGGCGGCGTTGCGGAACTCGAACTGCTTGAGCAGCACCTGCTCTTCAGGCGTGTAGAAACCGGGCGCTTCCAGCAGCAGATCCTCGGCGTAGCAGGCCCAGCCCTCCACCAGCGTTCCCGCGCTCAGAAAGGCTATTCCGCTGGCGCAATCGGTCCCGCCCAGTCGGGCGAGGCGCGAGGAGGCCTGCCGCGCCCGCGCGTTCTGGGTGTGGTGACCGATGCTGCCGTGATGGACGGCGTGGACGGCCTTGATGAACGCCGTATTCTGGCCGCGCAGGTACGCCGCCGTGTCCGCCCCCGGCGCGAAGATCCAGTAGATGCTGCCGTCGCCAGGATATTCAGCGGGCGGCGAGCGGTAGAACAGGAAATACAGCGCTCCCGCCGCGTCCCTGGCCCACTCCGGCAGAAATTCGAAAGACAGGCCGTACTCGCGGGCCGGGGTCACGAGTCCAGCGGCAGCGTCCAGCGCGCGGGCGTTCCAGTCCTGATAGGTGTTTTGCACGTCGTCTAAAGCGGGATGCTGCTGTTCCAGTTCCGCGAGCTGCTGCTGCCAGGTCTTCGCCGGGTCAAGCTCCTGGGCCATCTCGACGAGTTCCGAACGCAGCGTCTCGAACGCAGCCTGCGCCCGCTGCTCGGCCTCCGCAGCCGGGTAGGGGAGGCCGTGGGCCTCACGCATCAGAAACTCCAGATAATCGCGTCCACAGGCCGGGTCGGCGTCACCCGTTTTTAACGCCGCGGCGAAAGCCCGAACAGATGTGGCCGCGTGGGCGGCGGGTTGCTGCCAGTCCTCCCGGGAATCGGGGTGTTTGGGCAGACCGCGCAGCAACAGGGCTTCTAGGGCCTCTGCCTCCTTGCAGGCCCGTTCCACCCAGTCGGCAGGCAAGTTGAGCGGTTGCAGCATTTCCGTTCCTGCCGCCAGAAATCCGGGAATGGCCTTCAAGCGCGCCAAAACAGCGTCACCGTTCGTCGGGCGCTCGTTCGGCAACAGCAGGCTGATGAGACCGAACGCCGCCTCGCCGGTGTAGAAGGCTGGATTGTGCTGGCGAGGTCTTTCACGCGCCTCGCGCAACGTGACGCGCAGTTGAGAGCGTAGGAGCCACAGGTCTAGCCGTTCGCCCGCTGTGTCTGGATGCTGAGGACAGCCCTCCACCTCCTGCAAGAAGTTGGCGAGAGCGTGCCGTTCGTGTTCCAGGGCTTGCGGTCCCACCGGGGGCAGCTCGTGATCGTGTTCCGACAGGCCCATGAACGAGGCGTCCACCGGGCGGAGCTGGGCGTGCAGGTCAAGGTAACGCTCAACCCACGTCTGAAGCTCTTTCACTGCGCCGCTACCCTGGGCAGATCCACCCAGCGCCGTTCGCGGTACGACTGCACGATGGCATTGACCGTCTCCTGGCTCTTGGCGCCGTCGTAGAACGTGCATTCGCCCGGCAGATCGTCCAGGATCTCGTCCACCCAGAAGCGGATCAGGTTGCGGTAGTACAGCTCTGGCCACGGCGTATGCAGCGTGGTGCCCGGCGGGTAGGCGGTGTCCGGCAGCTCGATCTTGCGGAACTCCACCGCGTCGGGCGTGGCGAAGTGCAGGGTCTCGGCGATGCCGTTCTCCTCCACCAGCCGGGCAACCGCCGCGCCCTTGCTGCCGTAGATCCGCAGCTCCACGCCGGGATAGTTGCCCACGGCGATGTATGACGTCTGCAGCATGCCCTGCGCCCCGCTGGCGAACTCGGCCAGGGCCACCGCGCCGTCCTCCACCGGAATACGCTGCATGCCCTCGTAGCCGCGCACGATGCGTTCGGGCACGTAATTATGCAGGCTGCCAATCACGCTCTGATACTCCCCGGCGCACCAGCGCACCAGGTCCAGCAGGTGTGACCCGTAGCCGACTATGGACGAGGGAATCAACTGCGTCCAGTCGGCGTCCTGCGGCACCTGCCGCAGCGGGTAATTGGGATCAAGGAACTGAGAGTTCTGCTCCAGCCCATGAACGTGAAAGATCTCGCCCAGCGTTCCGTCGTCCACCCACGTTTTGATCTGGCGGATCGCGGGCGAGTAGCGGAACGTGAAGCCCAGCTTGGTGCGCACACCCTTCTCCTGCGCCAGTGCAGCGGCGGCAAACGCATCCCTGGCGTCATGCGCCAGCGGCTTTTCGGAGATGACATGCTTACCCGCGTTGATGGCCGCCAGGCTCAGCGGAAGGTGCGTGTCGGTGGGCGTGCAGACATCCACCATCTGCACCTCGGGATCATTGATCAGTTCATTGGCATCGGTGTAGATCTTGCGGATGCCGAACTTTTGGGCCAGCGCCTCGGCCCGCTCCGGCACGGTGTCACAGATCGCCACCAGATCGGCCCGGTCATAGGCGTGGTAGCCCGGCAGATGCGCCTGCTCGGCCCAGGCGTGCGCCCCGATCACGCCGACGCCCAGTCTTTTTTCCCCGCTCATGGCAGCGCCTTGCCGATGGAGGTGACGTACGCTTCCAGCTCATCGTAATTTTCAAAGCCGAGTGGCCGCTGGCCGCCCTCGATCTCGTAGATCATCTCGCACAGCTTGGCGTTCAGCCGGGCATCGGCCCCCACCTGCGCGGCGTAGTCCACCAGTTTGCCGTTGCTGGAGCGCACCTCCGAGGGCCGGTTGCGGTACACGATGTCCCACCAGATGCCGCTGCCCTTTTTCTTGAACTGGTGGGCGTCGGGCTTCTGGTCCTTCTTGAGCAGCCAGACCGCGTGGTTGATGTTGTCGATCAGTTTCTGGGTGTCCTGGGGGGTCTGCGGTTTGTAGTTGGCTGGATCGAAGAAGTCGAAGGCCTCTACCGTGATGCCGTTGGCCTCGGCGATCTCCAGCGCCTCGCGCACCACCGCGCCTGCCACACGGGCATAGCGCTCCACCCCCAGCGTCTCGCGGATCGGCGCGTTGACCAGGGCGCTGAACACCACCTGGGCGCTGTAGACCTCCTTGGCCCAGATCTGCCCCCAGATGTTGTCGCTCAGCTGCACCTCAGTCAGCGCCGAGAGCTTTTCGGCGAGTTCCAGCAGGCGCGGTGTGCGCTCGCCGGTCATCTCGCCCAGCTGAATGGCCCCCTCGTGCACAAATTCGATGTAGCCGGGATCGACCAGTGCCCCCCCGTAATTGGGAATCGAGCCGATGACCCGCTCCAGGCCGCCCAGCCCCGCCTCGGTCAGCCGGGCGGCGATGTCGTGCTCGTTAAAGCCGTTCTGGTACGACACCACGAAGGTGTCAGGGCCGAACAGCGGCAGCACGCTGTCCAGCGCCTCCAGGGTGTGCTGGCTCTTGGTGGCGATCAGGACGGCTTCCAGCGGGCCAGTCAGTTCGTGCGGATGCAGCGCCTTGACGTCAAAGTGCAGGTCACCGCGCACGCCGTCCACCGTCAGGCCATTCGCTTTCATGGCGTCGATATGCTCGGCCCAGCGGTCCACCAGCGTCACGTCGTGGCCGGCTCCTGTCATGTAGGCCCCGGCGAGGCCGCCGATGGCTCCTGCTCCCAGAATGGTGATCTTCATAACTTCTCCTTACCTTGCTGTGAAACGGCGAGCTTCAGTTGCGTGGATCGAAGGCATCGCGCAGGCCATCGCCCAGAAAGTTGACGGCCAGTACAGTGATCAGAATCATCAGCCCCGGAAAGACGGCCAGCCACGGAGCGGCGGTCAGCCACTGGCTGGCGTAGTTCAGCAGGTTGCCCCAGGTGGGCGTCGGCGGCTGCACGCCCAGTCCCAGGAACGACAGCGCGCTTTCGAGCATGATGGTGCCGCCCACCGACAGCGTGGTGGACACGATGATCGGGCCAATGGCATTGGGCAGGATGTGGCGGAACATGACGCGGTTGTCGCCGCCGCCCAGGGCGCGCGAGGCCTCCACGAATTCGCGCTCGCGCAGGCTCAGGAACTGGCTGCGCACCAGCCGGGCAGTGCCCATCCAGCTCAGGCTGCCCACGATCACGATCAGCAGCGTCACGCTGGGCCGCAGGATGCCCGACAGCAGGATGATCAGCGGCAGCAGCGGAATGCACAGCACCACGTCGGTAAAGCGCATCAGCGCCGTGTCTGTCCACCCACGGTAGTAGCCGGACAGCGCGCCGATCAGGGTGCCCAGGAAGGTGGCCAGCAGCGCGCTGAACAGCCCCACCATCAGCGAGATACGCGCGCCGTACAGCACCCGGGTAAAGGCGTCGCGGCCCAGCTGATCGGTGCCCATCGGGTGAGCGGCGCTGGGCGGCTGCGGCTGGCCGATGATGCTGGCGTCCTGACCGTCGAAGGTGTACGGGGCGATGAACGGCGCGAAGATCGCCAGCAGGCCCAGGAGCAGCAGCACCACAAGACCCAGCACCGCCAGTTTGTGTTTCAGGAAGCGGGCGATCAGCGTGGGCCAGAAGCCCTCGCGCCGTTTGCGCCGGCGCGGTGCGGCGCGGTCTTTAAGGGTGTCAGTCATAGCGGATCCTGGGATCGATCAGGCTGTAGGCCAGGTCAGCCACCAGATTGCTGACCACCAGTGCGAAGGAGCCCACCATCAGCAGCGCCATCAGCACTGGGTAGTCGCGTCCGTTCATCGAGTCGATAAACAGGCGGCCCAGGCCCGGCCAGGCGAAGATCGTCTCGGTGATCACCGCGCCCGACAGGATTGCTGCCGAGTCCAGCGCCACCACCGTGACCACCGGAATCAGCGCGTTTCTAAAGGCATGTGAGTATGTGACGCGCCGGGACGAGACCCCCTTGGCGCGGGCGGTGCGGATGTAGTCCTGGCTCAGGATCTCCACCATGCTTGAGCGCATGTAGCGGCTCCAGCCCGCCACCGAGGCGAAGGCCAGGATGAACATCGGCAGGGCCAGATGCCGCAGGATATCGGGCAGCGAGCCGTCGCCAATGGTCTGCATTCCCGCCGAGGGCAGTAGTTTCCACTGCACCGCAAACAGCAGTTGCAGCATCAGTGCCAGCCAGAAGACGGGCGTGCTGATGCCCAGGAACGACAGCAGCGTGATGAAGTAGTCCACTACGGTGTAGCGTCGGGTGGCGCTGAGAATGCCCAGCGGCAGGGCCACGATCAACGCAAGCACGAAAGCGCTGCCGCTCAGCATCAGCGTGGCGGGCACGCGGGCCAGCACTTCCTCCATGACCGGCTGTGCGGTGCGGATGGAAAAGCCCCACTCGCCCTGGAAGAACGCCGTGACCCATTTGAAATACTGCACCGGCAACGGCTGGTCCAGCCCGAAAGCCCGCTTCATGTTGTCCAGGGCTTCCTGGGTCACGGAAGGATTGTCCGCGTAGACGTCCAGGGGACCGCCGGGCGCCAGGTGCAGCACCCCGAACAGGATCAGCGAGACGCCCAGTAACAGCGGCACCATGCCCAGCAGGCGTTTGAAAATGTACGACAGACTCATGGCGCTCCCTTCGCAGGTGTGGTGGCGTGGAGATCAAGCGCGCAGGCCCCGCGGGCCAAGTGGAGCCGGGCCGAATGCGGGGCCTGCGCCTCTTGCTCTACTTCTTCAGGTACCAACCGCTGGTATTGACGAAATTGGTCATGTTCGTGGGGTTGGGGACGAAACCGCCCAGTTTGTCGGTTACGACGATCATGGATGGGTTGGAGGTCACAGGAATGCTGGGCAGGTCCTGCATCAGCGTCGTCTGGAAGTCACGCAGGGCCTTGGTCCTGACCGCCGGGTCCAGGCTGCTGTCCGCCGTCGCCAGCAGCGCATCGATCTTGGGATTGCTGTATCCCTGCCCGTTGTTGACGCCCTTGCTGCCGAAGAAAACACTGTATGAGGGGTCGGCCGAGGTGATCCAGCCCCCGTAGTACAGGTCATAGCCGCCCTTGTAACGCGCGTCGCGCAGGGCCACCCCAGCCTTGTTGTCGGGCTTGAGTTCAATGCCGATGGCCTTCATCTGCGCGATGATCACCTGCTGGGCGTCCTCGTCGGTGGAACGGCCCGCCTGCGCCATGATGTTGAAGCTCAGGCGCTGGCCGTTCTTGGCGCGGATGCCGTCGCTGCCCACCTTGTATCCGGCGGCGTCCAGCAGCTGCCTGGCCTTGGCCGGATCGTAAGGGTACTTCGGCACGTTCTTGTTGCTGTAGGAAAAGACTGGCACCACGACCGTATCGATGGGGATGGGATAGCCGCCAAGCGCCTTGGAGATGGTGGTGCGGTCCAGAGCATGCGCCATCGCCTTGCGGACGTTGATGTCGCGCAGCGGGGCAGGACCTTTCAGGTTGAAATCCAGGTGTTGCCATGACAGCACCGGGTTCTTGACGACATTCAGCCCAGGCTGATTGTCGAGCTGAGCAATCTGCGAGTACGGCACGCTATAGGCCATCTGAATCTCGCCGGACTTGAGCTGGGTCACCAGCGTGTTGCTGTCGGGAATGATCTTGAAGATCATTTTGTCCAGGTAGGGCAGCTGCACGCCCGCCTTGTCCTTGCGCCAGTAGTACGGGTTGCGGTCAAGCACCACATACTGACCCTTGACGAACTGGCTGACCTTGAAGGGGCCGGTGCCCAGCGGCATCTGGTTGTAGTTGTCGGTGTTGAGGTCCTTGCCTTCCAGCGTGTGCTTGGGCAGGATGCCGAAGGTAAACAGCGTGCTCTTGAAGTCAGGCGCAACGCGTTTGTAGTTGACCACCACGGTCAGATCGTTGGGGGTCTGAATGGAGGCGATGTCCTCGGTGCCGTCCTTGGATTCGGCGATGAACTTGGGGTCCTTGACGGTCTCCCAGGTGAATTTCACGTCGGCAGAGGTGAACGGCTTGCCGTCGGACCACTTGACGCCAGGCCGCAACTGGTAGGTCACCACCATGCTCTTGTTGTCTGCCGCCACCTTGATGCCGCCGTTCTGCACCGTGGGCACGCGCGTCGCCAGCACCGGCACATATTCCGCCTTCTCGTTGGGGGCCACCAGGCCCTCGACCACCGCAGCCTGTACGTCGCCTAAAAAGCCAGTCGAGTAGACGTTGAGCGTGTCGATGTCGTACCCGAGCCCGACGGTCAGGGTGCCGCCCCGCTGCTGTGCCAATCCCATTCCGCTGAGCAGAATCGCTGCGCTCAGGCCGAGAACCAAACGCTTCTGCCTGGTGGAACCCGCCGCCTGAATCTGATAACCCATGTTCCTATCCTCCATGAAAAGGGAAAAGTACGGCCAGAGCGATCAAAACCTGAATGAAATTGAAGGTTTGCACCACAGTGTATGCACACTTATTCGGCGAAGTCAAGATGAGACTGCGATGGTAAAAACGGTTGGAATTCCGGGATATGGAATGAACGCTTGACTTCAGGTTCCACTTGACGGAATGATGTTGGGCATTCAGGAGGTACAACATGGAGAATCAGAACGCAGTCCCCAACGACGCCTCGCTCGGTCGGCAGCTCACGGCCCTCACCATTGGAATGGATCACCTCGAACGTCAGCTCTCACGCGGGCACGGTGTACTGGACAGCGAGGGGCTGGTGCCGATCTACCTGGGAGACGAACTGGTGCCCCCGATGGCGCTGAGCGACTGGGACGCTGTACACACCGAGCTGAACGATCTGGAGCGGCAGGTGGCGCAGTACCCGGCAGGTGCGCGCCGGACGTTCCTGGACGACATGCTGCGTTCCCTGCGCACGGCAACCCGACTGTTTGAGGGCGAGGTGCTGAGCTTCCGCGAGAAGCTTGAAGGTCTGGTAGGCGTGCCGGCCCAGCCGATCAGCGACGAGGAACTGCTGGAGATGCACGGGCAGCTCTCGGGGCTGCTGGATCGGACAGGCCTGCGTCACGGCACACTCGCCGAGCGGATCGGGCGCTGGGAGGAGGAGCGGGCGCTGGAATCAGGCCAACTGGAGCCGGTTTTCACCGAACTGATGGCCGAAGCCCAGCGCCGCACCGACGCGCGCATCTATCCGACGGGCGATTACACTATGCGGCTCAATGCCCTGCGCGACGTGCCATTTACCGCGCGTTGCAATTTCAGTCAGGGGCAGATGGACCTGAACGTGGACCTGAAATTCACGCGGGCGGCCATTAAACACCTGGTCTGTCATGAGGTCTTTCCAGGCCACTCCACTCAGCTGCTATACACCCGCGACAAGGCGGCCAGTGGCGAGAGCACGGCGGATGTGCTGCTGTGCACCGCCAACGCCGTGACCGGCTGCGTGCAGGAGGGCATCGGTGACCAGGGTGTGGAATTGATCGACTGGATTGAACACGAGGACGACGCGGTGCATGCCCAGCTTCGGCGGGTGCGCAGCGCCAGCGCCACAAGCGCGGCGTGGTACCAGATGGGCGAGAACTGGTCTGAGGACCGTGTGATGGACTTTCTGAAGCGCTATTCCTTCGGACAGCAGCCCTGGATGGAGGGACGCATTCGTTTCGCCAGCTACAGCTTCCGGGGGCCGTTCATCGCCTCGTACTGGTTTGGCAACGAGGCCGTGCGTGAAGTGCGCGAGCGTCTGAGCGCCGAGCAGTGGCCCGCCTTCATCGAGACGCTGTACGGCCAGATGCACTCCCCGCGCAGTCTGCGGATGTTCGGCTCCTAAGCTAGGGTGGCCCATGAGCGAAAACGTCCAGAGTGTCGAGCGTGCCCTCGACATCATCAATACCATCGTGGCGGCCAACCGATCGCTCAGCGTGGGTGAACTTTCTCAGGCCATGGGCCTGGCGCCCAGCACCATCCACCGCATCCTTCAGACCCTGACCGTCAAGAATTACGTGTTCCAGGACACCCAGACCAAGCGCTACGATATCGGCCCCGAAATCGTGGATATCAGCAGCGCGCTGTACCTGCGTTACGACCTGGTGCGGCGGGTGCGCCCCTACCTTCAGGAACTGGTGGAATCGACGGGGGAGACGGCCCATATCGCGCAGCTGTACGGCACCACCGCCATGTATCTCAGCCAGGTCGAGCCGTTCAGCATGGTGCGGATGTTCACGACTCCCGGTAGCGTCGCCCCGCTGCATTGCAGCGATGTGGGCAAGGTCTTTCTGGCCGACCTGCCCACTGCCCGAGTGGACGAGATTATCCGCAAGACCGGCTTGCCCGCCCGCACCCCTCACACCATTACCGACGAGCCGGCGCTGCTGGCCGAACTGATGTGTGTGCGCGCCCAGGCCTACGCGCTGGACGATGAGGAACGCGAGGTCGGCGTGCGCTGCCTGTCGGCGGGCATCCTCAACGGCGCGGGTAAGGTCGTCGCCGCGATTGGGGTGGCCGGACCCACCAGCCGCCTGAGCCGCGGGCGCATCGGGGAGGTCAGCGACGCCGTTGTCAGCATGGCCCGGCGCTGCGCCGACGAACTGATCCGCCAGCCAACAGTTGAGCCTGTGGCTCAGTAAGCGGCGCGGTCCCCCGTCAGAGAAAAGAGGTTGCCTATGACCGACACCGTGGTTTCAGAGCCTGCGTTTTCACAGACCGCCCGCCTGGAGATCGGCGCGGACGAGTACCGCCTGCGGCGCGAACGGGTTTTCAGGCTGCTCCAGGAACGGCAGCTTGATGCCGTGTGCGTCTTCGGGCCGACGCGTGTGGCCTACCTGAGCGGATTTTTCTTCTCGCCCACCGAGCGGCCCATTGCCCTGATCCTGACGGCGGACGGCAGGGTGGCCGCCCTGTTGCCGCAACTGGAACTCAGCCACTTCCAGCAACAGGGTCCAGCACTCGACGACAGCGCCATCTACCCCGAATATCCTGGCGGGGGTTCCGGTCGCCATCCCCTCCTGTTTCTGCGCGAACTCCTGTCCAGGCTGGGAGTGCTGGGGCGGCGGATTGCGGCCGATGTGGACGGTTACGAGCACCGCTGGGGCTACCGGGGGCCCGCCCTGGGCGCTGTACTGGAGCAGCCTGTTCAGGCCGATGTGGCCCTGATCGACAACCTGCGGATGGTCAAGAGCGCAACTGAGATTGCCCTGATGACCGAGGCGTGCCGCTGGGGGGACCATGCCCACCGGCTGATGCAGAACAGTCTGGGCGTGGGTGCCGAGGAACTGCTGGTCTCACACGGGGCAAGCCTGCAGGCCACCCGTGACTTGCTGGCCGCGCTGGGGGAACGTTACGTGCCCAAAGCCCGCGAGGGACTGCCCGCCAATGCCATGTTCATTCGCGGAAGCAACACCGCCCATCCGCATGGCCTGCATGAGGCGGGCGCGGTGAAGGCAGGTGACGTGCTGGTCACTGGCGCGTACGGCGTAGTAGGCGGCTACGAATCCGAGCTGGAACGCACCATGATCGTCGGCGAGCCGGACGCCAGGTTTCAGCGGTATTTCGCGGCGATGCTGGCAGCGCAGCAGGTGGGTCTCGACGCCCTGCGGCCCGGACGCACCTGCGCTGAGGTCGAGGCCGACGTCCGGCGCTTTATCCGTGTTGAGCTGGGCATGGACGATCTGGTGCGCCATCACACTGGACACGCCTTTGGTCTGGAAGGACACGAGCATCCCTTCCTGGATCTCGATGATCACACCGTCATTGAGCCGGGCATGGTTTTCTCGGTTGAGCCGGGCCTGTATGTGCCGCAGTTTGCCGGATTCCGTCACTCCGATACGGTGGTGATCACTTCGTCCGGTTCAGAGCGCCTCAGCCTGTACCCGCGTGAGCTGGACGAACTGGTGGTGCCGGTGGGTTAGGCAGACCTTTGCTCTGTCCGAGGGTCCTCATACGTGCAATACCGCTGTGCTTCTCCCAAAGCTCATGGCCTTCCGAGCAAGTCTTCCAAGGCGGCCCTGTGCTGCTTCAACGCCTGATCCATCGGCTGCGGCGCGACCGCCTCTCCCTGTGGCCTGAGCGTGGTCATGACGGCTTTCAGATCAGGAAACAGCCCGGCGGCAGGCATGGCGAGCAGCGCCGCACCCTCCGCCGCGCCGGGGGCATGCTCGATGTGCTGGACAGGCAGGTCCAGTGCGCCGCTGACCAGACCCAGCCACAGGTCGCTCCGCGCGCCGCCCCCAGTGGCCAGCAGGGTGGTCACGCTGGAGAGGGGGCGCATCACCTGATAGGTGTCGGCCAGCGCACAGACGGTTCCTTCGAGCAGCGCGCGAACCAGATGGGGGCGGCGGTGCGCCAGGCTTAGACCAGACCACGAACCGCGCACATCGGGATTCATCAGGGGGCTGCGTTCCCCAGCCAGGTAGGGGAGGAAGGTCACGCCTTCCGCGCCGTCTGGCACCGTTCCAGCCTCGGCCAGCAGTTCGGAAAAACCCATTTCGGGGGCCAGCGCGTCGTGAAACCACTGCAGCGCCCCGGCGCAGGCCAGCGTGACGCCCAGCAGGTGGTAGCCGCCGTCGGCGTGGGCGAACAGATGGATGCGTCCCTGGGGATCAGGCGTGGGTGTGTCCAGTGGGGCGAACAGCACGCCGCTGGTGCCCAGGCTGACGCTGCCCACGCCGGGTCGGTGCGCCCCCAGCCCCAGTCCGATGCCTGCCGCCGCATTGTCGCCGCCGCCCGCCACGACCTTCAGGTCAGTGGGCAGTCCCGTATACGCGGCCAGGTCAGGCAGAATCTGGCCCACCACGGCCCAGGAGTCCACCACTTCGGGGAACAGTTCCGCGTTCAACGAGAGGGCCTTCAGAACCTCCCGGTCCCAGGTCCTGGTCGCCAGATTCAGCGCCCCGGTCCCGGAAGCGTCCGACGGCTCGGTGAAAAAATGGCCGGTCAACACATAGCCCAGGTAATCCTTGGGGAGCAGCACCTTGTGCAGGCGGGCAAAGTTCTCCGGCTCCGCCTGCCTCAGCCACAGCAGCTTGGGCAGCTGAAAACCGGTCACGGCGCGGTTGCCGGTGCGGGCGATCAGCTCCTCGCGCGGAATTTTCGCCTCGATCTCGTCCACCGCTGACCCGGTGCGCTGATCGTTCCAGAGGGGAGCTGGGCGGATCACCTCGCCCTGCCGGTCCAGAAAGACCGCGCCGTGCATCTGTCCGCTGAGGCCAAGGGCATGGGGCGTCCAGCCGCCGGCCTGCAACGTCGTGGCCAACTCCTTGAGGGCCTCCAGGCTGGCGGACGCCCAGTCCTGCGGGCGCTGCTCGGTCCAGCCGGGTCTGGGCGTCAGCAGCGGATAGGTGCGCGTGGTGCTGGCCACCACGCGGCCTCCTGTGTCCAGCGCCACAACCTTGACCCCGCTGGTGCCTAGATCGATGCCCAGCGTGACGGACTGGGTCACCCGCGCACGCCCATCAGCAGCTCGGTGGTCATCTGGTCCAGGGCCTCCAGACCCGGGCCGCGCTGGCCCAGCGCCACACGGTCAAAGCTGAAGTTCTTTAGGGCCTCGGCATTTTCGGGTGAGAACCTGCTCAGGGTGGCCAGTTCGCCGTCCTCCACGCGGTACGCCTCCAGCGCCGCCGTGATCTCGGCGTCGGCGCGGAACTGCGCCACCTTGTCCTTCAGGATCAGGTAGGTCCGCATGCAGCCGCGCGCAAAGGCCCACACCCCGGCCTCGTCCTCGGTCCGTAGGGCATGGGCATCAAAGTGCAGCGGGCCGGTGTAGCCGCCCTCTTCGAGCAGCATCACGGTGAAGAACGCGCCCTTGAGGTTCTCCGCGCCGAAACGCAGGTCCTGATCGAAGCGGCCCATCTTTTGATCGTTCAGGTCGATGTGGAACAGTTTGCCCGCGTCCAGGGCCTGGGCAATCGCGTGCGGGAAGCTGAGACCTGCCATGGTCTCGTGGGCGAATTCGGGATTGACCCCGAACAGGTCGGGCCGGTCCAGCGTGGGAATGAAGCCCAGAGCGCTCCCCACCGTGGGCAGGAAGATATCGGCGCGCGGTTCGTTCGGCTTGGGTTCCAGCGCGAAGCGGTACCCGTATCCCTGCGACTCGGAATAGTCGGCCAGGAAGTTGAGGCTCTCGCGGAACCAGCCCAGCGCGTCCATCAGTTTGCCGCCCGCGTCCACTTCCGTGCCCTCGCGGCCGCCCCAGAAGACGTAGGTCTGGGCGCCCAGTTCGGCGCCCAGGTCCATCGAGCGCATGGTCTTCTGGAGCGCGTAGGCCCGCACGCGGCGGTCCGCACTGGTAAAAGCCCCGTCTTTAAAAGCGGGATCGCTGAACAGGTTGGTGGTGGCCATCGGCACCTTCAGACCAGTCTCCCTCAGCGCGGCTTTCAGGGCGGCCACAATGCTGTCGCGCTCAGCGGCCGTGGCGTCGATGGGCACCAGATCGTTGTCATGCAGATTGATGCCTGAAGCGCCCAGCTCGGCCAGCTTGTGCACGATGTACGGCGCGCTCAGCGGCTGCCGGGTGGGTTCGCCGAATGGGTCACGGCCAATGTTGCCGACGGTCCAGAGGCCAAAGGTGAAACGGTCAGCGGCGGTGGGGATAAAGTTGTTCATGGCTCTCCAAGTGTAAAAGAAATCGATTTCGTTATTGAGGGTTAGCTAGATGCGGCGTGAATTCTGGGTCAGTTGCTCAGTCGCCCCCGGGATTTGGTCCCGTGCTGTCGCGCAACACCAGCCGGGTGGGCAGCAGCACCTGACGGGGGGGGTGTCCCGCCAATTGCTCGAGCAACAGCCGCACGCCCTCGGCGGCCATCTCGGCGGCCGGGTGGTACACCGTGCTCAGGCCGCCCGCGATGTACTCCGCGCCCTGGATGTCGTCGAAGCCGATCAGCGAGACGTCCTGCGGCACGCTCAGTCCCGCCCCGCTCAGGGCCTGAAAAGCCGCCGCCGCGCCAAGATCGGTTTCGGCGAAGACGGCGGTGACCGTGCCGCGCCGCACCGCCTCCACCAGCGCCGTGCCGTCATGGAGGGGGGGGAGGGCCGTTAACCCTGCCGCCGCAAGGGCGCCCCGGTAGCCGGCCTCCCGCCGCTGGAAATGCTCGACGCCGCTGGCCTGACCGCCACCGTAAAAAGCGATCCGGGTGTGGCCCAGTTCCAGCAGATGGTTCACCGCCTGGGCCGCGCCGCCCGCGTGATCGACGTCTGCCGCGCCCATGCCGGGGGGCACCTGTTCGCTCCAGAGCGCCACCACGGGCAGCGCGGTCCCGCTCAGGCGCTCGAGCAGATCGTGGCCGCGAAGTGGATCGCAACTGACCAGCAGGCCGTCCACCCGCCCGTCCAGATAGGTGCGGGCCAATTGCTGCCCGCCCGGATAGACCACCAGAGCCGGCACATCCAGCTCGCGCGCCGCGCCGCTGAGACCGGCCATGATCGCGCCGTCAAAAGTGCGCGAGACGGCTCGGCTGGCCTCTGGCTCGCCCAGCAGGTTGTCCGGTTCGGAAGGCCCCACCGCTTCGAGCACGACGCCCAGCTGACCGGTCTGGCGAGTTCGCAGGTTGCGGGCGGCCACGTCGGGGACATAGCCGAGTTCGCGGGCCACCTGCCTGACCCGCTCGGCGGTCTCGGTCCGCACGGGATACTCGGCGCGGCCCGACAGCACCTTGGACACCGTGGCCGGACTGACGCCCGAGGCGGCAGCCACGGCCTTGATGCTGACGCGCCCCGCCTCTGGCCCCTTCAATTCAACCACCGTCTGAGAACTTGACCCAGCGTCCATCCGCCGCCGCGCTGTCCAGCACTCGCGTCATGAATTCCACGCCCTGCACACCGTCCCTGATCGTCGGGTAGTCGGGGTTGATCCGCTCGCCCTGTTCCCGCGCGGCCAGATCGTCGGCCACCGCGCGGTAGATGTTGGCGAAAGCCTCAATGAACGCTTCGGGGTGGCCTGCGGGCAGACGGGTCACGGCATTGGCCGCGCCGTTTGTGCCCGGCCCTCCACGCGTCAACACCTGCCGGGGCTTGTCCAGTGGATCGTAAAGGAGGTAGTTGGGCTCCTCCTGCCGCCAGCTCACGCTGCCCCGCGTGCCGAACACCGACAGGCGCAGGTCGTTCTCGCGGCCAATCTCGATCTGCGAGACCATCAAGACCCCCCTGGCGCCGCCGCTGAGTCTCAACAACATGCTGGCGTCGTCGTCCAGGCGGCGGCCCGGCACAAAGGCGGTCAGCTCGGCGGCCACCGCTTCCACAGACAGACCGCTCACGAAAGTGGCCAGTTGCTCGGCGTGGGTGCCGATGTCGCCTAGCGCCCCGGCGGGACCGCTGCGGGCCGGATCGGTGCGCCACTCGGCCTGCTTGCCCGTCTGCTCCGTGGCAAGCCAGCCTTGATGGTATTCCACGATGACCTTGCGGATCTCGCCCAGTTCGCCCCCCCGCACCATCTCGCGGGCCTGACGGATCAGGGGATAGCCGCTGTAGTTGTAGGTGACCGCAAAGACGGTTCCGGCCTGCTCCACCGCCGCTTCCAGCTCACGGGCCTCTTCGAGTGTGGGCACCAGTGGCTTGTCGCAGATGACATGAAAGCCTCCCTGCACCGCCCCCAGCGCCACCGGAAAATGCAGGTGGTTGGGCGTGACGATGGAGATGACTTCCGCACCGTCCTCACGCCCCTTCTCGGCGTCGAGCATTTCCTGCCAGGTGCCGTAGCAGCGTTCGGGCGGCAGGCCCAGCGCCGCGCCCGATTCTCTGGAACGCTGCGGCGTGCTCGACAGCGCCCCGGCCACCAGCACGTAACGCCCGTCCAGCGCCGCCGCGTGCCGGTGAACCGCGCCGATAAAGGCGTCCTGACCGCCGCCCACCATGGCCAGTCGCAGAGGGCGCACATGGGCGCTCACGCCTGCTCCTTGCTGAACGCGGCGTCGAACACCACGTCCGACGGCGGAAAATCAAGGCGGCGCGTGTAGGCGGCGCTCTCGGTCGCCCCGGCCACCCGGTCCATGCGCGCGTCCTCCCACTCGATGCTGAGGGGACCGTGGTAGCCGATGTCGTGCAGCGCCACGATGATGTCCTCGAAGCGCACATCGCCGCGCCCCACCGAGCGGAAGTCCCAGAAGCGCCGCCCGTCGCCGAAGGTGGTGTGGCCGCCGAATACGCCCACCTCGCCGCTGCCGTGGCCCCACCACACGTCCTTGATGTGGACGTGGTAGATCCGCTCCGGGAAGCGGCGAATGAACCCCACGTAGTCCACGCCCTGGTACGCCAGGTGGCTGGGATCGTAGTTGAAGCCGAAGCGCGGATGCTGGCCCACCGCCTCCAGCGCCCGTGCGGCGCTGGCCGTGTCGAAGGCGATCTCGGTGGGGTGAACCTCCAACGCAAAGTTCACGTCCACCTCGGCGAAGGCATCCAGAATGGGAGTGAAACGGCGGGCAAAGTCCTGGAATCCCCGTTCCCAGTACGCCTGATCGGTGGGCGGAAAAGCGTAGAGACTGTGCCAGATGCTGGAGCCGGTAAAGCCGGTCACAACGTTCACGCCCAGCTTGCGTGCTGCCCTGGCGGTGTCGATCATTTCCTGCGCGGCTCGCACCCGCACGCCCTCGGGGTCACCGTCACCCCAGACGTGGGCGGGAACGATGGCCCGATGCCGCTCGTCGATGGGATCGCATACCGCCTGTCCGACTAGGTGATTACCGATGGCGTGGATCTGAAGGTCGGATCTGGCCAGCAGTTCGCGAACGCTGTCCACGTACTGGTCCTCGTTCAGCGCACGCTGCACGTCGAAGTGATCGCCCCAGCAGGCTAGCTCCAGGCCATCGAAGCCCATTTTCCTGGCGAGCGGCGCGAGTTCGGCCAGGGGCAAGTCGGCCCACTGGCCGGTAAACAGGGTGACAGGTCTGGGCATGGATCTAGGGTGCCTCCGGGGTGTGGATGGGGTCAAATGGGGTGGAGTCGGCGCGCTGCGGTGGGACGGTCTGAGGGCATGAGGTCTAAACGCCGCCTCCGCGGACGGTCACCGTACCCCGGCGTTCAGACCTTCAGACTGCGCGCCTACGGCGCCAGTGCTCAGAAAGGCGATTTGGGGAAGTAGAACTTGGCCGCGTTGTCCTTGGTGACCAGCACGCTGGGAATGATGGTGGTCTTGGGCATGGCCGTCTTCGTCATGCGGGATTTGGCCGTGAGCAGCATGGCGTCGCGGATCATGTTCGGCGGGTAGGTCACGTCGGCGGTGATCAGCGGATCGCCGTCCTGCACCTTCTTGATCATTTCCTTCATGCCAGCGCCGCCCAGCACGAATTTGATGTCCTTGCGCCCGGCCTGTTCGATGGCCTTGAGGACGCCCACGGCGATGTCGTCATCCTGCGCCCAGACGGCGTCAATCTTGGGAAAACGGGTCAGGTAATCCTGCATGACCTTAAAGCCGTCGTCGCGGTTCCAGTTGGCGTACTGCCGGTCCAGAATCTTGATGCCCGGGTATTTCTCCTTCATCACCTTGTCAAAAGCGTCCACGCGCTGGTTGTCGATCACGGTGGCGATGCCGCGCAGCACCACCACGTTGCCCTTGCCACCCAGCGTCTTGCCCACGTACTCGCCGCTGACCCGGCCCAGCCCTGGATTGTCTCCGGCCACGTAGGCGTCCTGCGCCTTGGGATCGGTCAGCGCCCGGTCCACCACCACCGTGAACACGCCCTTGTCCTTGAGGTTGGCGACGGGACGAGTCAGCGGGGCACTCTCCTGCGGCAAGATCACCAGAGCATTGATCTTGTTGACGGTGTACATGTCCTGAATCTGGTTGGCCTGCTCGTTGGCGTCCTTGGCTGTCTTCACGATCACGGTCAGGTTCGGGTACATCTTTTCCAGCTCTTTTTTCGTCTCGTTGGCCCAGTACACCACGCCGCCCGTCCAGCCGTGGTCTGCCGAGGGAATGGACACGCCCATCACCTGCTTGGTCTGCGCCAGCGCGGCGGAGGCGAGGAGCGAGATGGAAAGAACCGCGAATTTTTTCAGGGTTTGCGACATGATGAACTCCTTCGTGCTGTGGCGTTCTGCGGACAGGGCGGGTGGAGGGACGCGGCGCGGTCAGAAGGCACTCAGCTGTGGCGGTCCGGTGGAGCTCACAGAGCTGAGCTCAGACAGGTTGCAGGTCATCGGCCTGCGCCCTGCCCTTGAAAGGAGAGGCGGGCATGGCCTCCTGAAGTTCCCTGGACGGAGCTGCGTTCTCCGGATCATGACCGCTTTCCGCGTTGCAGGAAGGCCACCACGATGATCACCACGCCCTGCACGGCGGCGTTCAGGTACACGCTGATGATCGAGGTCAAGTTCAACACGTTCTCGATGCTGAGCAGCAACATGGCCCCCACCACCGTGCCCCAGATGCGTCCGGAGCCGCCCTTGAGGGCCGTGCCGCCGATGATCACGGCGGCAATCGCCTCCAGCTCCCACAGGATGCCGGTGCTGGGGCTGGCGCTCCCCAGTCTCGGCACGTACAGCAATGTCGCCAGAGCCACGCAGATGCCCTGGATCATGTAGGTGATGACTTTGACGCGGTTCACGTCCACCGCCGCGTACCGCGCCACCTGCTCGTTGCTGCCAATGGCCTGCACGTAGCGGCCGTAGCGGGTGCGGTTCAGGATCAGTCCGCCGAGCAGCGCCACCACCGCGAACACCACGATCGGAATCGGTACGCCCAGCAGCTTGCCGTAATACACCGGGCTGTAGGCGTCGCTGAGGGTGTTGTTCAGCGAGATGCTGCCCCCCTCCGACAGGTAGGTGAGGACCGCGCGGTAGATGCCGAGGGTTCCCAGGGTGACGATGAACGGCTCAATGCGGCCCCGCGCGATAAAGGTGCCATGTAGGAGTCCCGCCCCTGCGCCGATGGCGAGGGCGCACAGCATGCCTATCGCGATGACGCCGCCGCCACCACCGTCTCCGCCCAGCGCGTTCATGATCAGAATCATGGAACCGGCGATCAGCGCGGCCATCGAACCCACCGACAGGTCAATGCCGCCCGAGATGATCACGAACGTCGCGCCTACCGCAATAATTCCGATAAACGAGGCGCGCGTCAGCACGTTGGACAGGTTGGACACGGTCAGAAAGTCGCTGTTGAGTGCGGTGGCCACGATCATCAGGGCCAGCAGCCCCAGCAGCGGCCCCAGACTGCCCAGGCGTGAAAGCAGCGGCGGGCGGGTGGATCGGGCGGGAATCTCGGCGCGGGATTCGGTCATCGTGGGGCTGCCTCCAGAGTGGGAGCGTTGACTTTCAAGCCGGTGGCGTACTGAATCACTTCCTGCTCGGTCAGTTCCTGGCCGCTCAGATTGCCGACGATGCGGCCTTCCCGCACCACCAGCAGGCGCTGGCACAGGCCCAGCAGTTCGGTCAGCTCGCTGGAAATCACAATGACGCCCTTGCCGGAGGCCGCCAGCGCCTGAACCAGCAGGTAGATCTCGCGTTTGGCCCCCACGTCCACGCCGCGTGTCGGTTCATCGAGCACGATCACGTCGGGGTTGACTTCCAGAATGCGGGCGAGGGCGAGCTTCTGCTGGTTGCCGCCCGAGAGCGCGCTGGCGGCCACATCCAGCCGCCCCGTGCGGATGCCGTAGGTCTTGACCGCCCCTTCCAGCGTCCGCTGCTCCGCGCCGATGTTCAGCAGGGGCCGTGCGTACTCCTCCAGCGTCATGAGGGTAAGGTTGGGCCGAAGCTGAAAGTCCACCAGCAGCCCTTTGCCCTTGCGGTCCTCACTGAGGTACACGACGCCCGCCTTTGCGGCCTTGCCGGGACTGTCAATGCGGGTTGGACGGCCTGCCACGCGCACCTGCCGAACCGTGTGCCGGCGCAGGCCCAGCAAGCCCTCGAACAGTTCGGTTCGCCCGGAACCCACCAGCCCGGCGAATCCTAGAACCTCGCCTGCACGCAAGGTGAAGGTGATGTCGTGCGCCCAGCCGGGAACCTCCAGTCCCTCGACGTGCAACGCCTCGTTCTGGGTGGGCTGCCCCACGTCCGGAAACATCTCCTCCAGCTCGCGGCCCACCATCAGGTTGGCCAGATCGTGCGGCGTTTTCCCCGCTGCCGGGCCGCTGAAGACCACCTCGCCATCACGCAGCACCGTCACCGAGTCGGCCAGCTCCACCACCTCGCCGAGCTTGTGACTGATGTACAGCACCGTCACGCCGTCGTCCCGCAGGCGCCGGATCAGGGCAAACAGCACCTCCGTCTCGCGGACGGTCAGTGTGGCCGTGGGCTCGTCCATGACCAGCACGCGGGCGTCGCGGGCCAGCGCCTTGGCAATTTCCACCAGCTGCTTTTGCGGCACACTCAGGTCACGCACACGCGTTCTGGGGTCAAGCTGCACGTCCAGCCGCGTCAGGGCGGCGGCGGCCTGCTGGTTCATCGCGGCGTCGTTCAGGAATGCGCCGCCCAGTTCGCGGCCCAGGAAGATGTTCTGCGCCACGCTCAGGTCATCTGCCAGATTGAATTCCTGGTGAATGAGCACCACGCCGCGGGCCTCAGCGTCCCGGCTGCTGCGCCAGCTGACGGGCTGCCCGGTCAGCACGATCTCGCCGGAGGTCTGAGGTTGGTAGCCGCCCAGAATCTTCATCAGCGTGCTCTTGCCCGCTCCGTTCTCGCCGATGAGTGCGTGGATCTCGGCGGTCCCAATGTCGAAGGTCACACCGTGCAGGACTTCCACCGGGCCAAAGGTTTTGGTGACTTTGCGGAAAGCGATGGCGGCAGGCACGGCGGTCAAATGCGCGCCTCCTGTGCCCACAGGCAGCGCTGAAGATCGAGAGGATGGTCAACGTTCCAGATCGGCACAGCAGTCTCCAGAAATAGGGGAGAGGTGGAGGTCACGACAACGTGGACAGCAGCGAACAGCAGTTTTGAATGTGTCAAATGTAGCACGTTGGCGTGATCTGTCGAAATCGTTTTCCCCCTGTCACTGCTTTGAGCGGGGGCGTCGCTGGACGTGCCGCAGAGGCCAGCGCTGTGACCGCTCCTGCGGACGGGTCACGGCGGTATGCCAGACTGTCGACGTCCCACTTCCCTGGAGGTTCGCCCATGATCCACGCCACACCTGCCCCTGCCGTCGCCCCCCTGCCCACCGACGGTGTGTATTTCCGTGCCTGCAACCTGTGCGAGGCCATCTGTGGCCTGCAGATCACCGTCCAAGGCGGCAGGGTCACGGATCTGCGCGGTGATCCGCTCGACCCGCTCAGCAAGGGCCACATCTGCCCCAAAGGAACGGCCTTGCCTGACCTGCACGCGGACCCGGACCGACTGAAGCGGCCCATGCGGCGCGACGGCGACACCTGGGTCGAGATGGGCTGGGACGAGGCGCTCGATTACGTGGCGGCGCGCCTTAGAGAAGTGCGCGAGCAGCACGGGGCGGACGCGGTGGCCACCTTTCAGGGCAATCCCAGCGTGCACAACAGCGGCACGCTGCTCACGGCGGGAGGGCTGGTGCGGGCCATCGGCAGCCGCAACCGCTTCACGGCCACCAGCATCGACCAGTTGCCCCACCACTTCGCGGGCGCGGAGATGTTCGGCCATCCCTTCCTGCTGCCCATTCCCGACATCGACCGCACCGACTTCATGCTGATGATGGGTGCCAACCCCCTGGCCAGCAACGGCAGCATCATGACGGCGCCGGATGTCCGGGGGCGCCTGAAGGCCATCCGCGAGCGCGGTGGGCGGGTGGTGCTGCTGGACCCACGCCGCACCGAGAGCGCGGCACACGCCACCGAGTTTCATTTCATCCGGCCCGGAACGGACGCTTACCTGCTGCTGGCGCTGCTGAATGTCATTTTTGCCGAGGGGCTAGCGCGGCTGGGCCACCTGAGTAACCTGACTGATGGGCTGGACGCCGTGCAGGACGCGGCCCGGATCTTCACTCCCGAACGTGTGGAAGGGCTGACCGGGGTTGCCGCCGAAACCATCCGCGCGCTGGCGCGCGACTTTGCCGTCGCCGAACGCGCCGTGGCCTACGGGCGCATCGGCCTGAGCATTCAGGAGTTCGGTGGGCTGTCGCAGTGGCTGATCAATGTTCTGAATGCCGTGACCGGCCACCTGGACCGCGAGGGCGGTGCCATGTTTACCCGGCCTGCCTACGACCTGCTGGCGCGTGCTAAAAAGGGCGCGATCTACCACGGACGGTACACCTCGCGCGTGCGCGGCCTGCCCGAATTCGACGGCGAGCTGCCCAACGTGACCATGGCCGAGGAGATGACCACCCCCGGCGACGGTCAGATCCGGGCGCTTGTTACCGTGGCGGGCAATCCGGTCCTGTCCACGGCGGATGGCGCGGCGCTGGACGATGCGCTGGCCGGCTTGGAGTTCATGGTCAGCATAGACCCGTACCTGAACGAGACCACTCGCCACGCCCACGTCATCCTGCCCCCGGCCTTCGGGCTGGAGGTGGCCCACTACGACATCACCTTCCACCTGCTGGCGGTGCAGAACACAGCTCGCTACTCGCTGCCCGTCTTTCCTATCGCGGAAGACCAACGCTTCGACTTCCAGATCTTCATGGGCCTGACCGAACGCCTGACCGGCAAGGCGGGCAGCACGCCGGAGCAGAAGCTGAATCTGGGGTTGCGCCACGGCCCGTACGCGACCAGTGTGGACGAGCTGAAGGCCAACCCGCACGGAATTGATTACGGCCCGCTGCAACCCTGTTTCCCCGAACGCCTGCTGACCGCCTCGGGTCGTGTTAACCTCGCGCCCACACCCATGCTGGCGGATCTGCCGCGCCTGGAAGCGGCGTTGGAGGTCACGCCCCCACCCCTCGTCCTGATCGGGCGGCGGCAGCTTCGCAGCAACAATTCCTGGATGCACAACACCCCCCGGCTGATGCGTGGGCCGGGCCGCTGCACCCTGCAACTCAACCCCGCCGACGCTGCCGGGTTTGCGGACGGGGAGGACATTGTGGTTCGCTCTCGTGTGGGCGCGGTGACCGTGCCGCTGGAACTGACCGACACGCTGATGCCAGGAGTCGCCAGTCTGCCGCACGGCTTCGGCCACTCACGCGCGGGCGTACGCCTGGGGGTGGCCGCCGAACATGCGGGTGTCAGCCTGAACGACCTGACCGATTCGCAGCGGGTGGACGCCCTGACCGGCAACGCGGCCGTCAACGGCACGCCGATCACGCTGCACGCGGCGGAAAGCGGGCAGAGCGCGGCGGACTGACCGACGTTTTACCCCTGCCCTCTCCCGATAGACTTGGGGGGTGCAGACCCGGACGCTGGCGGATCCCGAGACCCTTGCGGCCCGCCGCGCCCAGCTTCAGGACCCCCATGTCGCGCCGCTGACGGCCTTCGCGGAGCGATTGCGAGCAGGTGAGATGCTAGGCGAGCGGCTGGACCTTCCCCACTTCGATCCCAGAAGCGGCGGCATTCACAGTGAGATCCTGCTGCTGCTGGAATCGCCGGGGCCGAAAGTCGCGCAGACGGGTTTCGCCTCCCCCGACAACCCGGACCGCACCGCCGAGAACCTGAGCTGCCTGCTGAAGCTGGCTGGTATCAGCCGCGAGCGCTGCCTGATGTGGAACATCGTGCCGTGGCAACTCAGTGCGGGCGGAGTGGTCACGCCCACGGCAATGCAGGTCAGGGCGGCGACACCGGCCACCCTGGAACTGCTGACGCTGCTGCCTGAACTCCGGGTGGTGGTGCTGGTGGGCGGCAAGGCGCAGAGCGGCTGGCGGTTCGTTCAGCCTGAACTGCCCCGCCCCCTGCCCGCCATGAACTGCCCGCATCCCAGCCCACGCTTTTTCGCCACGGATCCGCAGGCCCCGGTACGGGCGCTTTCGGCGCTGGTGGAGGCGCGGCTACTGGCGAAAAACGCAGCTTCTTAGCGGGTCTGTGGGAACCCCAGATCCACCTTGCTGCTCGCCGGATCCGGCCAGCGCGAGGTGATCACCTTGCTGCGCGTGAAGAACTTGATGCCTTCGGGGCCGTACATGTGGGTGTCGCCGAACAGGCTGGCCTTCCAGCCGCCGAAGCTGTAGTACGCGACAGGCACCGGGATAGGGACGTTCACGCCCACCATGCCGACTTCCACGTCAAACTGGAATTGCCGCGCCGCGCCGCCGTCGCGGGTGAAGATGGCCGTGCCATTGCCGTACTCGTTGTCGTTGATCAGCTTGAGGCCCTCGGCGTAGCTGTCCGCCCGCACTACACACAGCACCGGGCCGAAGATTTCGTCGTCGTAGGCGTTCATTCCGGGTTTTACGTCGTCCAGCAGCGACACGCCCAGGAAGAATCCGTCGCCGTCAAATCGGGTCTCACGTCCGTCCACCACGACTTTTGCGCCCTGCTCCTGTGCGGAGGCGATATAGCCGGCCACCCGGTCCCGATGTTCGCGGGTGATCAGCGGCCCCATCTCGCTCTCCGGTTCGTCGCCGGGGCCGATCTTGAGGGCAGGCAAGCGCTCCCGAATGGCGTCGATCAATTTGTCGCCCGCGTCGCCCACCGCCACCAGCACGCTGATGGCCATGCAGCGCTCGCCCGCCGACCCGTAAGCGGCAGAGACGGCGGCGTCGGCGGCCATCCCGATATCCGCGTCGGGCAGCACCAGCATGTGGTTTTTCGCTCCGCCCAGCGCCTGCACGCGCTTGCCATGGGCGGTGCCTTTCTCGTAGATGTACCTGGCGATCGGTGTGCTGCCGACGAAGCTCACGGCGGCGATGCCAGGATGCTCCAGGAGAGCGTCCACGGCCTCCTTGTCTCCATGAACGACGCTCAGCACGCCGTCCGGCAGACCGGCCTCCTTGAGCAGTTCGGCCATGAAGTTGGCGGCAGACGGATCTTTCTCGCTGGGTTTGAGGATAAAGGCATTGCCGCATGCCAGCGCGTTTGCCAGCATCCACAGCGGCACCATCGCGGGGAAATTGAATGGCGTGATGCCGGCCACCACGCCCAGCGGTTGCTGGATGCTGTACACGTCCACGCCGGTGCTGACCTGTTCGGAATAGCCGCCGCGCAGCAGGTTGGGAATGCCGCAGGCGTATTCCACGTTCTCCAGCCCGCGCGCGATCTCGCCCAGCGCGTCACTGTGCACCTTGCCATGTTCGCGCGTGATGATGCGGGCCAGCTCCTCGCGCCGCGCCGCGAGCAGTTCGCGGAACTTGAACATCACGCCCGAGCGCATGCTGAGGGAACTGGACCGCCATTGCTGAGCGGCGGCAGTAGCAATCTCTACCACGGCGTCTATCTCGTCTCTACTCGCCAGCGGAACCAGTGCCTGAACCTGCCCGGTGGCCGGGTTGTAGACGGGGGCGGTGCGGCCCGACTTCCCCTCAGCGGGCGCATTGTTGAGCCAGTGGGTCAGGGTGATGGTTTTTTCTGTGGTGGCGGTCATGGGGTTACCTCTCCTTCGTCCAGGGAGCTGGCCGGACAAATGCCGTTTGTCCCCTCCTCAACCCTCCCCCGTATTGACGGAGCGAAAAGATCGGGGCTTTGATCCGTTCTGGCCCCTCTTGATGCGGGGCTGCCACGTGGCGGCTGGGGACGGTGGGTGACGTGAACCTTCCTGGTCCCCTAGTCCGCAGCCACCCCGCCCGCGATCAGCGTATCGACCAGCGCCAGCGCCTCCTCGTACACGGCCAGTCCGGCGTCCAGCTCCGCTTTGGTGATGATTAGCGGTGGACAGACCCACAGGAAATTGAAGCGGCTGTACGCGTAGACGTGCTTGTTCCGCAGGTGTGCGGCCAGCTGACCCATCTCCGGCGAGGTGCCGCCGAACGGGGCCAGCGGTTCTTTCGTTCCCTTGTCGCGCACCAGTTCCAGCACGGAGAACAGCCCCTTGTAACGTACGTCTCCCACGCAGGCGTATCTGGCCTTCATGGCTTCCAGCCGCTGACCCAGGTAGGCGCCCAGCTCAAGCGCGTTCTCGAACAGCCCCTCGTCCTCGTAGATCGCCAGATTCTCCACGGCGGCGGCGCAGCAGACCGGGTGGCCGCTGTACGTCAGGCCGCCCCACAGCATGTGTGTGTCGAAGTAGTCGGCAATGGGCTGGCTGACAATGCACGCGCCCAGTGGCATATACCCGCTCGTCAGGCCCTTGGCGCAGGTCACGATGTCGGGCTTGATGCCGTAGTGCTGGGTCGCCAGCCACTTGCCGGTGCGTCCGAAGCCGCTCATCACCTCGTCGGTGATCAGAAGGATGCCGTACCGGTCACACAGCGCCCGCAGTTTGGGGTAATAGTCGTCGGGCGGCACCAGCAGGCCGTTGCTACCGGTGATGCCTTCCACCAGAATCGCCGCGATGGAGTCCGGCCCCTCCATCTGAATAACTTCCTCGATGTGCGAGACGCATTCACGGCCACACGAATCCGGCGTCTTGCCGAAGGGACAGCGGTAGCAGTACGGATCAAAGACGCGCACCACTCCTGGCACCCCCGGCTCCACCGGCCAGCGGCGTGGGTCCCCCGAGGCAGTCATGCTGCCCATCGTCGCCCCGTGGTAGCTGCGGTAGCGGGTGATGATCTTGTCGCGGCCTGTGACCAGGCGGGCAATTTTGATGGCGTTCTCGTTGGCCTCGCTGCCGCCCAGGGTGAAGAAGGTCTTGGCCAGCCCGGTGACCTCGGCCAGCTTCTGCCCCAGCTTGCCGCGCGGCTCGGTGGCGAAGGACGGCCCGGCAAAGCACATGGTGTCCACCTGTTTCTTGATGGCCTCCAGCATGCGCGGGTGCTGGTGGCCGATGTTCAGGTTGATCAGCTGGCTGGAAAAGTCGAGCCAGGAGTGGCCGTCACCGTCGAAAAAGTGACTGCCCCTGCCGCCGGTCATTACGGGTGGCAGGGCGCCACCCTGCACAGACCACGAGAACATGGTGTACTCGCGGTTCTGCTGCGCGATGTCGTAGGCCGATGCGACAGGCTCGGGAAGGACCGCTGGGCGCTCTTCGGTGCTGGTCATGGACAAACCTCCGGGCGAAAGGATTGGAACAGGTGGGCTGCCGTCCATTGTCCTCCTCCCCGGGTGCTTGACTCAAGAGACAGGGTGTCCAAAAAAGCCTTGAGGCTAGCGGTCCCTAGACAGGTCCAGCGCCAGCAGCAGGCCCAGTTGCCGCCGGGGATCGTTCAGATCGCCCAGCATGGCCCGCAGTTGCTCCAGGCGGTAGTACACCGTCTGACGGCGCACGCCCAGGCTGCGGGCGGCCTCGGCCACGTTGAAGTTGCAGCCCAGGAGCGCCCCCAGCGTGTCCAGCAGAATCAGGCGCGGGCGCGGCGGCAGGGCCAGCACCGCCCCCAGGTGCGCGGCCACGAAGTCGGCGGCGCGGCCTGTCTCGTTCAGGGCGTCAGTCACCGGAGACAGCGAGGGCGGCGCGGCGACAGGCGGCCTGAGAATGCGGGCGTGGGCGGCGCGGGTCAGCTCCGCGAAGCTCACCTCCTGCCGGAAGACGATCAGCGGGAAACCGGTCTCGCGGGCCGCCTCCAGGGCTTCGGGTGGCACTTCCCGTACCTCGCGCACCAGTTCCAGCGCTAGCCCGTGCGCGCCGCCCCCGGCCAGCGAGCGGATGTACGCCCCGCCGTCGCCCCCGGCCAGCGGCGTTCCGGTGCTGAGCAGCAGCTCTCCGCCGCTGAGGAAGCGGGCGGCGTCGCTGATCTCGGAAACGTGGACCCAGGTGACTGGCGCCCCCAACCGCGCCTGGCCGCTCCTGACCTCCGCCCCCGTGAAGGCCGGAAGGAGCAGCAACTCGGCCAGGGTGGGCAGCATGCGAACAGCTTAGCGGCCACCCTGCCCCATGGCCCCGTCCAGGCCCGTCCGTTCCAAACGAACGCCCGTTAGGCGCTCTGACCTAAGATGGCAGCATGTCCAATTCACAGTCACGCGGCTTTCGCACGCGCGCCGTTCACGCGGGGCAGGGAATCGACCCGGCCACCGGCGCGCACGCCACGCCCATCTACGCCACCAGCACCTTCGCCTACGGCAGCGCCGAACGCGGTCAGCGCCTGTTCGCGGGCGAGGAGAGCGGGTACTTCTACTCGCGCGTGACCAACCCCACCGTCCGCGCCTTTGAAGAAAAGCTCGCCGATCTGGAAGGGGCGCAGGACGCGGTGGCCTTTGCCAGCGGCATGGGGGCGGTGTCGGCCATCGCCATGACGCTGCTCAAACCCGGCGACGAGGTCGTGTTCCTGGCGCCCCTGTACGGCGGCACCGAAGGCTTCCTGCTGGAGGTGGCCAGCAAGTTCGGCGTGACCGTCCACGAGGCCCACGACGAGGCCGATCTGGAAGGCAAGCTGACCCCGAACACCCGGCTGGTGTGGCTGGAAACGCCCACCAATCCACGCCTGGGGATCTTCGATCTGGCGCGGGTGACGCGGGCCGCAAAAACGGTGGGCGCGCTGACGGTGGCCGACAACACCTTCAGCACGCCGTACCTGACGCGGCCCATCGAACACGGCGTCGATCTGGTCATGCACAGCGCCACCAAATACCTGGGCGGACATGGCGACGCCATCGGTGGCGTGGTGGCCGGCCCATCAGACGTGATGATGGAACTGCGCGGTGTGGGACTCCGGCACGTCGGCGCGTCGTTGGGGCCGTTCGAGGGCTACCTGTTCCTGCGGGGCATGAAAACTCTGCCACTGCGGATGGAAGCGCACTGCGCCGGGGCGATGGCGCTGGCCACCGCGTTGCGGGGCCACCCGGCCATCGAGGCGCTGTACTACCCCGGTCTGACGGACCACCCCGGCCACAGTGTCGCCGAGAAGCAGATGCGGGCCTTTGGTGGTCTGGTCAGTGTGGAGCTGGGCAGCGCGGAGGCCGCCATGACGTTCCTGGACAGCCTGAAGCTGTTCACGCAGGCCGTCAGCCTGGGCGACGTGGAAAGCCTGACCTGTCACCCGGCCAGCACCACCCACGCTTTGCTGGGAGAGGAAACCCTGCGGCGTCACGGCGTCACGCCGGGCCTGGTCCGCCTGAGCGTAGGCATCGAGGACCCGGACGATCTGGTCAGGGACGTGTTGGCTGCGCTGGAGAAGGTGCGGGTGGGTGAGCTGGCGTAGCCAGGCCGCTCTTGCGCACTTCCGGACCCCACTTCCGCTAGCCTGATCGCATGACCCGCACCACCATTGACCTCAACGCCGACGCAGGCGAATCCTACGGGGCCTGGACGCTGGGCGACGACGCCAACCTGTTTCCCCTGCTGAGCAGCGTGAATGTCGCCTGTGGGTTCCATGCAGGCGATCCGCTGACCATGCAGGCCACGGTGGCGCGGGCCAAGCAGCATGGCCTGGGCCTCGGGGCACATCCCAGTTACCCCGATCTGCCCGGTTTTGGACGGCGCATCATGGAGGTGTCACCGGATCAGGTCTATACCGACACGCTGTATCAGATCTCGGCGCTGGCGGGGATGGCGCGGGCTGCCGGAGTCCCCCTCCAGCACGTCAAGGCCCACGGCGCACTGTCCACCCGTGCCTGGACGCATGCGCCCACGGCGGCGGCGATTGCCCAGGCCACCCGCGATTTTGATCCGGCGCTGCCGCTGATGGTGTTGCCCGCAACGCTGCTGGAGACCGAGGCCCGCAGGCTGGGCGTTCCGGTGGTCCTTGAGACCTTTCCCGAGCGCGCCTACCTGCAGGACGGGCGGCTGGCCCCGCGCTCCATGCCCGGTTCCAGCATCCATGACCCTGCCGAGGCCGCCCGGCGCGCCGTGATGATGGCCACACAGGGGCGCATTGAGGCGATTGACGGCGGTCACTTCGTCTGTGACGTGGATTCGCTGTGCATCCACGGTGACAACCCCAACGCCGTGCAGATCGCCCGCGCGATTCGTGAGGCGCTGGAGAAGGAGGGCGTGGCGGTGCGCTCCTTTGCCGGAATCTCCTGAATGCGGCGTTCCGCCCACGCCACCGGCTTCTACGTTCAGTTCTCGGAGGAACTGGACCTGCGCCAGAACGCCCGTCTGCACGCATTCCACCGGGCGCTACGGGCTGATCTGCTGCCCGGCGTCACGGATCTGGGTCCCGGTTACGTCAACCTGTTCGTGGAGTACGACGAGGCGGTGGTGTCTGGCGTGGCGGTGCGCGGGTGGGTGGCGCGGCATCTGCGGAGTTTCGACGACGTGGCTGGGGTGGCGGGCCGTCTGATTGAACTTCCCGTCCGCTACGACGGTCCTGACCTGCCCGATGTTGCCGCCCGCACCGGCCTGAGCGAAGCCGAGGTCATCCGGCTGCATGCGGGGACCGGGTATCACGTCTATGCGGTGGGATTCACCCCCGGATTTCCCTTTCTGGGGGAAGTTCCGGCAGACCTGCGGCTGCCCCGCCGCTCCACACCCCGCGCCAGTGTGCCCCAGGGCGCGGTCGCCGTCGCCAATGCCCAGACCTGCGTGTATCCGCTGCCCTCGCCGGGGGGCTGGAACCTGCTGGGCACGGCGCTGGCGACGATCTATGACCCCAACCGCGCCGAACCGTTCCTGATCGCGCCGGGGGACCGCGTGCACTTCCGGCCCTCGGTGGGGGAAACGCCGCCCCTGCCCGAAGTGCGCGAAACCTGGCCCGCCGAGCCCAGCTTTCCAGCCTTCCGGGTGGAAAGATCGGGCCTGCTGGACCTGCTGATGGACAGCGGGCGTCTGGGACAGGCACAGGTGGGCCTGGCCCGGAGTGGCCCGCTGGATTCCCTCTCGGCTGCTTTCGCCAACGGCTTGGTGGGCAACGCGCCAGACGCGCCACTGCTGGAGCTGACCCTGAAGGGGCCGGTTCTCACGGCTCTGCGTGACATGGTGGTGGGCGTCGCTGGCTTCGGGATGCGCCCGGAAGGCCGGCCTATGCAGCAGGGCTTCCGGCTCCGGCAGGGCGAGACGTTGCGTTTTGCCTCTACCCAGACGGGTGCAAGGGCCTATCTTGCAGTGGCCGGAGGTTTTGAAGGTGCGCCGTTTCTGGGCAGTTGCAGCACGGACCTGATCGGCCGGGTGGGGCGGCCCCTGCGGGGGGGTGACGTGCTGGGCCTCGCGACTGTGCAAGACGCCCTCCCCGGTTTTGCCAGCCTGCCGCTGAGCCTGCCGCAACACGTCACCCTGCGCCTGCTGCCCGGTCCACAGGCCTCGCCGGAGGCCCTGAATGCTCTGGGGAGCGCCCCCTTCCGCGTGGCCGGCTCAGACCGCATGGGCCTGCGGCTGGGCGGCACCCACAGCCGACAGCAGGTGCCGGGCGGTCAGGTCACCAGCGAGGCCACCCCACCCGGCGCGGTGCAGGTTACGCCTGCCGGGGAGCCGATCATCCTGCTCTCGGACCGGGGGCGGATCGGCGGTTACCACAAGCCTGCCGTCGTTCATCCCGAGGACCTGCCGCTGGCGGCCCAGTTGCGGCCCGGTCAACTGGTGTCTTTAAACCCCGACCTTTCCGGCACGTCCAGGGACTGGGCACAGCGCTGGTACGTGGACGCCCGAAACTTTCCTACAGGAGAAAAAACATGACCCACCCACAACGTTTCAGCAACAGGACCGTCCTCGTCACGGGCGCAGGGGGAGGCATCGGGCGGGCAGTGGCCCTGCGCTTTGCCTCCGAGGGCGCAAAAGTCGCCGTCAACGATATCAAGCCGGACATGGTGGAAGCGGTGGTGGATGAGATCACGTCGGCGGGCGGCGTGGCCCTGGCCGTCCCCGCCGACGTGTCCGACGCCGCAGCCGTGAACGCCATGTTCGTGGAAATCGAAAAGTCGTTCGGATACGTGGACGTGCTGTACAACAATGCCGGGCTGATCGACACCACCCGTCACTTTCTGGAGGCCGATGAGGCCTGGTGGGACCGCATCATTCAGGTCAACCTCAAGAGCGTCTTCCTGTGCTCGCACCGGGCTGCCACTGTCATGGCGCGGCGACGCAAAGGGGTCATTATCAGCACGTCTTCTGGCGGGGCCACTCGTGCACACCGTGGCAACGTGGCCTACGACGCCACCAAGGGCGGCATCGAGGCCATGACGCGCTCGATGGCGCTGGATCTCGCCCCCTACGGCGTGCGCGTGTGCGGTGTGGTGCCCGGATTCATCAACACCTACGGCCTGACCGAGGAAGACCTGCGCGTGCGCGAGAAGACCGTGCCGCTGGGGCGCTACGGTGTGGCCGAGGACATGACCGGGGCGGCGCTGTTCCTGGCCTCGGATGACGCCTCGTACATCACCGGGCAGTTCATCAGCGTGGACGGCGGCGTGCTCGCGCAGCAGCGCAGCGCCAATGTGGACACGTACCCGGTGGAGGGGTTTCCCGTCATCGAGGCGGACCTGACGTGACCGCCCCCCTTTCCAGGCCGTACAGCGCCGACATCATGGTCATCGGCGCCGGAATTATCGGCGCGGCCAGTGCTTACCGACTGGCGCAGCGCGGGTTGCGAGTCATCGTGCTGGACCGGGACCGCCCCGCCAGCGGCTCTACTGGACGCAGCGTGGCCGGGGTGAGGGCGCAGTTCAACAGCGTCACCAACATCCTGCTGTCGCGCGAGAGCATCGCCGAGTACGCGGCCATGCCGGAATCGGGCTACCGCGCCGAGGGCTACCTGATGCTGATTCCGGAAGCGGGATGGCCGGAACACCAGGAGGCCGTGGCCCTGCAACAGAGCCTGGGCATTCCCTCCGAGGCCCTGACCCCCGCCGAGGCGCAGCAGTATGCGGCCTTCGACACGGCGGGCCTGGGTGGCTGCAGTTTCTGCCCCACGGACGGCAAGGTGGATGCCCACAGCCTCAACCACGAGTACGTGCGGCTGGCGCGCGAGGCCGGGGCAAGGGTGGTGCTGGACACGCCCGTTACGGCCATTGCGCGGCTGGGCGAGGTCTGGCAGGTGCAGACGCCGGCCGGAACCTTCGAGGCCCCACAAGTGCTGAACGCGGCGGGCGCGTGGTCCGGGGAGGTGGGACGGCTGGCGGGCCTCGACATTCCGGTGCAGCCTGCGCGCCGGATGGTCTTCAGCACCGGCCCACTCACGCTGGACCGCCCCGTTCCAATGACCTTTGACCTCACGAGCGGCGTTTACCTGCGTTCGGAGGGCGAACGCCTGATCTTTGGGCGGGCGGACCCTGGCGACACCGGCTGGCGCGAGGGCCTGAACTGGGACTGGCTGGAACCCACCCTGAGCCTGGCGCTGGAGCGCTGGCCGTGGCTGGAAACGGCCTCGCTGGACCGCAACGCCAGCTGGTGGGGCTATTACGAACTCACTCCGGACGGCTTTCCGGTGGTGGGCCGCATGCCTGGCGTGGACGACTGGCTCAATGCCTGCGGCTTTTCCGGACACGGCGTGATGCAGGCCGCCGCCACCGGCCGCGTGATGGCGCAAATTGCCGTGGGTGAGGCGCCCTTCATTGACGTCTCGCCGCTGGGGATCGAGCGTTTTGAAGGCGCAGAGGTCAGGCGGCTGGACCTGCAACTGTAACCGGCTCAGCCGCCAGTGCGCCGCACCAGGCACAACTGCCGCGCCGGACGGCCCAGCCATGGCGTCCACAGCTGGGTTTGCTCCGCCGCCGCAACGCTGAACCCTGCCTTCCGGTACAGGCCAAGCGCCGCCACATTCTCGTCGGTGGTGGACAGTTGCACGCCAGGAACCCCCCGTTCTCGCAGCCGCTGCAGGAAGCCCTGAAGGAGATTGTCCCCTAGTCCCAGCCCCCTGGACGTGGGCAACAGATTCAGGTGAAGGTGCGCGGGAAACTCGCCCACGGAAACGTGCGGCGAGGGATAGCGCAGGCTGCGGAGCAGGTAGGGGAGCGCCGCGAGGGGACGGCGGTAACGCCGTGACAGCAGGCCAGGCAGCACGGTGTCCACCACCACGCGGACCAGTGCCCGCCGGTAAGCCCTCTCGTCCACCGAGCCGATGATGTAACCGATCACGTCTCCGGACACCTGAGCCACAAAGCCCACCGAATCCGGCAGCCGGAAATAGGCCCGCATCCACAGGTCTGCAAACAGCTGGGGGTCCGGAAAATACCGCTCGGCGCTGCCCCCGAAAAAGCCGGTCAGATACGCGATCTCGCCCAGCCGGGCCTCGTCGGCGGGCCGCACGGGCCGGATCAGCGGACGGGTCAAGGGTGGCCCATGGGCCGCGTTAGCGCTCGCCCCGCAGGTCCGTCACGCGCCGGAGCTTGCCACCCTCGCTGCGGGCCAGGCTGCCCGGCGCGCACAGTTCGCAGCGCACGGTCACGCCCACCTGGGTCTTGATCAGCCGCACGATCTCGTCGCGCAGCGTGACGGCCTCCGTTTCAGCCTCCACCTGCAGGGTCAGTTCGTCCATGGGTCCGGTGCGGGTCAGGGTAACGTGGTAGTGCGGGCTGACCTGACCCAGGCTCACCAGCACGGCCTCAAGCTGGGTGGGGTAGACGTTGACACCGCGCAGGATGATCAGGTCGTCGCTGCGCCCCCGGATGATGTCCATGCGCCGCATGGTGCGCCCGGTCTCGTTGTCGCCGGGCAGCAGGCGGGTGATATCTCCGGTCCAGTACCGCAGGATCGGCATGGCGCTGCGGCTGATGCTACTCAGGACCAGCACGCCCCATTCGCCGTCCGGCAGGGCTTCCCCGGTGGCGGGGTCCACGATCTCCGGGTAGAAATGATCCTCCCAGATGTAACTGCCCCGCTGCTCGGCGGCGTCCTCATTGCTGACGCCGGGGCCGATGATCTCGGACAGGCCATAGATGTTGGTGGCGGTCACGCCCAGGCGTCGCTGGACCTCCGCGCGGGTCTTCTCGGCCCAGGGTTCCGCGCCCAGCACGGCGTATCTCAGCGAGTGATCGTCCGGCCCCAGCCCCTGACGTTCCAACGCCTCGGCCAGCACGAGGGCGTAGCTGGGCGTGCAGGCGATGACTTCTGGGCCAAGGTCCTGGATCAAGCCCACCTGCCGCTCTGTACCGCCGCCCGAGACGGGCACGGTACACAGACCCAGCCGCCGCGCGCCACCGTCCAGACCCAGTCCGCCGGTGAACAGGCCGTAGCCGTAGGCGTTGTGGAAGACCATCCCGGGCCGCGCCCCCGCCGCGTGCAGGCTGCGGGCCACCACCTCGGCGAAGATTTCCAGATCGCGCTCGTCGTAGCCCACCACCGTCGGTTTGCCCCCGGTCCCGCTGCTGGCGTGCAGCCGGCGCAGGTTCTCCTGGGGTACGGCGCACAGCCCCAGCGGGTAGTTGTCGCGCAGATCCACCTTGCGGGTAAAGGGAAAACGGGTCAGATCGTCCAGCGACGTCAGGTCGTCCGGCCCTACACCCACCGCGGCAAACTTCTCGCGGTAGGCGGGTACGTGTTCGTATTGTCGCGCCACCATGTCCTGAAAGCGGCGCAGTTGCAGGGCGCGCAATTCGGGCACGGGCAGGTTCTCAAGTTGGGGCTGAAACAAGGGGCAAACCTCCTGGGATGGGGTCAGTCTAACGGCCCGCCGCCACCGTGGGGAGGGGGAGGGTGGGCCAGGAAAGCGACTGAACGGGCACAGCAGCAGACCAGCCGCCCGGACGCGAATCTGGGCGGCTGGTCTGAAAGACGGGTCATGAGGTTGTGCTCTCCGCAACCGCGAGGCTGGGGTGTCTGGCTCAGGCTGGACGGGTTTCCATCTGCTCCCTTTCCGTGGCATTTGCCGGAAGCACTCCATCAGGCAGCATGTAGCCCTTCGCCAACTGTCGATAGGCGTCCACCTGTGTCGCCT
Organism: Deinococcus humi; assembly: GCF_014201875.1. NCBI lineage: Bacteria > Thermotogati > Deinococcota > Deinococci > Deinococcales > Deinococcaceae > Deinococcus > Deinococcus humi. Next base: position 211,323 of record NZ_JACHFL010000004.1, on the reverse strand, counting down.
GCCACGCCTCGTCTCGGCCCAGTTCCTCGGCCAGGATCGCGGCCACGCGTGGCGCGGTGGCGGCGCTGGCACGGGCGTTCAGAAGCAGGGCGCGGGTGCGGCGGGACAGCACGTCCTCCACGGTGCGGGCCTGCTCCTGCCGGGCGGCCCAGCGTACCTCGGCCTCCGAATACGGCAGGTCGGGATGCAGCATGACCGACGCGCCGGGCAGCGCCCTGATCCGCTCGGCGTCGGTGCCGTAGACCTTCCAGGGCTCGGCCAGTGCCTCGGTGGTGGCGCCGTGGAGTTTGAGCCCCTCGGTCAGACTCATGCGCCTGGGCAGGCCCGCTAGGTCGGCGGCACGGTTCACGGCGTCCGCGCCCATGCGGCGGTAGGTGGTCCATTTGCCGCCAGTCAGCGTGAGCATGCCCCCTGCCGAGATGCGGATGACGTGATCGCGCGACAGAGCCTTGGTATCGGTGCCCTCGGCTGCCCTGACCAGCGGGCGCAGTCCGGCGTAGACGCTGCGCACGTCCGCACCGGTGGGGGCAGGGTCGAGATACTGCGCCGCTGTCTTCAGGATGAAGTCCACCTCCTCGGGCAGGGCACGCGGCTCCCAGGACACGTCGGGGACCGGGGTATCCGTGGTGCCGATCACCACGTGGTCGTGCCACGGGACGGCGAACAGCACCCGTCCGTCATCGGTGCGCGGCACCATCAACGCGCTGTCACCGGGCAGGAAACGGCGGTCCACCACCACATGGACGCCCTGGCTGGGCGAGAGCATGGGCTTGACCTGCGGGTCTTCCATCCGCCGCAGATCGTCCACAAAGACGCCGGTGGCGTTCACGACCACCTTGGCGCGGGCCTCGTGGGTCTGGCCGGTTTCCGCGTCGCGCCAGTGGGCTCCCACGACCTTGCCGCCTTCGATGATCAGGCCCGTTACCGGCGCGTGGTTGACCGCCACACCGCCGTGGTCCTCCAGCGTCCGCAGCAGCGTGATCGCCAGGCGGCTGTCATCGAACTGGCCGTCGAAATACAGGATGCCACCACCCAGGCCAGCCTTCTTCAGGGTGGGAATGTTGTTCAGGGCTTGGCCCTTGTTGATGTAGCGGCTGGCCTTGAGGTTCAGCTTTCCGGCCAGCAGGTCGTACATTTTCAGGCCGATTCCGTAAAACGGCGCAGACCACCACTTGTAGGCGGCAATCAAAAAGCCCTGATCGCGCACCAGATGCGGCGCGTTCTTCTTGAGCAGGCCGCGCTCGTGCAGCGCCTCGCGCACCAGTGAGATGTTGCCCTGCGCCAAGTACCGCACGCCGCCGTGGACCAGTTTGGTGCTGCGGCTGGAGGTGCCCTTGGCGTAGTCGTGAGATTCGAGCAGCAGGGTGCGGTAGCCGCGTGTGGCTGCCTCCACCGCTGTGCCCAGACCGGACGCCCCGCCTCCGATCACCAGCATGTCCCAGGGGGTGGGCTTGGTGGCGGCTTCAATAGTCTTGTCACGCATGGTTGGGTTTCCTTGTTGAAGTGATGCGGGTTAGGGTTGTGGGAGGCATGTTCTCCAGTCCCGGACATGGGGTGCACCGCCCACGGTGAAGACAGCGGAAGTGAAGGTGGAACAGCGGGGTCACTGCGGCCGATCCCAGTCGCGACTGCGCTCCACTGCACGTTTCCAGGTCTGCAGACGCTCTGCGCGTTCCCCTGCCTCGATGGTGGGTTCGAAAGTCTGCCCGGTCTGCCACAACGCCTTGAGTTCGGCCTGGTCCTGCCAGTAGTCCACGGCCAGTCCGGCCAGGTACGCCGCGCCCAGCGCGGTGGTTTCGGTCACCTTGGGGCGAATCACCGGCACGCCCAGGATGTCGGCCTGAAATTGCATCATGGCGTCGTTGACGCTGCCGCCGCCGTCCACCCGCAACTCCGAGACCTGGGCGCCGTGGAGGGTGGTGTCCTGCTGCATGGCTTCCAGCAGCTCGGCACTCTGGAAGGCCACGCTTTCCAGCGCCGCACGGGCGATGTGTGCGGCAGTGGTTCCGCGCGTCATGCCCACGATGGTGCCGCGTGCGTAGGGGTCCCAGTACGGCGCGCCCAGCCCAACGAAGGCGGGCACCAGCACCACCCCGCCGCTGTCCGGCACGCGCGAGGCCAGTTCCTCGACCTCCGCCGCCGAGCGGATGATGCCCAGACCGTCGCGCAACCACTGGACGACCGCGCCTGCGACGAACACGCCGCCCTCCAGGGCGTAGGTCCGCTTCCCACCCAGTTGCCAGGCCACCGTGGTCAGCAGCCGGTGCCTGGACGCCACTGCCTGTTCACCCGTGTTCAGCAGCATGAAACAGCCGGTGCCATAAGTGTTCTTCGCCATGCCCACGTCCAGGCACGCCTGCCCGAAGGAGGCCGCCTGCTGGTCCCCCGCGATACCCGCAATCGGCACCTGTGCGCCCAGCAGGCCCGCCGCGGTGTGCCCATACACTTCCGAGCTGGGACGCACGCTGGGCAGCATGGAACGGGGAATGTCGAGCAACGCCAGCAGCTCGTCGTCCCAGTCGCCCGTATGAATGTTGTACAGCAGGGTTCGGCTGGCGTTGCTGGCGTCGGTGATGTGCAGCTCGCCGCCGGTTAACCTGTAGACCAGCCAGGAATCCACTGTGCCGAAGGCCAGTTCGCCGCGCTCGGCCTTCTCACGTGCGCCGTCCACATGGTCCAGAATCCAACGGATCTTGGTGCCCGAGAAATAGGCGTCCAGCAGCAAGCCGGTCTTCTCCTGGAACGTCGTCTCCTTGCCTGCCTCGCGGAGCTGGTCGCACAGGCCGGCGGTGCGGCGGTCCTGCCAGACGATGGCGTGGTAGACGGGTTGACCGCTCCGGCGGTCCCAGACCACCACCGTCTCGCGCTGGTTGGTGATTCCGATGGCCGCCAGGTCCGAGGCGCGGATTCCGGCGCTGCTCAGGGCCTCCTGCATCACGCCGCTCTGGGTGCTCCAGATCTCGTCCGCGTCGTGTTCCACCCAGCCGGGCCGGGGGAAGATTTGCCGGAATTCCTTCTGTGCCCGCGCCCGGATCTGGCCGGCGTGATCAAAGACGATGGCGCGGCTGCTGGTGGTGCCCTGGTCGAGAGACAGAATGTACTGGGTCATCGATTCGCGCTTCTCCTGTGGCCTGCCAGGACGGGCTGCCTGGGCAGTGATGGGCTGTCGTCTGGAACCTCTCGTACTCCCCGGCCATCCAGACGGATCATTGCGCTGCGGAGAGCGCGTCACGATTGAACAGATGATATGGCCTGCTGAACAGATGTGCAACCTGCTGTTGGCTGCTCCCTGTCGCGGTCCATGCCGGTCACCTGATCCGGAAGAGCGGCGTATGCTGGCCCCTGCATGTCCCGCGACCGTACTATTTCTGTCAGCCAGGACGTCCAGGCCGTTCAGGTGGCCCGCCTGTATTACGTCCAGGGACTGACCACCAATGCGATTGCCGCTGAACTGGGGCTGTCGCGGCCCAAGGTCTCACGCCTGCTGTCCCACGCCCGCCGCCGCGGTCTGGTCGAAATTCGCATTCACGACCCCGAAGGCCAAGCGCAGGAGCTTGAGGCCCGCTTGAAGTCCCGCTACCCGTTCCTGAACGTCCAAGTGGTCGGCGTGCCGCAGGGCAGTGCCGAGGACGTGTGGCTCGACCGCACGGCTGCGGCCGCTGCCGCCGCGCTGGGCGAACTGCTGCGCCCCGGCATGACGGTGGGGCTGGCGTGGGGCACCACCATGAGCGCTGTGAGCCACGCCCTGCTTCCCCGGCCCGTCCCAGAACTGACCTTCGTGCAACTCAACGGCTCGGCCAATGCGGCAGATTTCATGAGCGGCTTCGTAACCGACACGATCCTGCGCTTTGCCCGCAACTTCACGGCGGGGGCGCAGCTGTTTCCGGTGCCGACCTTCTTCGACGATCCAGACACCAAGCGGGCCATGTGGCGCGAGCGCAGTGTCCGGCACGTGCTCGAGTTGCAGGAAAACGCCGACCTGCTGATCTACTCGGTGGGCAGCCACACGGCGTCCATTCCCAGTCACGTCTACAGCGCCGGTTATCTGGACAGTGGTGACATGGCCGTCCTGGCAGCCGAGGGGGCGGTGGGGGATATCGGCACCGTCTTCTACCGGGCGGACGGCAGCGACGCGGGCCTTTCCCTGAACGCCCGTGCCAGCGGCCCGCCCTTGGAGCTGATCCGGGACGCCAGCGACTCGCTGTGCGTGGTCAGCGGGCTGGGCAAGGCCGCCGCCCTTCAGGCCGCGCTGGAGGGCCGCCTGATGCGCCGCCTGATCGTGGACGAGATGACGGCGCGGGCGGTCCTGGACCGTGGCGATGCCAGGGGCGAAGGTCCGGTCCCCGGCTAATTCGTCCTGGGTGAGTGAGCCCACACACTCCCTGCCGCTTCGGCGCATGCTGGGCGAACCGGCGGTCCACTGCGCGGTCAGGACTTCCCCGATCAAGGCAGGAAATGACACAATCTGTCCAGGCAAATCTCCATTCACGCACGGCAGAGGCAGGAAGGGGCGAACATGAAGCGACGGTGGACGCGGGGCGTGGTGTTGTCAGGATTGTTGCTGGTGGGGCTGGCCTCGGCCCAGCGCGAGGTCTCGATCTATGGTGGGGTGTACAGGAGCGGTCAGCCGGTCAGGGTAGAGGTTTACGCGCCTCCCGGGACGGTGTTTACGCTCCGCAAGGTGTCCGATCCGGCAGCCCTGTTCGCCGCCTCGCCCGACCCGCATGAACCCAGGCTGGCTGCTGTGGGCCGCAGCGCACCGATCCGCACCGTCACCCTGAGGAAGCGGGACCAGCCCCTGGACTTCGGCAGGCTGCCCAGCGGCGTGTATGTGGTGGGGACGGGCAGCCTGGGCGCGGTGGTGCTGGTCAGCAATCTGGGGCTGGTGGTCAAGCGCGATGCCGGACAGGCCCTGACCTACACGGCCGACCGTGAGAATGGCCGGACGCGGGCGGCGCGGGTGTGGACGCTGGGAGGCCCATCCCAAGGAGTGGCCCCGGTGCTGGCGAGTGCCGACGGCGTGGCCCGCTTTAAGACGAAGGCCAGCGCCACGGCCACCCAGGAAACCTTTCTGGCGCGCTACGGCAACGACTGGGCCATCAGCGGGGCGTACTGGAACAGCTACGCGGCCCCCCTGGTGCGCGGTTACGTGTACACGGACCGCCCGATCTACCGGCCCGGCCAGCATGTGGACTTCAAGGCGGTGCTGCGGCAGGCCGGCCAGCTGACGCCGCTGGCGAACACGCCCGTGCGCGTCACCATCCAGTCCCCGGACGGCGATGAGGTGTACCGCAAGACGCTGACCACCAATGCGCTGGGTTCGCTGGACGCCGGGCTGGACCTGCCGGCTGGGGCGAAGCTCGGCGAGTATTCTTTCTCGCTGGCGCCGCGGAATGCCGCTGGGGACGGCCAGAGCGATATTGGCGGCAGTTTTCAGGTGGAGGCCTACCAGAAGCCCGAATACGCGGTCACGCTCTCGCCGGACCGCAAACGCGCCGTGCAGGGCGAGAAGGTCAATGTTCGCATCTCGGCCCGTTACCTGTTCGGCGGCAACCTGGGGGGGGCCAGGGTCAACTACAACGTGACCCGCGCGCCGTACTACCCGCCCGGTTTCGACAGCGATTCCCTGCCGCCCGAGAGCGAGGGCCGCGATTACGGCTCAGACCTCGTGATTCAGGAGGAAACTCGCCTGAACGCAAACGGTGATCTGGACCTGAGCTTGCCGCTGGCGCGTGACCCGGAGGGCCAGCCGGTCAGCTACCGCATTGAGGCCGAGGTGGAGGACGAATCGCGCCGCACGGTCAGCGCAGCGACGCAGGTGATCGCCTTTCCCGCCAGCCTGAAGGTGGAGGCCACCACCGACGGCTACGTCTACGACGCGGGCAAACCAATCCGGGTGTCGCTGGACACCCGTGACCTGAAGGACGTGGGTCGCGCCGCGCCCGTGACCCTGGACCTGATCCGCCAGAATTACGATTACGACAGGAAGAAGGGGATCTGGGTGCTGAGCGAGACGCGGCTGGCTCACTCCCAGGTGCGGACGGGCGCGGCGGGCACGGCCAGCACCACCCTATCCACCCCACGCGGGGGCGGGTACCTGGTGCGAGCCACAGTTAAGGACGCGCAGGGCCGCACGAGTACCTTCGAGAATTTCGTCTGGGTGCTCAAGCCCGGCGAGGACTACGGCTGGAACTACCGCGACCTGACCGTGCAACTGGACCGCAAGAGCTACGCTCCCGGCGACACCGCCACTGTGCTGGTGGGCAATCCCAGGCCCGGGGCACCGGTGCTGGTGACGCTGGAGGGTGACAGACTACGCAACTCTGTGGTGCTGCGCGGCACGGGTGCGGTGCTGACATACCGCTTCCCGGTGACGGCGGACATGTCTCCCAACATTTATGTCGCGGCGGCCACCCTCAGTGACGGCCAGTTCTATAGCAACGACGCCCGCGTGAAGGTTCCCCGTGTGGGCGCGGCCCTGACGGTCAGGGTCACGCCGGAAAAGGCCCGCTACGCGCCGGGCGACACCGGCAAACTCAGCGTGGACCTGCAGACCGCCGATGGCCAGGGCGTGGCGGGGGAAGTGGCGCTGGCCGTGGTGGACCAGGCCATCTATCTGGTGCAGCGTGACACTTCCACCCCATTGTCCCAGGTCTTCGACTCGCCGCGCAGCAACGCGGTGGGGACCGATTCCAGCCTCAACTTCTCCTTCTCGCAGGTGGGCGATGTGGCCTCCGCCCCCAGACCGATGGAATCCAGGCCCGCCTTCGCGCAGGACAAGCAATCGAAGGCCGCTGACGCCGCCAGCGCCGACCCGATCACGCCACGTCAGGACTTCAAGGACACCATTCTGTGGCTGCCCAGGCTTCTGACCGACGCGCAGGGCCACGCCGAGGTCTCAGTCAGGTTCCCCGACAACCTCACCACCTGGGTGGCCACCGCCCGTGCCCAGACGGGGTTGCCGCGCTTTGGACAGGCCGTTGCCACCACCATGACCACCAGGGACGTGATCGCCCGCCTGAGCCTGCCCACCTTCCTGGTCCGCGGCGATACGGTGACGCTCTCGGGCATCGTGAACAACACGCTGAACCGCCCGGTGACCGGGACGGCCAGCGCGGTCCTCAATGGGCTGAGCCCGCTGGGCGGGGCGGCCCTGAAAGCGGGCGGCACGCCGCTGAACGTGGCCGCAAATGGGCGTGTCCGCACCGACTTGCAGGTTCGGGCGGGCCAGGTCGGCACGGCGAACGTGACCTTCACCGCCCGCACCGGCTCGGGCAATGACGCCCTCAAGCTTCCGCTCCCGGTCAAAGCCAGGGGTTACGAGGTCACGCAGACCGCCGTGGGCAGCGCGTCCAGCCCCAGCGTCAGGTTCAACGTTCCCAGCGACGCCAATCTGGGAACGCTGGACCTGAGCGTGAGTCTCACGCCGTCGCTGCTGTCCGCCGTTGCCCCCGCGCTGGAGTATCTGGTGGGCTATCCCTACGGCTGCACCGAGCAGACCATGAGCCGCTTTCTGCCCGCTCTGCTGGCGCAGGAAAATCTGGGCAGCGCCGCCCTGCCGCAGGGTGTGGCGGGGGACCTGCCCGACATTGTCAGCGCGGGGCTGGCCAGATTGGAGCTGTTCCAGCACGAGGACGGCGGCTGGAACTTCTGGCAGTACGACGACAGCACGCTGGAGATGAGCGCCTACGTGGTGGAGGGCCTGCTGCGCGCCAAGCGGCTGGGCGTCAAGGTCAACAACAACATGCTGTACAGCGGCCTGCAGTACCTCGCCAGGAACGTGCCCAATCCGAAGGGCAGGCAGGCCGAGCGCGCCAGCGCCTACCGTGCCCTGGCTGACGCCGGGAAAGTGGATCAGGGACAGCTGGCCTCCTTCGCGCGCCGCAAGGATCTGGAACCCTACGCGCTGGCCGAAACGGCGCTGGCTCTGAATCGGACCGGGCAGCGCCAGGCCGCCCGCGACGTGCTGGACCGCCTGAAAGCCCGGCGAATGGGCACGCAGGGTGGCGCTCTGCTGCACTGGGAAACACCCAGACGGGATGGCGGCGACTCGTGGTCCAACTTCTGGGATGACAACAGCATTCAGGTCACGGCCAGGGCGCTCGAAGCCGTCGCCACCCTGGAACCGAACAGCGCCCTGATCTCTGGCGTCTCGCAGTGGCTGCTGTCCAACCGGCGCGGCCCGAAATGGCTGTCCACCCAGGACACCACCAACGTAATCATCGCGGCGCTGGCCCTCAAACCCGCGAAAGGGGTGGGCGGCGACGTGAGCGCCCTGCTGGACGGGAAGGCTGCCGGGCAGGCCACCCTGGGCGGCCAGGAAGCGGCCACCCTCAAGATTGATGCTCGCACCCTGAAGCCCGGCCCGCACACCGTGACGTTGCGGGGCGCCCCTGCGGGGCTGACCTTCAGCACCCAGCTCCACTACAGCCGCGAACCCGCCGAACTCAGGGGTGACGCCAGCCGGGGCGTTCGCCTGAGCCGCCAGTACCAGCGCCTGGAGCCGGTCTGGGACGCCAGGAACAAGCGTTACACCTACCGCCGCGTGCCACTTCTGAAGGGCGGGCAGATGCAGCCCGTCACGGTGGGCGACCTGATCCTGGTGACCCTCAGCGTGCAGCCGGTGGGCCAGGCGGCCCGTTACCTGATCGTCAGCGATCCCATTCCGGCGGGCATGAAGGCGCTGGACGAACGCAGCCTGAGCATCGCGGGCCTGCAAGATCCCGACGAATACGGCTGGGAAAGCTGGAACTATTGGTACGCGGGCCGTGACCTTCTCGATGACCGTGTGGACTTGTACGCCGACTACCTGAAGGGCGAGCGGAAGATGACCTACCTGCTGCGCGCCCAGACCCCCGGTACCTTCACGGCCCTGCCCACCCACGCCTTCTTGATGTATGACCCGGAAGTGGAGGGCTACGCCCCGGCGACGACGTTCACGGTGCGGGACCGGGGGCAGTGAGGGGAAAGGGGTGAAGAAACTGTCGAGGAGGGCGCTTCTCCAGCATGCTGGCGGGGCGTTCTTATGGCTGATGCTCCTACCCCCCGGCGCCCACGCCTTTGAGGTCCAACACGGCAGGCTGAGCGTGATCTTCGCGGACCCGCGTGATCGCCAGCAACTCGGAGCGGTCTACGAAGCCTGGGACGCGGCGGCGCGTGACCTGAAGGGGCTGGGCCTGGAGCTGCCGGCAAATGTACGGATCGAGGCGGCGGGCAACGCGGCGGACTTCGCCGCCCGTACCGGGGAGCCTGCCAATATCGCGGCCAGCACACGGGGGGCCGTGATTCGTACGCAGCGGCTCTCAGCCCTGGCCGAGCGTGGCCTGTTGCCCACCACCGTCCGACACGAGGCGTTCCACACGGCGCAGCCCCCCGGCATCCCACGCTGGCTGGCCGAGGGACTGGCCCGCACCTTCAGCGGCGAGGGCAGAGCGGACCCACGCACGCCGACGGGACTGGAAGGCATGCCGGATGCCCGCCTGGACGCCGAACTTCTGAGCCGCGATCCGGGCCGCCTGAGTACCGCTTACCGCGAGGCCACCGTCCGGGCCGCGAAGCTGGTCCGGGCACGGGGCTGGCAGGGCGCCTTGAAACGGTGAGGGCCGGCTCAGCTGTGTTTCCCAGAGACTGCTCGGCACAGGATTCAGAACAACCATCAGAACTGGACCTTCAGCCTTCCTTCGCCAGGCCGCCGCATGGCTCTGCTGGGCCAGACAACGCTGAAGGAAGCGTGACCCCAAGAGGGGACGCCCGCACTTGAGACTTTACGCCGTCGGCGGCAGGATTGGCATATGGCCTCCTCCCCCCCCTCCCCCCTGCGGCTTCTGTCGGCAGCCCCAGCAGTGAGGCGGCGGCTCGGTTTCAGCGCAGGCTTCAGTTTGCTGGGGCTGGGCGCGACGGTGGCGGCCTTTCTCCTAATCGCGCGGGTGGTGGCGGAAGCGTTGCTGGAGGGAACCTTGCATGGAGCGGGAACGCTCGTCTGCATTGGTGCGCTGCTGGTGCTGCGGGCGCTGGGCCGGGCCGGACGTGAATGGGCGGGGCAGCAGCTGGCCGCCCACAGTGTCCGCTACTGGCGCGAACGGCTGACCCGTCAGGCCCTGGCGCTGGGGCCAGTCGCCGTGGCACAGCGGCGTGGGGCCGATCTGGCGGCGCTTGACGCCGAACTCGCCCCGCGCCTGACGCCGTACTACGCCCGCTACCTGCCTGGAGCGGTTCACGCGGCGCTGGCCTTCGTGCTGGTGCTGGCGGCCACCTTCTGGCTCGATCCTGCCACAGCGGGACTGCTGCTCCTGACCGGGCCTTTGACTGTGCTGTTTCTGGCGCTGGTGGGGCTGGCCACCCGCGCGGCCACCCAGAGTCAGTGGACAGCGCACACCCGCCTCTCGGCGCGGTTGCTGACCCTGACGCGGAATCTCCCGACGCTTCATGCCTTCGGCGCCGTGGCCACGTACCGGGGGGTGCTGGGGCAGTCCGCCGCGCAGCACCGCGAAACCACCTTGAAGGTCCTGAAGGTGGCCTTTCTCAGCGGTTTCGTGATGGACTTCGCGGCCACGCTGTCCACAGCCCTCATCGCCGTGTGGATTGGCGTCCGTCTGTTCGGCGGCGAGGCGACGTTGGCCCCCACCCTGGCGGCCCTGATGCTGGTGCCGGAATTTTTCGGCCCGCTCCGGCAACTTGGCGCGGACCGTCACGCCGCGCTGGACGCCGAACCGCTGGCGGAGCAACTGGCGGAAACGCTGGCCGTTCAGGTTGCGCCGTCGGGCGTGGTGGAGGCTGGCCCGCGCGTCCCACACCTGCTTTTTGCCGAGGCCCGCGCTGATGTGGGCACCGAAACCGTGCCGCTGAGTCTGGAACTGCCACCGGGCTCCTTGGCCGCCCTGCGTGGTCCCAGCGGGAGCGGCAAGACCACCCTGCTGCACGCCGTGCGAAAGCATATGCCGCACGCAGGGAACATCCGGGTGGATGGCCTTGAGCTGGACCAGCTGGACGCCGCCGGGTGGCAGGCGCGCGTGGCCTTCGTGCCGCAACATCCGCGCCTGATCGCCGCCAGCGTCACCGAGAACCTGCGGCTGTGGCGACCAGAGGCGACGACGGCAGAATTGCGCGCTGCGGCGGCCGCCGTCGGCCTGATTCCGGTTCTGGACGCCCTGCCGCAAGGCTGGCAGACCCCGCTGGGCGAAGGCGGCGTTCAGCTGTCGGGCGGCGAGACCGCACGGCTGGCGCTGGCGCGTGCGTTGCTGTCAGGTGCGGGACTGGTCCTGCTGGACGAGGTCACCGCGCATCTGGACTCAGAGAGCGAGTCCGGGGTAATGCGTGCCGTCGAGCAGGCCTTCAGGGGCCGCACAGTGATTCTGGCGACCCATCGCGCCGCGCCCCAGGGCTGGCTGGACGTCTGCCTCACGCCCGCCCAAGAACCGGAAGTGGCTGCGTGAGCGCTGCCCGTCAGACCCCGCTACGCCTGCCGGTCGTGCTGGGCATCCTGGCCGCCTGCGCTGGGGTGGGACTGGCGGCGACTTCCGGCGTCCTGATCTCGCGCGCGGCCTTGCGGCCCCCCGACTTCCTGAGCCTCACCTTGCTGGTGACGGCGGTGCGCGGCCTGGGCCTGGGGCGCGCCGGACTGAGATACGCCGAGCGCCTGACCGGACACGCGGCTGCTTTGCAGGCGGGTGAGGGGTTGCGGCTGCGCCTTTTCGATACCGTGTCCCGCTTCGGACGCGATCTGCTGGCCCGCGAACGCGGCGGCGATCTGCTGTCGCGGGGCGGAACGGATGTAGACGCCGCCCAGTTCCGGACCCTACGCGTCAGCCTGCCGCTGGCCGCGCTGCTGGGCGTGCTGGCCTTGTTGGTGGGGGGACTGGTGTGGCTGGACGTGGGCCTGGCCCTGCTGGCCGTGGTGCCCCTGTTACTCAGCGTGTGGGCCGTGTGGGCGGTGCGGGGCCGGGTCTCGGCACTGTCCCGCCAGGACGTGGCCGTGTCGCGCGAACACGCCGCCCGCCTGCTGGACGCCCTTGCAGGGGGAGGGGACAATGCAGCCGCCCACCACGCCCCGGAACTGGCGAGACTCGCGTGGGGATCAGAAGACGTTGCCCGCGAACTGGGCCGCCTGAGCGCCGGGCTGGCGTTGGCGCAGGAACTGGCCTTTGCCGTTGCGGTGACCGGCGTGCTGTGGCGTGGAGCCTGGCTGGTGGGTACGGGCGAGCTAAGCGGTATTCTGCTGGCCGGCATCGTGCTGGCCGCCGCCGCTGCGTTTGATGCCGCCGCGCCGCTTTCTGCTGTGCCGGGGGCAGACGCGGTGGCCGGGGCGGCCGGGGAACGCCGCCGCGTGCTGGAGGCGCTGACGCCCGCCGTGACCGCGCCCCAACAGCCCGCATCCATTCCAGCCGGACCGTTCAGGATCAATCTTGAACAGGTCTCGGTGAGTCGTACGGGCCGCACGATGCTGGACGGTGTAAACCTTGAACTGCAGGCTGGCGAGACGCTGGCCATCTCCGGCCCCAGCGGCGGCGGCAAGACCACCCTGGCGCGGCTGCTGTCGCGTGACCTCGATCCGGACAGCGGACGGGTGACGATGAACGGCGCCGATCTGCGAAGCCTCGCGCCCGCCGAGCTGCGGGCCCGGCTCAGCATCCATGAGCAAGAGGCCCCACTGTTGGACGGCACGTTGCGTGAGAACCTGTTGCTGGGCGATCATCACGCCCCGGACGAGCGGCTGAGGACTCTCCTCCATGATCTCGGTCTGGAGCACCTGGACCTGAACGCCTGGGTGGGGGAGGGCGGACAGCTGCTCAGCGGGGGCGAGCGCGCCCGCGTCAGCCTGGCCCGCGCTCTGCTCAAGGACGCCGACCTGCTGATCCTGGACGAGCCCACCGCGCATCTTGACCCCACGCTGGAAGCGCAGGTCCTGGCTGTCATCGCCCGCGAATGGGCCGGACGCGCCCTGCTCCTCGTAACGCACCGCGCCGCACCGCTGGCCCTGGCCGAACGCCACCTGATCCTGCGCGGCGGCCACCTCGTCCCCACTGTCCCCGTTTCCCAAAGGAAGGCCGTATGAACGAGATTTTTGGACTGTCCACCCTGGACCTGTCGCGTTTCCAGTTCGCCACCACCAGCATCTTTCACTACTTCTTCGTGCCGTTCACGGTGGGCTTTGCCCTGATCATCGCCATTCTGCAAACGATGGCCTACCGCAGCAAGAATCCCAGACTGGAGAACCTGACGCGCTTTTTCGGGCATCTGTTCTTCATCAACTTCGCGGTGGGCGTGGTCACGGGCATCGTGCAGGAATTTCAGTTCGGCATGAACTGGCAGGGGTTCTCCACCTTCGTGGGCAACATCTTCGGCGTGCCGCTCGCGCTGGAGGTCCTGATGGCCTTTTTTCTGGAAAGCACCTTCCTGGGGCTGTGGTGGTTCGGCAAGGACCGCATTCCAGCGTGGGCTTCGCTCGCCAGCATCTGGATCGTGGCGATTGGCACGGCGATCAGCGCGTACTGGATTATCATCGCCAATGCCTGGATGCAAAACCCGGTGGGTTTTGAACTGCGCGGTGGCCGCGCCGTGCTGACCGACTTCTCGGCCGTGGTCTTCAATCCCAAGGGGCTGCAGTGGTTCTCGCACATCTTTACCGGCGGTCTGACGGTGGCCGCCTTCTTCGTGCTGGCGGTCAGCGCCTATCACCTGCGGCGCAGGCACAACCCTGAGGCCTTTCGCAGCAGCTTCAAGGTGGCGTTGACGGTGGCCGCCCTCGGCTCGGTGGGGGTCCTGGCCTCCGGGCACTATCAGGGCCAGACGGCGATTGTCGATCAACCCATGAAGTACGCCGCCTTCAGCGCGCTGTGGGAGACCCCCGAGGGCGTTGGGATGCCCGAAAGCCTAGTGGCCCTCCCCAGCAACAGCCTGCGGGAAAACAGGTTTGAGATCAGCCTGCCGTATCTGGGTTCCTTCCTGGCGTTTAACAACTTCACCGAAAAGGCCAAGGGCATCAAGGAGTTGCAGGCCGAATACGAGGCCAGGTACGGTCCCGGCAACTACATCCCCTGGGTCTGGCCGGTGTACTGGGCTTTTCGCGTGATGATCGGGATGGGGGCCATCATGCTGCTCGTCAGCCTGATCTACGTCTGGCGCTGGCGCACCGGCAAGATTGATGATCCCGGCGTGCTGTACCCCGTGCTGCTGGTGATGCCCCTGGTCCCACACCTCGCCAACTTCAGTGGGTTCATCACCACCGAGATGGGCCGTCAACCGTGGATCGTGCAGGGCCTGCTGCGAACGCAGGACGCCGTGAGCGACCTCAACCCACTGTGGGTGTTCGTGTCGCTGGCGTCCTTCTGGGTGGTGTACCTGACCTTGATCAGTCTGGACGTTTTCCTGCTGACGCGCACAGCGCGCGCAGGCATGCACGAGCCGGAAGTGGAAGCGCCCTCGCTGCCGGCGCCCAAATACGTGTCGGAAGGAGGCCGCGCGTGAGCGAAGCCCCGAGCATTCTCGCCACAGTCTGGTTCTTCCTCGTGGGCCTGACATTCATCATCTACTTCTTTCTGGACGGTTTTACTTTCGGCGAGGGGATGCTGCAACCGTTCCTGGCCAGGAATGAGCGTGATCGTCGCACGATGCTGGGCACCGTGGGGCCATTCTGGGCGGCCAATGAGGTGTGGATCATTCTGGGAGCCGGGGTCATCTTCTCGGCCTTTCCGCTGTGGTACGGCACCCTCATGACCGCGCTGTACCCAATGTTCGCGTTGATCCTGCTGTCATTGATCGGGCGCGGCGTGGCCTTCGAGTACCGGGCCGAGATCGACAACCGCCGCTGGCGCATTTTCTGGGATGTGACCGCCTTTCTGTGTAATGCCCTGCCAGCCTTCCTGTGGGGGATGATCATGGCAAACATGGTGCGCGGCCTGCCGATCGGCGCGGACGGGCGCTATGCGGGCAGCGTCAGCGATGCCATTGATCTGTTCAGCGTGCTGGGCGGCCTGACCACCCTGAGCCTGTTCGTGCTGCACGGGGCGACGTTCCTGCTGCTGCGCCTGCAACCGGGCAGTGCGCTTCATGGGCAGGCCCGGCGCGCCGCGCTCACCTTTGGGGCCATCGCCACCGTGCTGGTTCTGGGTTTTGTGCTGCTGGGCTTCGTGGGCCGCGAACTGTTCAGCACCTTCGGTCTGAGTCAGTGGCTGTTTCCTGCACTGGCTGCCGTAAATCTGGGGCTGATCTGGCTGGCCCTGACCCTCAAACGCGACGGTCTGGCCTTCTTCGCCACGGGCCTGACCATCGTGTTTTCCACGGCCACCATTTTCCTCAGCCTGTTTCCCAACGTGATGCCCAGCACGCTGGGCGCCGCCCTCAACCTTACTGTGGCCAACAGCGCCTCTGAGCCCTACACGCTGCGGCTGCTCAGCTGGGCCTGTGGAATTTTCCTGCCGCTGATCATCGCGTACCAGGGCTGGAACTTCTGGGTGTTCCGGCGGCGCGTCCAGGGCCGCGACGAGGCGGAAGAGGGCAAGCTGGTCTACGGTCAGGATGGACCGGTCTGACCGTCCGCTGAACGAAGGCAGGAGGCCAGCGGGCCATGCAAAACTCTCCTCCATGAAAGCCGTCGTCTATGAGCAATTTGGAATACGCCCCGAAGTGCGGACTGTGCCGGACCCCGCTCCAGAGGCGGACGGCGTGGTGCTGCGGGTGGAGGCTTCCGGCGTGTGCCGTAGCGACTGGCACGGCTGGATGGGACATGACCCCGATATCGCCCTGCCACACGTCCCCGGTCATGAGATTGCCGGTACCGTGGTGGCCGTCGGCAGGGACGTCACCCGCTGGCGCGAGGGCGACCGGGTGACGTTGCCTTTCGTGTCGGGCTGTGGGCGCTGCCCGCAGTGTCAGGCCGGGCACCAACAGGTGTGCCGGGACCAGTTCCAGCCGGGCTTCACGGCCTGGGGATCGTTCGCCCAATATGTTGCCCTGCGTTACGCCGAGGGCAATCTGGTGCGTCTGCCAGATGGTCTGGATTTCGTGACGGCAGCCAGCCTGGGCTGCCGCTTCGCCACGTCCTTCCGCGCGGTGGTTCAGCAGGGCCGGGTGCGGGGCGGTGAATGGTTGGCCGTCCACGGCTGCGGCGGAGTGGGCCTGTCGGCGGTGATGATTGCCCGCGCACTGGGCGCACGGGTGATCGCGGTAGACATCGGAGCGGACAAGCTGCGGCGGGCAGCAGAACTGGGGGCAGAGGTCAGCCTCAACAGCCGGGAGGTGGACGTGGTGGCTGCCATTCGCGAGGTCACGGGTGGCGGCGCACACGTCTCGCTGGATGCGCTGGGGCATGCCCAGACCTGTGCTGACTCCATCCTGTGCCTGCGGACCCAGGGGCGGCATGTGCAGGTGGGCCTGCTCCTGGCTGATCAGGGGCGTCCGCGTCTGCCGATGGACGCGGTGATCGCCAGGGAACTGACGATCTACGGCAGCCATGGGATGGCCGCACACGCCTACCCGGAGATGCTGGGCATGATCGAGAGCAGACTGCTGCGTCCGGATCGCCTGATTGGCGCACGGCTGACGCTGGAGGAATCAGTGGCCGCGCTGACCCAGATGGACTCGTTCAGCGGCACTGGGGTCCAGGTCATCGACCGCTTTCATTAAGGCCGTTCTCTGGCGGCCGAGTGCTGTGGGGCTTAGGCGCAACCTGCGCTTCCGGCAACGCAGCCCATCCCACAGCGCTGCCGCGCCACCTGACGGAGACTGCCCGCCATGAACCGTGATACACCGCTGCCCAGTGCCGCCTTCCGCCGTGCCGACGAGACGCCGGACGAGCAGTTCTACCGCCAGCCACGTTTTGTGACGCACATTGATGCCGGGGCCATCGCGGCGGTCACCGGGCTATACCGCGAATACTTCCCTGCAGGCGGACGTATCCTTGACCTGATGTCCAGCTGGGTCAGCCACCTGCCGCCCGAAGTGGAGTACCGGGAGGTAGTAGGTCTAGGTCTGAACCGCGCCGAGCTGGAGCACAACCCGCGCCTGACCTCGTACGTCGTACAGAACTTGAACACGGCGCCCCAACTCCCGTTCGCCAACCACAGCTACGAGGCAGCGGGCATCACGGTGTCCATTGACTACTTGACCGATCCGGTGACGGTCCTGCGCGATCTGGGGCGGGTGTTGGCGCCCGGCGGCCCGGTGGTAATCAGTTTCTCCAACCGCTGCTTTCCCACCAAGGCGGTGGCGGTCTGGCATACGCTGGACGACGCAGGTCACCTGCAACTGGTCCAGCATTACCTGGAGCAGGCAGGGAACTGGACCGATATCGTCGCCCTGGACCGCAGTCCTCGCTCAGCGCGGGGCAGCCTGACCGGAGACCCCCTTTACGCCGTGGTGGGCCGGGCGCGTGGTTGAGAGTCCATGGGGCTGTGGTCAGGCGTCGTGCAGGCGGTAATCGATCTTTCCCTTCAGGGCCCGGCTGAAAGCACAGATATGCTGCCCCTGGTCTACCAGATGCTCCGCACGGTCCCGCGTCAATCCTGGCAGGGTGATGTCCAGCACCGCCGTCAGGTCATGCGCGTCGCCATTTTTCAGCAGGGCTGTGGTGGCGCGCACCCCCATCACTCCAAATTCGGGATAGTTCTCGGCGCGGGCGACAGCGCCCATCGCGCTCTCGAAACTGGCGGCCAGCGCGGCGGCGAACAGTTGCTCGGGGGTGCTGCCTGCACCGCCGTCACCGCCCAGTTCGGTCGGTACAGCCAGGCGGACGTTCAACTGGCCGTCCTCGCTGTCGACATGTCCGGCGCGTCCCCCGTGGGCGGAAGCGCTGGTGGTGTATAGGGCGGCATCGGCGGAGGATTGCTGGGTCATGTGGTGCAATCTGAACAAAGTGACGCGCAAGGTCGGTACGCTGCCCCACTGTCTGGGAGAAGTCTTCAGGAACGCTCTTCTTTCCTCCAGACATTGGCCAACGTTGAGGCCCGGCGCTTTGCCAGATGGAGAAGGGAGCGAAGCACAATGAATCGTCTGGCTGCCCCGCCCCGTTTCTCGTCAATCCGTCGTTTAGAACAGGGCAGGGATTGGGTTGGCCCTGATCTCACCATATCGACTGACCCCCACATCCCGAGGAGCCCTTGATTCCGCCGCCCACGCCACCTCCCGACGAACCGGTTCAGTTGCACTTCGCTCCTCAGGGCCACGCTGCGCAGCTGAAATTTGGTGTGCTGGGTCGCCCATTGATCTGGAGTGCGCTGCGGCGGGCCGGGCGCCTGCCCGAGGCTCTGGACGCTCAGGCGCGCTCTGCATTCCAGCGGCGCTTCAGCAGTCAGGTGCTGGGTCATCTGGGCGTGCAGTTGGAAGTGCGTGGTCTGCGGCATATCGGCGCTGGCCCCTATCTGATCGCGCCATTGCACGAGGGCATCGCCGACGTGTTGTGCCTGCTGCAACTGCCGTTGCCGATGCGTTTCGTGGCCCGGCGAGAGATCTTCGGCTGGCCAGCGGTGGGACCGGCAATCACCCGCCTGGGGCACCTCCCGATTAACCCCGAACACCCGTTGGGCGGCTTCCGCGATCTGTGGCGGGGGGCCGAGGCCATCCTGGGCGGCGGTGAGAGCCTGGTGGTGTTCCCCCAGGGCACCGTGGTGGGCATTCAGGCCGATTTCCAGCGCGGCGTGTTCGAGGTGGCGCGGCGTGTGGGCGCTGCGATCCTGCCCGTCGCGCTCAGCGGCACGCACCGCATCTGGGAACATCCCTTCACGCCCAAGCTGCGCTACGGGCAGCCGGTGGCCCTGACTGTTCTGCCGCCCATTGCCGCCCAGGAGTTGCAGGAGGGCGATCTGGAAACCCTTCGCGTGCGCACCCGCCGCGCCGTGAAAACGGCGGCCCTGGCCCCGTCCTCGCCGTCCCCCCGGTTCTTCGATCCGGACCGGGACGGCTACTGGGACGGCTTTCGCCTCGAGATTGACCCTGATTTTTCCACGCTGGCGCGCAAGATGGAACGTTACCGCGCCGCCGTGCGGGGGAGCGCGTGAAGCGGCCAAGGGCCTGCAGGATCAGCCTGCCACCCTCCGGCCCTGTGGCCAGCTCAGGGAGCGCAACCAGACCATGACATGATCGGCTGGCGTACGCTCGTGCTGGCCCCCCTGTGACAGAATGCGCGGATCCCACGTCCGATTCCGCGTTCTGCCACTGAGGTTTTTCATGATTGACGAATTTGCTGTCCACGAACTTCTGACCCCCGACGAGCGGCTGGTGCGCGAGAGTGTGCGGGCGTACTGCGACGCCGAACTCCTGCCGCAGATCGCCGCGTGGTGGGATGAGGGCAACCTGCCGGTACGGGACGTCATGCGCGGCTTTGGCGGGATGGGCCTGCTGGGGCCGACCACGCCGGAGGAGTACGGCGGTGCGGGCGTGACCTACAGCGCCTACGGCGCGATGATGTACGAGCTGGAGCGGGTGGACAGCGGTCTGCGCAGCGCGGCCAGCGTCCAGGGCAGCCTGGTGATGTACCCGATCCTGACCTTCGGCAGCGACGAACAGAAGCGCCGATGGCTGCCGGGTCTGGCTTCCGGGGAGCTGATCGGCTGCTTCGGCCTGACCGAACCCGACGGCGGCTCGGACCCCGGCGCGATGCGGACGCGTGCCCGCAAGGACGGAGACGAGTACGTCCTGAACGGCAACAAGATGTGGATTACCAACAGTCCTGAAGCCGACGTGGCCGTGGTCTGGGCCAAGGATGAGGAAGGAGTGATCCGGGGCTTCATCGTGCCCACCGACAGCCCTGGCTTCAAGGCCCCGGCGATCAAGCGCAAGATGAGTCTGCGCGCCAGCGTGACGGGCGAGATCGTGCTGGAGGACTGCCGTATTCCTGCCGACAATCTGCTGCCTGGCAGCCAAGGCCTTAAAAGCCCACTGTCATGCCTGACCAGTGCCCGTTTCGGCATTGCCTGGGGTGCGATGGGGGCGCTGGAAGCGGTGTTGCAGACGGCGCTGGACTACACGGTAGACCGCACCACCTTCGGCAAGCCCATCGCCTCACGGCAACTGGTGCAGGACAAGCTGGTCCGCATGGCGACGGACCACAGCACCGGGCTGTTGCTGGCTTGGCGACTGGGCACCCTCAAGGATGCGGGGCGCATGAACTTCGCGCAGGTCAGCTACGCCAAGCGCAACAATGTGCGGGTGGCCCTGTCCGGGGCGCGCCTGGCCCGCGAGATGCTGGGCGGCAATGGCATTACCACCGAGTACCCGGTGATCCGTCACATGTTGAATCTGGAAACCGTGGATACCTACGAGGGCACCCACGACATCCACACCCTGATCGTGGGCCGCCACCTGACCGGACAGGGCGCGCTGGAGTAGGGGTTCGTTTAACTCAGCGTGGCCAGATAGGTCAGGCTGGTCCGGAGACTGTCCAGGCCGTTGGCCTGATCCTGCTCGTAGAACACCGACGCGCCAGCTGGAACGGCGTTCAGGATGGCCGTGAGCGGCACCTCGCCCGCGCCCAGTTCCACGGTTCGCCAGCCTCCAGCCTCCCGGCGCAGGTCCTTCAGGTGGACCAGCGGCGTACGGTCCGCGTAACGGCGTAGATAGTCGACCGGATCTTTCCCGCCCGCATAGACCCAGGCGGTGTCCAGTTCCAGGCCCAGGCTGGGGGCGCGCTCCAGCAGCAGGTCGAGGATGGTCTGGCCGTCCACGCTGCCGCTCAGCTCATGGTCATGGTTGTGGTAGCTGAGGCTGATTCCCTCGGCGGCCAGCCTCTGCGCCAGCCCCTCAAGCTGATCGGCCAGCGCCGTCCACTGCGCCCCCTCGCCCTTGAACCAGGGATACACCGCGCGCGTCACTTGGGCACCTTGCAGGAAGGCGATCTGCTCTTCAGTGTTGCCGGTCCACGCGTCCCCGCCGATGTGGGCTGCGGTGGCCCGCAGCCCTCGTTCGCCCAGGGCCGCGCGCAGGCTGGGGCCGTCCATACCGCCGTATTCGCCGGCCAGCTCGACTTCGGTGATCCCGCTGGCCGCCACTGCGTCCAAGGTTCCGAGAAAATCCTGGGCCAGTTGCTCGCGCAGGGTATACAGTTGCAGGCCGACGGAAACAGGCTGGGTCATGGCAAACCTCTCTGATGGGAGTGCAGGCGTTGTCGTTAGAATCGGGCAGCGGGAGCGGGGAGAGCCAGGGGACACTCTGCCGTCCTCCCGCCCACACTCTACGGTCCAGCATGCCTCGATGCTCCATTCCCCGCTTTTCTCCCCAGAGGTTTCCACACATGACCCACAGCATCGGCATTATCGGCAGCGGCAACATCAGCAGCGCTTACCTGAAGATCGCCCATGAACTGGGGCTGTTCCGGGTGGCCGGCATCACCGATCTGGACCCAGCCCGTGCCCAGGCCCAGGCCAGCGTCCACGGCAGCCGAGCTCTTGGTCTCGATGAACTGCTCTCAGACCCCGAGATTGGGGCCGTGGTCAACCTGACACCCCCTGGCGCACACGCGGCCATGTCGCTGGCGGCCCTGAACGCCGGCAAGCACGTTTACAGTGAGAAACCACTGGCGATCACGCGCGAGGATGGACAGGCCATTCTGGAGGCGGCGCGGACGCAGGGCCTGCGGGTGGGCTGTGCCCCCGATACTTTTCTGGGCGCGGGCCTGCAAACCGCCCGCGAGCTGCTGGACGCAGGCCGCATTGGCCGTCCGGTGGCCGCCACCGCCTTCATGCTGGGGAGCGGACCGGAGAGCTGGCATCCGGACCCCGAATTTTTCTACCAGCCTGGCGCGGGGCCGCTGTTCGACATGGGCCCGTACTACCTAACGGCGCTGGTCAACCTGCTGGGTAGCGTGACGCAGGTGGGGGGAAGCGCTGTCAGTGCCCAGACCGAGCGCATGATCGGCAGCGGGGTCAGGCAGGGCCATCGTGTGCCCGTACAGACTCCCACCCACGTGACCGCCCAGCTGACCTTTGAAGGACAGGAGACCAACGCGCCAGCGAACGGACCGGTGGCTACCTTTATCGCCAGCTTCGACGTGCAGGCCAGCGAGCTGCCGCGCATCGAGATTTACGGCACGGCGGGCACGCTCAGCCTGCCCGATCCCAACACCTTCGGGGGACCATTGCGGGTGCGCGGGGCAGGCGAGGATCACTGGGAGACCATCGAGCTGAGCCGTCCCTTTCAGGACAATGCGCGCGGCATCGGCCTGGCTGACATGCTGGAGGCGGTGGCTCTCGGGGTTCCCCACCGCGCCAGTGGCGAGCTGGCCTACCATGTGCTGGACGTGATGCAAACAGTGCTGGACGCCGCTGCAGCGGAACGCACCCTGCCAGTGCACAGCCGCGTGGATCGGCCCTCCCCCCTGAGCGCCCGCCCGGAGTGGCTGCCTGCGAAGATGGCCTGATGAGGTCACGACGAGGTGGCAGTCAGGCTCCTGACGCCCAGCCAGACGGAGTCCAGAGCATGAGCTGCCAGCGATCAAGGCACAGACAGCACAGCCAAAATGCACTATCATTATGATATGAGCGAAACATCTAGCCGCCAATCCGTCAATCGCCAATCTGGGGGCCGCCGCAAGGAGGGGGCTTCCCCAGCGCCCGATGTGGCCATGCCTGAGGGAAAAACCAGCCAGACGGCATCCGGCGACGTTACTGGATTTCAGCGGCTGCTGACCACAGCCCAGATTGACGCCGATGTCGCCGGGATCGTCGCGGACCCGGCCACCGCCGACGCCCGGCTGACCGCCCTGTTGCGGGAAGCGCTGGACCGCTGGGGCTATGGCCTGCACCATTTGGATCACCGTGCTGTCCTGACGGACGCGGGTGAGCTTCAATTCTTTGCGGGCAAGACCCTGGTGGGGCGTGCAGGTGAGGACGCTGAACATCTTGCCCGCAGTTACGCCAGCCTCAGCGCCCCGAATGCCGACGGTCTGAGTGACTGGAGCGTGCTGGGTGAAGGATACCGGACGCCGATCAAGAGCGCGGCACAACTGCGCGTGCTGATTGAGGACGCGCGTGACTTCGAGACCCTCTGGACCTCCGAGCGCGGCCTGTTCCTGCGCCTCTGGCGGCGCACCGAGAACGGGCAGGAGGTCACGGCCGCCGAGTACGCGCAGCCGGTCAACGCCGCGCAACTGCTGGGCGACGCTGCCTGGGACGCCATTCAGGGCATCAAGGACCGTGCTCTGCAACGCGAACTGATGGAACGCAGCGCAAAGGGCGGTCTGCTGCAGGCCTTCCTGAGCGCGCGACACAAGGACGCCGAGCGCCATCTGGGCAGCCTGCCCGAGACGCACTTCACGGTCCAGAGCAATGTGGTGCGCCTGACCGGGCCAGAGGCGCGTGACTATACCGCTGTCCGCGCCGCGCAGAAAGAATCTGCTGACGGTCTGAGAGCCATGCAGGAGCGCGCCGTCAAGGCGATGGTCGACCTGTTGAGAAGTGACTTGCGCTGATCTGAGCGTTGCTCGCTTATTTCAGGGGCGAGGGTGCGAAGACATTTACAGTCTTCGCACCCCTCGTCCTTTAATCGTACCCAGGCCCTAGACCTGTAGCGGTTCCCCTTCCTTTACGGGCTGATCCTGCAACTTTTTGAAGGTGGTCAGAGCCTGAGCAACCACTTGGTCCATGTTGTAATATCGGTAGGTGGCCAGGCGGCCCACAAAGGTTACGTCGGGCTGTGCCTGCGCAAGCGCTTCATATTTCTTGTACAACTCGGCGTTCTCGGGGCGCGGTACCGGGTAGTACGGATCGCCCTCCGCCTGAGGGTACTCGTATACCACGCTGGTGCGCTCATGGCGCTGGCCGGTGATGTGTTTGAACTCGCTGATACGGGTGTAGGCGTAGTCGTTGGGAAAGTTGACGGTGCCCACAGGCTGGAACTGCGGCATATCGTGCGTCTCGTGTCGGAATTCCAGGCTACGGTAGGGCAGCCTGCCATACTGATATTCGAAAAAGGCATCTACCGGACCGGTGTAAATCAGGTGGTCATGAGGGATCAGATGCAGAATCTCGCGGTAATCGGTGTTGAGCATGACCTTGATGTTGGGGTGGGCCAGCATCGCTTCAAACATGCGGGTATATCCGTGGAGGGGCATGGCCTGATAGGTATCGGCGAAGTAGCGATCATCCCGATTGGTGCGGGTGGGCACGCGTGCGGTGACGCTGGCGTCCAGTTCACTGGGGTCCAGTCCCCACTGCTTACGGGTATACCCCCGGAAGAACTTGTTATATAGATCGCGCCCCACCTTGCCCACCACGACGTCTTCGCTGGTGCGCACCTTCTCGACGGGCTCGGCCACCGAGGCAAAGAACTCCTCGACCTGAAATGCCGTCAGGTTCAACCCATACAGCCGGTTGACGGTGTCAAGATTGATGGGAATCGGCAGTTCTTGGCCGTCCACACTCGCCAGAACACGGTGTTGGTACGGGCGCCACTCGGTAAAGCGCGAGAGATAGGCAAAGACCTCGGCACTATTGGTGTGGAAGATGTGGGGGCCATAGGGGTGAATCAGAATGCCGGCATCGTCGTAGCGGTCATAGGCGTTACCGCCGATATGTGGGCGGCGATCCACGATGAGCACTCGCCGCCCTACGCTCGCCAGCCGCTCGGCCAGCACACTGCCGGCAAAGCCTGCTCCCACGATCAGATAGTCGAACTTGGAGGCTGACCCGCCTGTACGTTCATTCTTTCGGATTGAAGACTCAGTCATCTGAACCTGTCAACAGGGCCGCATGGCTGGAGGTGCGCGTGTGCAGGGTAGCTGGAGCCGCCGCTTCTTCGATCAATTGGGCCATCTCCGACCATGTCAGGTCCCAGGACAGCCCGTTCAGGTATTGGTCAGCTCTGGTCTGGCGATGCTGGCCTGCTTCCGTGCCACGCTCGTCCAGCGCTGCTTGGCAGGCCGCCTCAAACTCTTCAGGAGTGTCCGCAATCCGGGCCAGTTCCAACTGTCCATAAGGGCGGACCACGTCGCAGATGCCTGTTGAGACGACCGGAACACCTGCTGCCAGATACTCGGGAGTCTTGGTGGGACTGATGAACTCGGTGGCATCATTGCGTGCAAAAGGCAAGAGCGCTACATCCCAGTGGGCCAGATAGGCGGGCAGGTCCGCGTAGCCTTTCATACCCAGGTAGTGGAGATTGGCTGCTTGGGGCAGATCAACAGGATCGATTTTGACTACTGGGCCGATCAGAACGAACTGCCATTCAGGACGGCGGCGGGCCACCTCAGCGATCAGCTCGGTGTCAAACCGTTCATCGATGACGCCGTAAAACCCCAGGCGGGGCCGCGCCATTCCTGCCTGATCCGCAGGATCTGCCAGACCGTTGCGTGCCTGTGCGAAATGGCAGACCTCCACGCTGGATGGGAAAGGATGCACGTTGGGATGACGTTCGGACTTGGCCTCGTATAGGCGTTGACCACCAGTGAAGACCACTCCCGCACGGTCAAACAGCTGTGCCTCACGCTGCCGCAATTCAGGGGGGGCACCCTTGAAATTAGCCAGTTCATCCATGCAGTCGTAAACCGTGACGCGCGGACTGAGGCCTACCGTCACAGGCAGCTCCATGGGGGTGTAGACCCAGAGATCGTATTCGATCAGACCCTCGGCTCTCACCAGCTCAGTTAACATCTGCGCAGTTTTTCCCTGAGACTCGTCCGGCGACAGTCCCGCCCGGATTCGGGGCGTGCAAACAATGACGTTGCCCTCACGCCGACGCTCTAAGTGACTGTCGTGCTCACCGAAAATGGGTTCTTCGATGTAATAAACGGTGCGGTCACGGGCTGCTCGGGTTAGCAGATGCTGAGGACGTTGAAAAACAAAGTCCCAGCGCAGATGCGCCAGCACCAGAAGTGCAGGCATGGTGTCCCATAAGGGGCGATTAGGTTGAAGAGATGGTGGCACGGTATGGTTCCCCCCCAGGGTGTGAGCTGCGATGAGTGAGCGGTGCGGACCGTTCAGGTGCCGGTGGCCTATGCGCCGCCAGCGGAAAAGTCCACCCTTAGCGCGCACCCACCTACCACGGTTGCCGGACTATAAGAGGGGGCGTCAGATTTCAATGGTGATGCAGGTCAAAATTGCGTTCCAGATGGACTTTAGCTAAAGAATTCAGGGGTAAATTCTAAATCCAGTGTGAGGTGAGTCCGTCGCCGCTCTCTGCTCTGCAGGGCCTCAGCTTTTCACCGGTACAGGATGTGTGTCTGCAAAGAGGAGAAATGCTCCAGGAAGTTACAGCCCGATCTGCATTCCAGTCTCCAAGCCCAGGCTCTATCCTTGGGCCATGCCTGCACGTCCGCTGATCGGTCTAACCTCCTCACACCTTGCCGACACCGCGCCTCGCACCCATCACGGTTTGTCGCGGCGTTATTCCGAAGCAGTGGAGCAGGTGGGGGGGCTTCCCACCCTACTGCCCAACCTGCCTGATCTGGCCGCCGACTACGCTGCGCAGGTGGACGCGGTCGTGCTCACCGGTGGCGTGGACGTGCATCCACGCCACTTCGGCCAGCACCCCCGGCGTGGCCTGGGCGAGGTGGACGAGGCCCGCGATGCCTTCGAAACCGAGCTGTACCGCGCCGCCCGTGCATTGGGCAAACCCGTGCTGGGCATCTGCCGGGGCGTTCAGATGATCAACGTGCTGGAGGGGGGCACGCTGCATCAGCACTTGCCTGACGTGCAGTGGGCCTGGGCCGACCATGCCCAGCGTGTTCATGCCAGTACGCTGGGCCACGAGGTGACGTTCACGCCGGGCAGTTTGCTGGGAGGGACCCACGGCGACCGCGCGTTGGTCAACTCCTCACATCATCAGGCCATTGATGAAGTGGCGCCGACGTTGCAGGTCACCGCTCTAGCCCCCGATGGCGTCGTTGAGGCGCTGGAGGGAGACGGTGTAATCGGGGTTCAGTGGCATCCTGAAGTGCTTTTTCAGGCGCACCCGCACGCGCTGGGCACCTTTACTGCCTTTATGCGACTGCTCAACTAGAGCGCTACCGCCAGCTTCGCAGTTCGGGTGGCAGGTGGGCCACCTCGTTGAAGGAGTCCAGGCTCAGGCGTCCACCCCCGAACGTGAAGCGGGTCAGGCTTCCGTTGCGGACCCGCCAGTTGAGTCGCAGGGCCGCCGCGTCCGGGGCGTCCAGCGTCAGCGCCACCATCAGGCCGATCACGCCGCCGCTGGTAAAGACAACCACAGAGGAGCCGGAGGGCAGGCGCAGCACATCTCCCAGTGCCGCGTGGACCCGCTGGCGGAAGGTGGCCCAGGCCTCGACTTCCGCGTGGCCCACCCGGCCCTCCTGCCACGCTCCCGCCAGCTGCTCCAGCAGGGGTTGAAAGGAGCGGTTGCGATCCGGCGCATGCCGACGCTCGTGAAACTGCCGGGCAGTGGCGGCAAAGGCGTCGTCCTGAGCGGCCAGCCGCGGCGCGAGTTCGCGGAGCAGCCCATCGCCGTCGTACTCGGCCAGCCGAGTGTCTTCAACGGCATCGGGCCAGGGCGGGGGAGCGTCCGCGTCCACAAAATGAGCCGCATCGGCAGCGATCTGTGCCGTACGGTGTTGCCGGACAAGCGGACCGTGCATGACGTGCGTCGGGGTGAACCCCTCAGTGCTCAGCGCCAGCCCCACCGCCCGCGCCTGCTGCTCGCCCAGTTCAGAGAGGCGGTCCGTATCCTGTTCAAACGGCGTGGCCTGACCGTGGCGGACCAGGATCAACTCACTCATCGGTGGGGTGCACCTCGCCACCATCGCCCATCGCCTCTGCAGAGATTCTCCGCCATGCCTCTAGAATTAGCCACTCGGCCTGCGCGGCCAGAGGCGCGAAACGCGGGTCGCTGGTCTGTCCCGCGCGGTAGCGAGCGAAAATCTGAATCACGATCACCGCCAGCTTGAAATGGCCCAGCACCTCGTACCAGCGTACTGAGTCGCTCGTCACATGACGAGCAGACCGCTGGGCGTAGCGGGCGATGAACTCCTCGCGGTTCAGGAAGCCTGGGAAGTTTGCCCCGATCTCATTTATCCCACGTCCCGGCTGTTCGGGCATGGTCCAGTACGTCAGCGTGAGGCCCAGGTCCACCAGTGGATCACCCACGGTGGTCATTTCCCAGTCCAGCAAGGCCACCACATGCGATGGATCGGCGGGGTCCAGCATCAGATTGTCCAATTTCAGATCGTTGTGAACCAGGGTGTGGGCGGATTCTTCAGGTGTGTGGGCTTCGAGCCACGCGATCACCAGCTCATCACGCAGTTCAGCAGGCGGCGGAAGATCGCCGCTGTCCTTCAAGAGGTCCCGCGCGCGCCGCCAGCGTCCAGCCCAACCGCCTACCTGCCGGGCATTGAAACCCTCGGGCCTGCCGATGGACCGTAGACCAGCTGCATCGATGTCCACGGCGTGCAGGGCGGCCAGCGTGTCGGCCACCGCTTCGGACATCTGGCGGGGTGCGTCCGGCAGGGAGCGGTACTCGGCTGGAATCGTCGTGCGTACCACCAGACCGCGCCGCCGTTCCATCAGATAAAAGGGGGAACCCAGGATCTGTGGGTCCTCTACCAGAAACAGCGGCTGCGGGGCGACGCTCAGCACCGGATGAATCTTTTCCAGCAGGTGATACTCGCGGGCCATGTCATGCGCTCCCTTCGCCACTGGGCCCAGGGGGGCCCTGCGCAGCACGTACTCGCTCTCGCCCATCTGAAGCAGGTAGGTGAGGTTTGAGAAGCCGCCGGGAAACTGTGTCACCTCCAGCGCGTTCAGGTCCCCCTCCACCCGGCCACGCAGGACCTCACGCAAGGTCTCCAGTGGCAACTCCTCGCCGGAACGCACCGCTGAGGTCTCCGGGCGACTCAAGGATGACCCTCGGTGCGCGGCGCTTCTCCGTCCTTGAACGTGTTCCCCCCCTCCAGCAGCGCCATCGCCTTCTTGCGCAGGTGGCGCATCTTGCTGATCCACTCGCCGTAGTTGCCCGCCTTGTTCTGGAAGGACTTCAAGGTGGTGTCGTGGGTGGTGATCAGGAAACCATCGGCGTGAAGCACCTTCAGGGTTTCTTCCACCAGCACGTCGGTGGTGACCGCCGTCTGCTGCAGGATGGGCGCGTTCTGGATCATGGGCGTCCACACGCCCTCCGGGCACAGACACGCCACCTTGATGCCCCGGTCCCCGTAGGTGACGGCCAGCCACTCCGCAAAGGCCAGTGCGGCGTGTTTGGTCACGGCGTAGGGCGCAGAATGCAGCTCAGTCAACAGGCCCGCTGCTGACGCGGTGTTGAGCAAGTAGCCCTCGCCACGCTCAAGCATGTGTGGCAGCAGGTGACGGGCGGCCCAGACATGGGACATCACGTTAACGCGGTGAATCAGGTCCCATACCCTGTCCGGTGTTTCCGGTCCCTCACCAACGGCGATACCGGCGTTGGAACAGAACAGGTCAATCTGGCCTTCCTTGCCCAGCACGTCGTCAATCAATGCCTTGACATCAGCTTCCTGGCCCACATCGGCGGCCACGAACCGTGCGCCGATCTCCTGGGCCTTCTGCGCTCCAACCTCCGCATTGCGGTCCGAGGCGATGACAGTTGCCCCCTCGTGCACGAAGCGGGTGGCGAGGGCCAGCCCGATCCCCGAGGCGGCGCCCGTAATAACGACAGTCTTGTTCTTCAGTTCCATTGACGTTGACTCCTTGATCAGCCCGCTCAGCTGGAAGGCGAGAACACGTTGTCGCGCCCGCGGGCTGCCTCGCCCTGACGGCGCAATTCTTCCTTGGCCACGGTGCCGATGTGCACGATGTCCGGGCCGTCGGCCAGGCGCAGGGTGCGGGCCTGGGCGTACATCATCGCCAGCGGGGTGTCCTGACTGACGCCCGCGCCGCCGAAAACCTGAATGGCGCGGTCAATCACGGCCAGTGCCATGTTCGGGGCCACCACCTTGATGGCCGCGATCTGTCCACGCGCCTCCTTGTTGCCCACGGTGTCCATCATGTGCGCCGCGTTCATGGTCAGCAGGCGCGCTTGATCAATTTCCATGCGACTCTGCGCGATCAGTTCGCGCACATGCTGGTGCGCCGACAACGGTTTGCCAAAGGCGACGCGAGACGAGGCCCGGGCCACCATCAGTTCCAGCGCCCGCTCGGCCTGTCCGATCAGCCGCATGCAGTGGTGGATGCGGCCCGGACCCAGGCGCCCCTGCGCGATCTCGAAGCCCCGTCCCTCGCCCAGCAGCAACGCGGAGGCAGGCACGCGCACGTCCTTGAAGGTCATCTGCGCGTGACCGTGCGGCGCGTCGTCGTAGCCGAAGACGGTCAGCATGCGCTCCCTGGTCACACCCGGCGCGTCCATGGGAATGAGGATCATGCTCTGCTGCAGGTGGCGCTCGGCATTCGGATCGGTCTTTCCCATGAAGATGCTGACCGCGCAGCGGGGATCGCCCGCCCCCGAGGTCCACCACTTCTCACCGTTGATGACGTAGTCCTCGCCGTCTCGCCTGATACTGGACTCGATGTTGGTGGCGTCGCTGGAGGCCACGTCCGGCTCGGTCATCGAAAAGGCGCTGCGGATCTCGCCATTCAGCAGCGGAAAGAGCCACTGTTCCTGCTGCTCGGGCGTGCCGTAGCGGGCCAGAACCTCCATGTTTCCGGTGTCGGGGGCGGCGCAGTTGAACACTTCCGGGGCCCACCACACCTGGCCCATGATCTCGCACAGCGGGGCGTATTCCAAATTGCTCAGGCCAGGTCCAAAGGTGCCGTCCGGGTCGCTGGCCGGGGGCAGGAACAGATTCCACAGCCCGGCCTCGCGCGCTTTGGGCTTCAGCTCGTCGATCAGCGGGAGGTGTTGCCAGCGGTCACCCTCGTTCACCTGTCGGGCAGCCTCGGCGTCGTTGGGGTAGATGTGCTCGTCCATGAAGGCCAGCAGGCGCTGACGCAGGTCACGGGAGCGGTCGGTCACGTCAAATACGGTCATTGGGGTTCCTCCTCGATGTGCAGTGGGCGAAAGCTGGCCCGGTCGCCCTCCACGCTGATCATGGCCTCACGGTGAACACCGCCGCCCTCACGCCGGATCAGCAGATTGAGCGCCAGAATGCGGTCCAGGGTGGCCTCCGCCTGCTCCAGCAGTTCAGGCGAGTCATCGTCGGCCAAACGGGTGGCCAGGGCCGCGTCCTCGTCGAACAGGGCGCGGTACGGTTCGAAGGCGGGCGTCGGCTCGAAGTCGCAGTGAACGGCGAACATCTCAACTTCCCGCAGTGGCATCCGCCCCAACAGGACACCATCGCGTTCCAGCAGGTAGACGGTGGTCCCGCGGGTCGGAGGCGGCTGGTTCACAAATAAACCCGGAAGACACTCTCCGCTGTCGCCGCTGGCCGCTGCTCGCCCTCAATTTCAATCGTGTTCAACACCGTGATCTGTATGAAGCCCGCACCGTGATCGGCGGACTGCAGCACGGCGCGGTTGCGCAGACGGCTACCAGCTTTCACGGGTGAGACGAAGCGCACGCGGTTCAGGCCGTAGTTGACCGTCATCTGCACGCCCTCAATGTCGACAGCGCCGCCGCGGCTCATGAACTCCCCGGCCAGCAGCGACAGCGTCAGGAAGCCGTGGGCAATGGTGGTGCCAAATGGCCCGGCGGCGGCCTGCTGCGGGTCGACGTGGATGAACTGGTGGTCCCCGGTGGCGTCTGCAAAGGCGTCGATGCGTGCCTGATCTACCACCACCCATTCCGAGAGGGCCACCTCCTGCCCGATTCTTGAACTGAGTTCTTCGGGGCGCATCAAGCCTCCCGGCCCACGGGCGCGACGGTGGCAAGGGCGGTGGCGACGTGGGTCTCCATGCCCTGCGAATGGGCATAGACGTCGGCCCGCACGATCACCTGCCGCTTGCCCGCCTTCAGAACCTCGCCCCTGGCCCACAGGACGTCGCCGCGCGCCGCCGCCAAAAAGTTGATCTTGTACTCCGCCGTCACCACGTCGCCGGCCACACTGGCCGCTGCCCAGGCGCTGACGGTGTCGGCCAGATAGCCCAGCACCGCGCCGTGCGCCTGACCGTGGTGCTGGGTCAGTTCGGGGCGCAGATCGATTTCGATCTCCACCCGGCCCGCCTCGAAGTGCCTCAGGCGCGTGCCCATCTGGCGGGTGTAGGCGCTGCCCTCCAGCCCGCGTGCAATGAGCATCCTGGCCTCGGGGCTGTCCAGGCCGCGTTCTGCCTCCGTCATACGATACAGGCCCCACCGTCCACCGCGATGTTCTGGCCGGTCATGAAGGCGCTGGCATCGCTGGAGAGCAGCAGGGCGAGGCCCTTGAGATCCTGATCGCCGCCCAGCCGGTGCATGGGGGTGGACTCCAGGATGGCCTGTTCGCCGTAGGCCAGCGTACCCCGGGTCATCTTGGTGGGAAAGTAGCCGGGGCAGATGCTGTTGACGGTTACGCCCTTGTCGGCCATCTCGGCGGCCAGCGCGCGGGTGAAGTTCACCAGCCCGCCTTTGGAGGTGTTGTACGCCAGCGTGGCGGCCATGCGCGGATCATTGCCCTGCAGCCCGGCGACGCTGGCCACGTTGACAATGCGCCCGCCCCCGTTCGGCAGCATGCAGCGGTTCAGGACACTCTGGGTGATCAGGAAGGTGCCGTTGAGGTTGACGTTCATCACCTTCAGCCACGCGTCCAGCGGGTGTTCGGCGGTGGGCGCACCCCAGGTGGCCCCGGCATTGTTCACCAGGATGTCAATCTTGCCCACCTCGGCCACGATTTTCTCGACGGTGGGGTCGATACTGGCGAAATCGCCCAGATCATTGGCGTAAACGTGGGCCGTGATGCCCATGCTTTTTAGATGGGCGCTGGCCTCGTCAAGCTCGTGTTGCTTGCGGGCGGTCAGCACCACCGTGGCCCCGTACTCGCCCAATGCTTCGGCGATCTGCAGGCCCAGGCCGCGCGAGCCTCCGGTAATCAGGGCAGTCTTGCCACTCAGGTCGAACAGGTCTTTCAGGGCCACTTTTAACCTCCGGGGATGGGGGATTGCGACAGGTTGGACGGAGCGGACAGATCCCAGCATAGGCCGGAATTTACGTGTGCGTCAATTGTGAACGTCTGGGGAGATTTAAACCTGACACGGCATCTTCCAGTGCATAACCGCCCCACAAAACTGAATATCGGCAACGAACGCCCATCTGATGTGAGCTAAGTCATCTCGTCATCGGCGGCGTTTCCAAACTCATCTCGCTGTAAGAATTCTGTGTCGGGCCCCTGCATATCGTTGCCAGCAATGGGCAAAACGTGCAGTGGGAACACAAATGGTTTGGTCCTCTCTGATCGTTCACTCTTCATCGACCCCTTATCGGGATCACCCACGCAGACCGCACAAACCAGCACCCAGAGGAAGGTAACCACATGGCAAAAATTCTGATCGTCGACGACTCCCCCTCCGATATCCGCTTCATGACCGACGCCCTGAAGGGCACCATCCACAGCTGCGTGACCCTAACCGATTCCAAGGCGGCCGAGGCTGCGGTCGAGGCCGAGCGGCCCCAGCTGGCGCTGCTGGACGTGGTGATGCCCGAGCGTAACGGCTACGAGACCCTGCGCGCCCTGAAGCGTCTGCCTGCCGCCGAGGGCATGAAGGTGATCTTCGTGAGCAGCAAGGGTGCGGAGACCGACGTGAAATGGGGCCTGCGACAGGGAGCGGTGGACTACCTGATCAAGCCTTACACCCCCGATCAGCTCCTGAGCCTGATCGCCCGGCACGTCTGACCCTTATGTCGCAGCCTCTGTCCTTGCAACCCTATCTGCTGTTCCGCAGCGGCCCGCGAACGCTGGCCCTGCCCACCCGCCTGGTGAGTCAGGTGGTGCCAATCGGCACCATTGCGCCGCTTCCTGCCACTGGCGGCAGTCTGCTGGGCCTGGCCCCGGCCCAGGGCCGCGCCATTCCGGTGGTCAACCTGTCCGCGCTGCTGGGGGTGGAGGCACCCACGCCCCAGGCAGACGGCAGTCAGCTGGGGCTGCTGTGCGAGGCGGCAGGGGAGACCCTGCTGCTGCCCATTGACGACGTGATCGGCAACGTGAATGCGGAGGTCCAGGAGGGACAGGCGCTGCTGCAAGACGGGCAGTTTGGAGACCACCCGGCGTCGCTGCTGGGGCTGGCGGCCCTGAGTCTGGCGGTTGGCGGACGCCTTCAGTCGGTCTAAATCCAAGAATCACTTCCGCGCCCGTGACGTGTCTGTTGCGCGTCGCCCACGCGAAAAGTCCAGCCCCATCCCCGCTCAAGGAGTTCTCTCATGTCGCAAAACGCCCGCCTGGACCCCAGCCTGATCACCAAGGGCCTCCGCAGTCCATCCAAACCGCAACGCGCCTCCAAGACTGCCCGCAGCACCCTGCTGGGCCAGATCGGCGTGGGTCAGAAACTGGCCCTCACGGCGGGTCTGTTCGCGCTGCCGATCACCGTGTTGCTGTACCTGACCGCCAGCGGCAGGCAGCAGGACATTAATTTCGTGCAGCGCGAGCTGAGCGGCACACAGCAGATCGAGGCCTACGGCAAGCTGCAGACCTCGGTGGCCGACTTTATCGGGGCCAAGATAGCCGGCGATCAGCTCAAGATGGCGGCGGCAGGCACGGCGGCCGACCAGGCGCTGGAGACCCTGCAGAGCGGCATGGCCGCGCGTGGCCTAGAGATCAGTTCAACCACATTTGAAGGTGTGATCCAGCAATGGAAGCTGCTGGAAGAAGCCGGGGCTGGACCGCAGGGTACCTTTGCGGTCTCGATGTTCAACACCTTCAACAGTGAATCCATGCTGCCTGGGCTGGAAACGCTGCTCACGGAATCGAACCTGCTCCTCGACCCCACGGCCTCGTCATATTTCGCGATTCAGGGTGCGCTGGTGCACTTGCCGGAAGTGCAGGCACGGCTGTTCACCCTTGCCCTGCTGGCCCAGTCCATCAACGAGATCCAGAACATGCCCGCGCTGTTCAACCTGTTGCTTCCCCAGTACCGTGACGAGGCGATCCGCGCTGGCGTGGCCCTGGACGCGGCATTCAGCGCTGTGGCCCGTGCCGAGGCACAGGACCCCAGCCTGAAGGAAAGCCTCGGCAAGGCGATGGCCGGCCTTGACGAGGTGCGCCAGACGCTGAGCAACGGGGCCGGGCGCGACAACATCACTCTCGCCTCAGAACGGCTGGACTCCAGCACCCTCCGGAGCGCGGCCCTCAAAATTTCAGCCGCCGTCGGCGTGGGCAACACCGAGGTCAAGCGGCTGCTGGCGGCGCGCTTGAGCGCAGAGCGTCGCGGCATGTTCGTGGAACTGCTGTCGGTGGCGCTGCTCACGGTGCTGGCCGGACTGCTGCTGCTGGCGGTGGCCCGCGCCATTACGCGCCCGCTGACCCGCCTGGCCCAGTCGGCCCGCGCGCTGGAACAGGGCGACCTGAGCGTGTCGGTGCCGGTCACGACCCGCGACGAGCTGGGCGTGGTGGGTCTGGCCTTCAACGCGGCGACGGCCAAACTGAGGGTCAACCAGGAACAGACCGAGGCCGAGCGTCAGGCTGCCCAGCACCTCCAGGCCAACGTCGGCGAGTTCCTGGACGTGACCATGCAGATTGCCGAAGGTGATCTGACGGCGCGCGGCCGGGTGAGTGAGGACGTGCTGGGGAACGTGGTCGACTCGATCAACTTGATGACCGAGGAACTGGCCGCCGTGTTGAGCGACGTGCAGCGCGCGTCTACGTCGGTGACGGGCAGCTCGAAGTCCATGCTGGAGTCCACCGAGCAGATCCGGCAGGGAACCCTGGTGACCACCCTGGAAACCGGACGCGTGACCCGGCAGGCGCAGGAGATGACGGCGGCCATCCGGCAGATGTCGGCCATTGCGCAAGCCTCCGCCGATTCGGCGCAGCGTGCCCTGAGCGCTTCCGAAACGGGGCAGCAGGCCGTGAGCAGCACCCTGAAAGGCATGGAAGCTATCCGTGAGTCCTCCCAGGACGTCGCCGAACGGGTGCAGTCGCTGACCCAGCGCTCGGAGCAGATCGGGGAAATCGTGGACTCGATCGGCCACATCGCGTCACAGGTCAACCTGCTGTCCTTGCACGCCTCTATCGAGGCGGCGGGCGCGGGCGAGGCCGGCAAACGGTTCGCCGTGGTGGCCGAAGAAATTCGTGAACTGGCGGATCTGTCTACCGACGCCACCGCGCGTATCGCGGACCTGATCGCCAAGGTCCAGGGCGACGTGCAGGGCGTGGCGCAGAACATGCGGGTCAACAGCGCGCAGGTTGAGCAGGGCTACGCCGTGGCCGGACAGGCCGGTGAGGCCCTGCGTGAGATTGCCGAACTGGCCGGAGTCACCGCACACTTCGCCAGCAACATCTCGGACGCCGCGCGTGAGCAGATGCGGGAAGTGCAAGGCATGAGCGGCGCGGTGACCCAAATCGCCGAAGTGGCCAAGGAATCGCAGCGATCTGCCGAAACGGGCCGCGAGGTGGCCGAGCAACTGCAGCAACTCGCCCAGCGCCTGAGCGGCAGCCTGGCGCGGTTCCGTCTGCCCGGCTGAGCCTACTTTCCAGTTCCGTCCCGAATCCTCCAGCACCGATCCGCCTTTCAACTCGTCCAGGCAAAGGAGCCACCCCATGTCCCAGAATGCCCGTCTCGATCCCTTCCTGAACACCGTCCAGTCAAAGCCGACGCGCCGCAAATCGGCTGCTGCCCCCCGCCCGAATTCCAGCAGCCTGCTGGGCCGCATCGGCGTGGGCCAGAAGCTGGCCCTCACCGCCGGCATCTTCGCTCTGCCCATTACGGCGCTGCTGTTCCTGGCGGTCAGCGGCCGGGAACAGGACATCAACTTCATTCAGCGGGAACAGGCGGGCACGAGCCAGATCGCCGAATATCAGCGTTTTCAGACGGGGCTGGCCAGCCTTGTCGACGCCCGGATCAAGGGTGACACTGCCGCTGCAGCGAGCGCGCAGAAGGCAGCCACGAAGGCGCTGGCGGCCCTGGCGCAGGGCACGGGCGCCGCGAAGCTGAACACGACTCAGGCCTCCGTGGCCGAGATGACCAAGCAGTGGAAGCAACTGCAGGCCAGCGATCTCGGGCCCGCTGGGCTGCTGCTGGCGTCCAACTACAAGCAGTTCTACGATGACCAGGTGCTCCCCAGCCTGAGCAACTTGCTTCAGGAGTCCAATCTGCGCCTCGACTCCACAGCCACCTCGTCATACGCCATTCAGGCAGCCCTGATCCGCTTGCCCGAGGTGCGCGCGCGGCTGGCCGCACTGACCGCACTGGCCACCTCGCTGGAACAGGTCAAGGATCAGCCCGATCTGGTGGACATCATCGCGCCCCAGTACCGCGACCTGGCCGTGCGCGCCGGAGTGGCCCTCGACGAGGCGTTCAGCTCGATCAAGCGCGCCGAGGCCCAGGACGAGAGCCTGACCCCCACGCTGGGCGCGGCCATCCGCAACCTGGAGCCGATGCGCCAGGCCATCGCCACCGCAGCCAACGCGGATCTGCTGCGTAACGTCGGGCAGCGCGCCAGCCTCAAGAGCCTGCAGAGCGCCACCGAACAGACTGCCGCTGCCATTACCCTAGGCAGCCAGGAAATCAACCGACTGCTGGGCGACCGGCTCGCGGCTCAGCGCAATGCCCAGCTGCTGGAGCTGCTGGGGGTGGCCCTGCTGACCGTGCTGGCCGCGCTGCTGCTGCTTGCGGTGAGCCGCGCCATCATCACGCCGCTGACCCAACTGGCACGCTCGGCGCGTTCGCTGGCGCAGGGGGAATTTGGCCAGACCGTCCAGGTCAATACCCAGGACGAGCTGGGGCTGGTGGCCGGGGCGTTCAACGAAGCGTCGGCGCAGCTGCAGAGCAACCAGGAAAAAACCGAGCTTGAACGCCTGGAGGCCTCGCGTCTGCAGAGCAACATCGGTGAATTCTTGGACGTGACCATGGACATCGCCGACGGTGACCTGACCCGGCGCGGCACGGTGACCGAGGACGTGCTGGGGAACGTGGTGGACTCGATCAACCTGATGACCGCCGAGCTGGCGGACGTGCTGGGAGGCGTGCAGCGCGCCTCCACATCGGTCACGGGCGGATCGCAGGCCCTGCTGGCGACCACCGAACAGATCGGTCAGGGTACGCAGCTCACCGCCGCCGAGGCCGCCCGTGTGGCCGCGCAGGTGCAGAGCGTCACGGCAGCCATCCGCGAGGTGGCGCAGCAGGCTCAGAACTCCGCCGAGACCGCGCGCGCAGCACTGCTGGCCTCGCAGCAGGGTCAGGAGGCCGTGACCGGCACGCTGGACGGCATGCAGAACATCCGCCGCGAGGTGCAGGGCGTCGCCAAGCGCATCAAGGGCCTGGGCGACCGCTCGCTGGAAATTCAGGAAATCGTCGACACCATCTCGCAGATCGCCCGGCAGACCAACCTGCTGGCACTGAACGCCAGCATCGAGGCGGCAGGCGCCGGGGAAGCCGGCGGACGCTTCAGCATCGTGGCAGACGAGGTGCGCAAGCTGGCCGACACCTCCGGACAAGCCACGGCGCGCATCGCCACGCTGATTAAGAACGTGCAGGCCGAGATTCAGGACGTGATCGTGAGCGTGGAAGACGGAACCCGCGAAGTGGAACAGGGCTACCGCGTGGCCGGAACCGCCGGGGAACGCCTGCGCGAGATCGGTTCGCTGACGCAGCAGTCCGCGCAGCTCGCCGAGACTATTGCCGCGTCGCAGCAGGCACAGGTGCAGGGCATTGAGGACATGGGCAGCGCGGTGGAGCAGATCGCGGCCGTGGCCCGTGAATCACAGGACTCGGTGAACCAGGGCCGCGCCGCTGCCGAACAGCTTCAGACGCTGGCCCAGAACCTCAACGCCAGCCTGACCCGCTTCCGGCTGCCGTCGTAAGGATTGCTGGAAGGTCAAGGGGGAGTTGAAGATGCCAGAGAACACTGCAGCCGGGAACGCGGCCATGAACACCAGTGAACAGCGCAACGAGAACAGCGATCTGCTGAGCGGTTTCTTGCAGGAGGCCGGAGAAGTGCTGGGCAGCATGCAGGCCGGGCTGACCGAACTGGGCCTGGCCACGGCGGGACCAGAGGACGGCGCACGGCTGGCCGGCCTGGGCATCCTGGCCCACCGGTTGCGGGGCAGTGCGGGCCTGTACGGCTTCTCGCAGCTGTCCAAGATGGCGGCCCTGCTGGAGCGGATGCTGGATTCCAGGCCGCTGCTGTCCGGCGAGGCCCGCGTGGCTTACCTGGACCTGCTGGGCCACTCTCACGCGACCCTGCACTCGGGGCTCGAGCGCATCCTGCGCGGCGAACGCGAGAGTGACCTGGGACTGGCCTTCGCACGGGGCGGCGGAGCGGCGGAGTTGCAGGCGCTGCTGCGCAGCCACCCGCAGGCCTTCAAGCCCCGGCCCCCTGAGGACCACCGCCGTCTGCCTGTCGAGGACGAGGCTGCCCCGGTGGACGGCGACGCGGACCAGCCATCCGAGTTGGAAGCTGAACTGCGTCAGTTCCACCGTGAAAACGCCGAGGTCTGGTCCTACTTCGCCCCGGAAGTGCGCGAACACCTGGGCAGCCTGCGCGCGCAGCTCGAAGGTGCGTCCGCTGACGGCGGCCCCGACCTGGACGTGATGTTCCGCGCCGCTCACACCGTCAAGGGCAGCTCGTACATGGTGGGCCTGCCAGGGCTGGGCGATTTCGCGCACGGCCTGGAAGACCTGCTCGGTGGTGTGCGCGACGGCGTTCTGCGCCTGGACGCCGGCACGCGTGATGTGCTGGAGGCGGCCCTGGGCGGCATGGACCACATCTTGGACGTGGCGGAAGGGAGCAGCGGCGGCGCAGGTGGCCTGGGCCAGCAGCTGGGCGTCCTCAGCGCCCGGATGGCGGCGCTGGCCGGAGGCCACGAGTTCGTCAGTCCTGCGGTTCCCGTTCCCGTCCCGGCCACCCCCATACCCGCGCCACAGGTCACGCCGGTGACCACCCAGGAAGCGGCCTCGATTCGCGTCCCGGCCCGGCAGATCGAATCGCTGCTGGAGCAGATGGGTGAGCTGGTGACGGTGCGCTCGAGACAGGGACAGACGCTGGCGCGTCTCGACGACCTGCAGAGCGCCATGCAGGACTCGCAGGCCCGCTTCCAGCGAACCGTGCGCGATTTCGAGGAACGTCACCTGAACCCCGACATGGTGCGCGCCGCGCCGGACCGCGCTTCCCCCACGGGCGAGAGCGGCATGGACGGGGCCAACCTGACCCAGCAGTTTGACGAGCTGGAATTCGACACCTACAACGACCTGAACATCCTGGCCCGCTCGATTACCGAGCTGAGCGCCGACTTCGCCGAGGTCCGCCGCCGCCTGTCGGACAACGTGACCGGCCTGCAGGGCGATAACGAACTGCTGGGCAAGCTCCTGCGCCGCCTGCGACTGGACCTGACCCAGACCAGCCGGGTGCCCTTCTCACAGGCCGCCTTCCGGCTGCGGCGCTGGGCACGCGATCACGAGGACCGCTTCGAATTCATCGGCGAGGGCGAGGACGTGCGCGTGGACAGCGCGGTGCTGCAACGCCTGATCGATCCCCTGATGCATCTGATGACCAATGCCCTGCACCACGGCATCGGCAGCACCTCAGACCGTGTCGCCGCCGGCAAATCGGCACGCGGCCGGGTCTGGCTGCGCGCCGCCGAGCGTCAGAACTTCCTGGAAGTCAGCGTGGAGGACGACGGTGGCGGGCTGGACCTGGAGACCATCGGCAACCGCGCGCTGGAAAAGGGCCTGCGCTCGGTGCAGGAGTTGGACCGGATGTCGGATGAGGACCGGGCGCGGCTGATTCTGCTGCCGGGGCTCTCCACCGCCGCCGCCGTCAGCACGGTGGCCGGGCGTGGCGTGGGGATGGACGTGGTGGCCACCGTTGCCCGTCAGCTGGGCGGGGAACTGCTGATTCACACCCGCCGCGGCGTGGGCACCACCTTCACGCTGCGCCTGCCTGTGACCCGCCGGGTGATCGACGTACTGCCGGTACAGGTAGCCGGGTACGAGCTAGGCTTCGCGGTGGGCACGGTGCGGGCGCTGCGTGAAGTGCGGGCTGGCGAAATCCTGCACGGTGAAGCCGGCCCGGAACTGACCTTCGAGGGGCGCCAGGTGCCGATCATCGATCTGCGTGACATCTGGGGCCAGCCGCAAGGCGGCGAGCAGGATTCGACGTTCCGGCTGGTGGTGCTTGCCATGCCCACTGGGGAACTGGCCGCCCGCGTCGACGACTTCGGGCAGATCGAGGAGGTCAGCGTGACGCCGCTGGGCGGGCTGCTCAGCGGGCTGGAATACCTGTCCGGCACGGCACTGTCGGCTGCGGGCAATGCCTTCCCGCTGCTCGATCCTTCAGGCCTGGCCCGCCTGGCCCGTCGCCCGCAGGAGTACCTGAAGCCGGTCAACGCGTCGGGCGCAGCAGCGCGCCGCACCCGCATCCTGCTGGTGGACGACTCGCTGAGCGTGCGCCGTCTGGTGGGCCGGATGCTGGAGAGCGGCGGCTACACGGTGGTCACAGCCAACGACGGTCAGGAAGCACTGGACCTGCTGCAGCTCGACGCCGACTTCGGCGCGGTGGTCAGTGACCTGGAAATGCCCCGCCTGAACGGTTACGAGCTGTTGTCCGCCGTGCGCGCCCGGCCCTCCACGGCCCGGATCCCGTTGATGATCATGACCACCCGCGCCGGAGAAAAGCACCAGCGGCTGGCGCTGCAGCTGGGCGCAAACGACTACTTCACCAAGCCGGTCAACGAGGCCCTGCTACTGCGCCGGATCGGCAGTGTGCTGGCCCAGGCTGCGGACATGGTGTCTGCCGGGGCGGGCGCATGACCGCCTTCCAGACAGGCCTGTCGGTCCTGACCGTTCTCAACGACCCTTCGCGCGCCGCGATGTACAGCCACCTGGCCGAGCTCGCCGGGGTAACGGTGATTCAGGCCGACGGCGCGCTGCATGCCCTGACCCAGCTGGAGCGCACCCAGGTGAACGCGATCATCTGTGACGCGCAGATGACCGACATGAGCGGCGCAGAGTTCCGGAGCATTCTGGAGGATGATGCCCAGACCGGGGCGGTCCCCATCTACCTGATTGGCGACGATGAACAGGACGCCCCAGGGCAGCCCACCAACTCCGCCGGGCCGCAGGTCCTGGCTGAAGCGCTCGAGGCGCTGGGCGTGGACGACTCGGCCTATCCGTTGCCGCTGCGGACCACCGCCCGGCCCCAGCTCTCAGGACAGCTCGAACCGTTCAGCCTGAGCGAGTTCCTGAACTGGGCCGCCGAACTGTCCTGCAGCGGCCACTGGCTGATCACAGTCAGCTCGGCCGGTCGCCTGCCCCGTGGCGGACACCTGACCATGAGTGCGGGCCGCTTGACCTACGCCGAGTTCGCGGGCCGCGCGGGCCGTGGCGCAGTGCTGGAACTGCTGCGCCATAGCGAGCAGGGAGGTGGCCAGTTCCGCTTCTACGACTGCTCCAGCCTGCCGCCGGGCTGCCAGCCTGATTTGTCGGCCCCGACCAACCGGCTGCTGATGGAACTCGCTGTCGACCTCGACGAAACCTCTGCCCATCTGCACTGATCTCGAGCAGCTGTTCACCATCTTTGACTCGCCCTGACCCTCTCACTTCCCGTTTCAGACCTCCAAAGGAAACCCCATGCCCCAGATCTTTATCGTCGACGACAGCATCAGTGTCCGCAAGGCACTGGAGATCACCTTCAAACGCCATTCGCTGGATTCGTTCAGCGCCATCAGTGCCGAGCAGGCCCTGGAAACCCTGGCGGAAGGGCCCCATTTCGACCTGATGATGGCCGATGTGATCATGCCCGGCATGAGCGGCCTGGAGCTGTGTTCCGAACTGCGGCGCGATGGCCGCTTCGATCACCTGCCCATCGTGCTGATGAGCGGCAACGTCGACGAGGACATCAAGCGGCAGGCCCGTGAGGCCGGCGCAAACGGTGTGCTGCGTAAGCCCTTCAGCCCCGACGAACTGATCCCGATGGTGGAGGAACTGCTGCGCGCCGCAGAGACCGCCGCAGTAGAGATCCCCCAGCCCGAGCCCGCAGCGGTGAGTGCCCCCAGCCAGCTCGAGCGTCTGGTGGCCGAGTACCGCCGCCGGGGCGACGTCGAGGACCTGATCGTTCTGGATGGGCAGGGACAGGTCGTGCTGCCCTCTGGCGAGTCGGGTACGCCCGGCGCGGCGGACCGCCTGCCGATGTACGCCCGGCACTTCGTCGCCACCGCCAATGTGATCGGTCAGCACCTGCTGGGCGATGAGCTGCAGGCCGTGACCCTGCGTTACGCGGGACGCGAAGCGATCTTCCATCCTCAGGACGGATTTCTGGTCATCGCCCTGACCCGCGCGGACCTCAAAACCCTGAACTGATAGTCTGGCCGCCCTCCCTCCCCGACCGCCCGGCACACCGGAGCAGTCGGGGAGAATTTTGCCTGTATGCTGCTCGCTGGCGTAGCCGTCGGACGATCAGGGGCAGAAAATTGACTACAGTAGCCCCATGACGCCCAGTTCCCTTCAGGCCGATCCTCTGATGCTCCAAGAAGCCCGCCAGACGCCGGGGGTGATCGCCCGGCAGCTCTCGGAGAACGCGCAGGCCGCTGGCGCGTTGGCAGAGGTGCTGCGGGAACGCCGCCCATCCTACGCTGTCACCATCGCGCGGGGCAGCAGCGACCACGCCTGCACGGTGCTCAAATACGCGCTGGAAACCGAGCTGTCGCTGCCCGTGGCCTCGCTGGGGCCCAGTGTCCACACGCTGTACGGCACGCGGCTGGATCTGCGCGGCGCGCTGGTGATCGCTGTGTCACAGAGTGGAGCCAGCCCGGACGTGGTGGAAAATGTCCGCATGGCGCGGGAAAGCGGCGCGCTGACGGTGGCGCTGGTCAACGTGGAAG
This sequence comes from Deinococcus humi, assembly GCF_014201875.1. NCBI lineage: Bacteria > Thermotogati > Deinococcota > Deinococci > Deinococcales > Deinococcaceae > Deinococcus > Deinococcus humi. The sequence continues at coordinate 167,546 of NZ_JACHFL010000004.1, read as the reverse complement.
ACAGCGAACTGGCGCAGACGGCCGAGTTCGTGCTGCCGCTGCGCTGCGGCGAGGAGCGGGCGGTGGCGGCCACCAAGAGTTATCTGGCCAGCCTGACGGCCTTTCTGCCAGTGATTGCAGACCTGGGTCCGGACGGCAGGCTCAGGGAAGCCCTGGTCCGCCTTCCCGACGTCTTGCAGCGTACGCTGGAGCTGGAGGACGCGGCCAACGCCCTGGCGGCACGCTACAGTTTTGCCCAGAACCTGCTGATCCTGGCGCGCGGCCTGCACTACGGCGTGGCCCAGGAGGCAGCCTTGAAACTCAAGGAGACGTCGGGGATTCACGCCGAGGCGTACAGCGCCGCCGAATTCAGCCACGGTCCCAAGCGCCTATTGGCCGAGGGCCTACCGCTGCTGGGTTTCGCCTCCGACGATGCGGCGTGGCCCGCCACCCGCGAGGCCTACGCCGATCTACGCGAGGGCGGAGCGGACCTGCGGACGCTGGGTCCGGTCGCAGGCAGCACCCTGCAGACGCCTGGAACCGGACACGGCCTGACCGACACCGTACCGAGCGCCCTGGCCTTTTACCTCTTCGCCGCGCATCTGGCGTTGGGCCGGGGCCTGGACCCCGATGCGCCCCCATTGCTCAGCAAGGTGACGAAGACGCGCTGAGCTGCTGTAGAGATCCTCTTTGTTCCGTGTGCAAATCGGGTCAGCTCCGATTTGCACATTTCAGGTCCAGATTTCAATATTTCCCTTCTCGCCCTGCTCGGGTTCCCAGGTATTTCCGACGCCTTCGGATCGGAAGCCCGATCACCCCGTCAGCAGCGTGTTCCCCACCGCCCGACGCAACCCCTGAATATCGAAAGGGCTGTGACGGGTGGGATGGACGCGATTGGTCAGCAGGGCCCAGGCCAGACCACGCGCCGGATCGACCCACAGTCCGGTTCCGGTAAAACCGGTGTGTCCAAAGGCTGCGGGGCTGCACAGGCTTCCGCCGCTCCAGCCGGGCTGGGCCGCCACAAAGGCCAGCGTACGCCCTGGCGTCTGTATGCGCGTCGCCTCGGCCAGACCCGCAGTGGACAACCAGCCGCCGCGCAGCAGCAGTTCAGCCTGATTCAAAACGCCTCTCAGGGTGCCAAATAGCCCGGCGTGGCCGGCCACGCCGCCCTGGGCCGCCGCATTCTCATCGTGGGTCTCCCCGCGCAGCATTCGCTCCCTCCAGGCACAGCGCTCGGTGGCGACACTGCGCGCCGGGTCCGGGGTGAAGGTCAGGCCGTTATCCAGGGGAAAGTCACGCAGTGGTTGGCCGTATACCCGCTCCAGCACACGCCCCAGCAGAACGTAACCCAGGTCGGAATAGACCACCTCGCCTGCCTCCTGCATGGCCCACGGCTCCTGCATGAAACGGGCGCGGATGGTGTCGGCGCTGCCCCAGGTATACAGCGGCACCCAGGCCGGCAACCCTGCTGTGTGCGTCAGCAGCTGCCGCAGAGTGCGGGTTTTCAGCGGTGTGTCCTGCATCCAGCCCAGCTCGGGCAGACGTGCCGCCACCGGATCGTCCAGATCGAGCCGCCCCTGTTCGGCGGCGCGGATGACATGGCGGGCCGTGAACAGCGGCTTGGTCAGGCTGGCGAGATCGAAGTAGGCATTCTCTTCCAGTGCAATTTGTTCCGGCTGAAGCTGCGCGTGGCCGAGAATCAGGGTGGTTCTTTCTCCCGTCGCCGTGATCACGCCCAGCGCGGCGCCGGGCAGGCCGCCCGACGCCACCGCCGTTTCCAGAATCTGGCGGGTGCGTTCCGGAATCATCCTTCCTCCAGTGCGGCGCGGGCGTGTCCGTTCTGCGCCTCCAGACGGGCGGCCGCCTCGTCGGCGCTGACGCCCAGCAGCAGTTTCACGATGGCAATCTTGACGCTCCCGGCACTTTCGATGAGCGCGTCACGCGCGGCGGTCTCGTCCGCTCCGGTGGCGTGGCGGACCAGCCGGACGGCACGTCCCTCCAGCTTCGCGTTGGTGGCGCGCACGTCCACCATCAGGTTGCCGTAGACCTTGCCCAGGCGCACCATCACGGCACTCGACAGGGTGTTCAGCGCGATTTTCTGCGCGGTGCCGGCCTTCAGTCGGGTGCTGCCGCTGATCACCTCCGGCCCTGTGTCGAGCAGCACCGGACAGTCCACCGCCGACAGCAGCGGCGTGCCGGGATTATTTGAGAGGCCCACCGTCAAGGCCCCGGCCCGCCGCGCCGCCTGCACCGCTCCCAGCACGTAGGGGGTGGTGCCGCTGGCCGCAACGGCGATCAGCACGTCGTCTGGCCCCACTGCTGCTGTGGCCACGTCGGCCACGCCTGCCTCTGGGTCATCCTCCGCACCCTCGACGGCCTCGCGGATGGCCTTCTCCCCTCCGGCGATCAACGGGACAGCCCGCGACACTGGCCAGGAGAAGGTCGGCGTCAGTTCGGTGGCGTCCAGCACACCCAGGCGGCCGCTGGTCCCTGCACCCACGTACACCAGGCGACCGCCGCGTTCCAGGCGGGGCAACGCCGCTGCAACGGCCCGGGCGATGGCCGGAGCTGCCGCGCGCACGGCCTCCACAGCGCCAGTCTGGTCGTCGGCCAGCGCCCACACCAGCTCGGGAATCTCCAGGCGATCCAGATCGGGATGGTCCGGGTGAACGCCCTCGGTGCGCCGGGGATCGGGGGGCAGGGCGGCCTGGGGACGTGGGTCAGAGATCATGCGCCGTCACCATGCAATTCCATCACGAAGTCGTAGCGGTCTCCCCGGTAGTGGGCGTGCGCGTATTCCACCGGGCGCCCGCCCCCGGTCCACGACACCCGCTCGGTGGCGAGCAGCGCCGCGCCGGGGGCGATGCCCAGCAGTTCGGCCAGGGTCAGATCAGCATTGACCGCCCGCAGGTGCCGGATCGCCCGCACCGGATTGAGGCCCCGCGTGGCCAGGAGCGCGTACAGGCTGGCGTCGCTCACGTCCTCCTCCTGCAGGTCCCCCACCAGCGCGGCGGGCAGCGTACTTTCCTCCACGGCCAGCGGTGCGCCGTTCGAGGTGCGCAGCCGGCGCACGCGGTAGACCTTTTCCCCCGGCGACAGCGCCAAACTCATCGCCTCCTGCGGGCTGGGGCGGACGTGCTCAAAACGTAGGACCCGCGCCCCCGGCGTCTGTCCGCGCGAACGCACGTCGTCCGAAAACGAGCTGAGCAGCCCCAGCGTGCGGCTGGGCCGCTCCTCCGGAGTGGGCGGGGTGACGAAGGTGCCGCTGCCGTGTTTGCGGGTCAGCAGGCCCTGCTGCGCCAGCAGCGCCAGCGCCTGGCGCACCGTAACGCGCGAGACCTGAAGCTGCGAGGCCAGTTCCCGCTCGGCAGGTAGCGCACTGCCCCGCCGCAGATCGCCGCTGTGAATGCGTTGCTCCAATCCCTGCGCGACTTGCATGTACACGGGCAGGGCGCTGGCCGCGTCCAGCGGGATGGCCCAGGGTGGTGAGGAGACGGACATGTCCAAAGAACATACCACTCCAGAACCTCCTGACAAGGGGCTTGCCATTGGACCCAAAGTGGTACTAAGCTAACCGGTGAGAATCACAGTTCACGTTCGAGCTTTGGCCCACATCCGGGCCGAGACCACAACCGTAGAATTCAGGACCGCCCCACAACTCACTTTCCCGCCCCGACTGGGGCATCCGCCCCTACCTGGAGGTCTCCGATGTTCAACTATTCCCGTTCTACACTAGCCCTGATTTCCCTCGCCCTGATCGGCGGCGCGCTGGCCGCACCCAAGAAAGTGGACGGCTACAATTCGCTGGGCGTCGTCAAGGGCAAGGCGGGTGGCAACATGACCCTGGCGCTGGGTGACAGCCCGCAAAGCCTCTTCTATTACGGCGTGATCGACAACAACCTGGGCCTGATCTCGCAGCAACTGTTCGATGGTCTGGTGGAGTTTAATTTTTCCACCTATAAGATCGAGCCCGCGCTGGCCGAGAGCTGGACGATCAGCCCCGACGGCAAAACCTACACCTTCAAGCTGCGGCAGGGCGTCAAGTGGAGCGACGGTCAGGCCTTCAATGCCGACGACGTGATCTTCTCGTACAAGAACATCATCATGAACCCGGAGGCCCGCGCAGGCGACGCCGGGAACTTCAAACTGGACGGCAAGGACATCACCATCAAGAAGGTGGACGCCAACACCGTGCAGTTCAACCTGCCGCGCGCCGCGCCCGCCTTCCTGTTGCAGCAGCGCTATTTCATCATGCCGCAGCACAAGCTGGCGAAGTTCTCGCAGGACGGTGGGGCCAAGGCCGCTGACATCAACAATGCGTGGCCCACCAACGTTGCGCCCTCAGAAGTCGTCGGGACCGGTCCCTTCAAGCTCGCGAGCTACACGGCAGGCCAGAAGGTCAGCCTGGTCAAGAACCCCAACTACTGGAAGGTGGACGCCAGTGGCACCCAGCTGCCTTACCTCAACTCGCTGGATTTCCTGATCATCCGCGATCCGCAGGCACAGGTGGCGCAGTTCCTGGCGGGCAACCTGGATCAGCTGAACATCAGCGGCGCGCAGTTCCCGGACCTGAAGTCCAAGGAAGTCGCGGGCGCGCCCTTCAAGGTGGTTCGCAGCACTGCGCTGTTCGGCAGCCCGCCCTTCCTGGCCTACAATTTCGATGCCAAGGACGCCGGGCTGTCCAAGTTGTTCGGCGACGCCCGTTTCCGCCGTGCGATGCAGAATGCCGTCGACCGTGACCGCATCATCGACACCGTCTACAACGGCCTTGCCAGCCTGCCTGGCCACGGCGTCGCGCCGGTCAATACCCAGTGGTACACCAACACCAAGGCGCAACTCGGTAAATTTGACCTCGCCGCAGCGGGCAAGGCGCTGGATGCGCTGGGCGTCAAGGACACCAACGGCGACGGCATCCGCAATGTTCCCGGCGGCAAGAATCTGGAATTCGATCTGACCTACGGCACCGACAGCTCGGTGTACCCGGCGATCGCCACCATCCTGCAAAGCGACTTCAAAAAGCTGGGCGTGCAGGTCAACCTCAAGGGCGTGCTGAGCAGCAAGCTGCTGTCCACCGGCCTGGCGGGCGATTACGAGGCGATTCTGGCGGCTTTCGGTGATCAACCCGATCCCGAACTGCGCAAGCCCATCTGGCAGCCGGGCGGCGCGCTGTACTACTGGCACCGCAGCACCCAGCCGGCCACCGACGGCGGCACCCCCAATCTGGCGAAGATGGCCCCGTGGGAAAAGGAGATCTACAACATCTTCAACTCCGCCGCCACCACCACCAGCGCCAGCCAGCGCAAGGCGCTCTACACCCGCTGGCAGCTGCTGTTTGCCCAGAACCTGCCGGTCACTCCGATCGCCAAGCCCGAGAACATCGGCGCGATCAGCAACAAGTACGGCAACTACATCTACAACCTGGGCGTCATTCCGGGCTACAACCCCGTCCCGCTGATCTACCAGAAGTAAGGCGAGCAAGTTGCGGGAGGCAGGACGCGGGGCGCGGTCAGGTGCCCCTGCCTTCTGGCTCCCGCTCCTCTTGCGCGTGACCGACCCCATTCGCGTCAACAAAGCGAGGCAGAGCAAACTATGCAGGCTCTCAAACCATCACCGAAGGCCGGATCTCCCGTGCCCCGCGTAGCGCGCCGCGCACCCTCTAGGCCATGCTGAGTTACGCCCTGCGCCGCATTCTGGGCATGATTCCTACCCTGCTGCTGATCAGCGTGGTGTGCTTCATCGTCATTCAGCTGCAGCCCGGCAGCTTTCTGGACCAGTACCTGGAAGACCCGCGTGTCACCAAAGAGACCGTTGCCACCATCACCAGACAGCTGGGGCTGGATCAGCCGCTATGGGTGCAGTACCTGACCTGGATCAAGGGCATCGTCACCGAGGGCAATTTCGGCTACTCCTTTGCCAACGGGCGTCCGGTGGCCGAGCTGATCTGGGAAAGATTGGGCTGGACAGTGTTTCTTGCCGTATTGACCCTGATGGTCTCGTGGCTGATTGCCATTCCTCTGGGCATCTACACGGCACTCAACCGCTACGGTATTGGTGCGACGATCACTAATTTTCTGGGCTACATCAGCCTCGCCGTGCCTGATTTCCTGGTGGCGCTGCTCCTGATCGCCCTGGTGTTGAGCGCGGGCGGTACCAATGTGGGCGGGTTGTTCAGCCCGCAGTACATCGGTGAGCCGTGGAGCTGGGCCAAGGTTCTGGATCTTCTGAACCACCTCTGGATTCCCATGATCGCCATCGGTCTGGAGGGCGTCGCAGGCCTGATGCGGCAGATGCGCGCCTCCATGTTGGACGTAATCAACCAGGATTATGTGCGGACGGCGCGGGCCAAGGGGCTGGCCGGACGCGCGGTGCTGTGGCGGCACGCGGTCAGAAACGCAGTCAATCCCCTGATCAGCCTGGCTGGTCTGAGCCTGCCCACGCTGATCAGCGGCACCATCATCGCGTCCATCGTGCTGAACCTGCCCACCATCGGGCCGTACCTGTACGACAGCTTGCTGAACAAGGACCAGTACGTCGCCATGACGTTGCTTCTTTTCAGCGCCCTGTTGCTGCTGATCGGCAACCTGCTCTCGGATCTGGCACTGGCCTGGGCCGATCCGCGGATCCGGTTCGAATGACGGCCGTTCCTGCCACCACTGTGGTGAAGGGGCCGGAGCGGCAGACCCCGCTGGCGCTGGCGCTGCGGCGCTTCCGGCGCAACCGGGTGGGTGTGTGGAGCGCGTGGATTCTGGCCGCGCTGTACCTGATTGCGCTTCTGGCCGGGTTCCTGGCGCCGTACTCGATCACCGCTCAGCACGCCGACTTTCCCTTTCAGCGTCCGCAGGCCGTCCACATCGTTCATGACGGCCAGTTGATGAGGCCCTTCGTCTACGGCGTCAAGAAGACCCGTGATCCGGTGACCTTCCGCTCCACCTTCGCGCCGGACACCTCGACTCCCAAGCCGATCCTCTTTTTCGTGCGCGGCGACAACCCGCTGGAATCCCGCTACAACCTCCTGGGCGTCTTTCAGAGTCAGTGGCATCTGTTCGGTGTGAAGGACGGCTTTTATTTTCCACTTGGAACCGACAAGTTTGGGCGGGACCTGTTCTCACGGATGCTCGTTGGTTCGCAGGTCAGCCTGACGGTGGGCCTGATCGGTATTCTGATCAGCTTTACCATCGGTATCGTGCTGGGCGGGGTCAGTGGGTATTTCGGCGGTTGGGTCGATAACCTGATCCAGCGGGTGATCGAGGTGCTGCTGTCGTTCCCACGTCTGCCGATTCTGCTGGCGCTGTCCACCATCATTCCCGCAAGCTGGCCGAGTACCTGGGTGTACCTGGGCATCATCGCCGTGCTGGCTCTGATCGGCTGGGCAGGGCTGGCGCGAGTGGTGCGAGGACAGGTCATCAGTGCGCGCAATGTGGATTACGTGCAGGCGGCGCGGGCCATTGGCGGCAGTGACCTGCGGGTGATCCTGCGCCACATCATGCCCAACCTGAGTTCGTTCCTGATCGTGACCGCCACGCTGGCGCTGCCCGGCTACATCCTGGGCGAGAGCGCGCTGAGTTTCCTGGGCCTAGGCATCAAGGAACCGATGACCAGCTGGGGCCTGCTGCTCAAAGACGCGCAGAACTTCGAGACCCTCAACCTGTACCCCTGGCTGCTGCTGCCCGGCCTGATGATCGTGCTGTCGGTGCTGGCGTTTAATTTCATGGGAGACGCGCTGCGTGACGCGGCGGATACCCAGAGCCGCTGAATAGGGTTGACCGTCCGTGAATAGTGCGCTATCTTTTGCCCATCACCGCCTGAAAGGGCGGTTTTTTCGTCTCCGGCCCAGCGTTCCGCACCGTCGGTGTTCTCTCATCTCAGGAGGCGATTCGATGCTGCACTTTGCTGACGCTCGGAAGCTGGCCCGCAAAGCATGCCGCTGGGCCGCATACGGTCTGGCCGGTCTCGTCCTGACCCAGTTCGCATTGCGCCTGTGGATCAGAAACCGGCCGCGCCCCATTCCATACGGCTGGGGGTGGCTGCTGGAAAACCCATGGCGGCGGCGCTACCGCGATCCCCAGCAACTGGCCGAGGCCTGTGGCCTGCTCCCGGATGATCAGGTGCTGGAAGGGGGTTGTGGCTCTGGTCTGTTCACCGAAGCGCTTGCCGAACGCTGCGCCTATCTGACCGCGCTGGATATTGACGCCCGTTACCTGGCCCAGACAGCGGCCAGAACGGCGACTCTCAGTAATCTAAGCCTGCTGCGCGCCGATCTGGCGGCCCTTCCCTGTGAGGCTGAGAGCCTGGACGCCGTGGTGCTGATCTCGGTGTTGACTGAAACCCCGGCGCCTGTGGCAGCCCTGCGCGAATGCCTGCGGGTGCTCCGGGCTGGAGGACGGATCATCGTCGGTGAGGAGTTTTTCGCGCCGGAGTACGTGGGCCCCCGGAACATGGACGGCTGGGCACAGGCCGCAGGGCTCAGACGCGTCGGCGCGCAGGGGAATGGCTGGGCATACTTGCACACTTACGTGGCACGCTGAGCCAGTCTGGCTCAGAACAGTCATTCCTGTTTATCCTCTGCTCGTATTGGGGTGTCGACGGGGGACTCGGGGACGGCTGGGGATAGGGTAGACCACCGCGCCGATTTTGGTCACTCTTTGGTATTTAAGTGGTTTATATTGGAAGCATGTTGAAAGTTGGCGTTGGAGAGCGGGCGCGGCGATGCTGAGGCGAGTCTTGGAAGCGCTCTTGATGTGCCCGCTCGGCGGTCAACCATGACCCGCGCCCCGCGCTTGCTGGGCTTGATGAACGGCACCAGCGTGGACGGCATCGACGCCGTCTTGATTGAGCTTTCGGGCTGGCCGGCTGTGGGTGGGGGAGGCCTCGCGCCCGAACTGACTGGCCTTGCCCCACGCGCCACCGTGCTGGAGCACCGTTACACCCCCTTTGCCGATGACCTGCGTGCCGCGTTGCTGGCCGCCACCCGCGATGAGGCCAGGACCAGCGAAATCACCCAGCTGAACTTCTGGCTGGGCGAGGTGCTGGCTGAGGCCGCTGCCGAACTCTCGGCCGACGCTGACCTGATCGCCAGCCACGGGCAGACCGTCCATCATATCCCCGCGCCCGACGGCACGCGCGGCTGGCACACCCGCTCTACCCTTCAGATCGGCGAGGCGTCGGTGATCGTGGAGCGCACTGGAAAACCGGTGGTTTCCGATTTCCGTGCCCCCGACATGGTGGCTGGGGGGCAGGGGGCCCCACTGGTGCCCTTTGCAGACCGGTTGATGTATGCCGAGGCCGGGGTACGCCGTGCCATCCACAACCTGGGGGGCATCAGCAACCTGACCTATCTGCCGGGCCTGAGTGAAGCGGGCGTGATCGCCTTCGACACCGGCCCCGCCAACGCCCTCATTGACGAGGCCGCCGAGCTGTTCGGGGGCCGCTTCGACGAGGGTGGACGAATGGGGGCCAGCGGTCACGTGGCTGAGACCCTTGTGCACACCTGGCGCAGGGACGAGTACCTGGCCGCCCCGCCCCCCAAATCCACCGGGCGTGAGCGCTGGAACCTGCAACGGTTGCCCGGCGTGTTTGAATTAAACGCAGCCGATATCGCCGCCACGGTAACCGCCTTCAGCGCGCAATCTGTGGCGGACGCTTACCAGCGTTTCATCGTGCCGCATGGTCTGGACGAGGTCGTGGTGGCGGGTGGCGGCGCGTACAATCCTACCTTCATGGCCCAGCTCCGAACAGCCCTTGCCCCCATTCCCGTGCTGACTTTCGAGGAACGCGGCTGGAACTCCAGCGCGCGGGAGGCCGCGGCCTTCGCCATTCTGGGCTATTACGCGTTTCAGGGCTGGCGCAATACGCTGCCGCATACGACGGGGGCGCGGCATTCGGTGATTGCCGGAAAGCTGTCGCGTCCGGCGGGGAGCGGGGATTGATTCCGAGCTGGCCGTACACTGGGACTGAATAACGGCGTGATGAAGAGGTTTCCGTGAACGAGACTACTGCCCTGAAGTCGACTCTTCCCCTCACGCACTACGAGGATTTTGAGATAATACTCGGATGATGACGCGGCGCCGCTTCGCTTCCCGGCTGGCTCTGCTGGTCTGTCTCGCGTTGGGCGGCGGTGTGGCCCAGCGCGCCACCCAACCCCCCATCCCCAGTGCCGCAGACCGGGACCGCGACGGCTATCCAGACGCCGCCGAGCTGGTGGGACAGGACCGCGCGAATTTCGCCGACTGGTTCGCCAGTATCGCCGAGAGCCAGTATTACGGCATGAATGCCGACTGGCAGCCCGAGGACCGTGACTGCGGCGGCCTGCTGCGCTACGCCTTTGTCAACGCCCTGATGCCGCACGACGCAGCGTGGTTTGCCAAGTTCAGATTTCTCCCGCGCCCCCGTCTGGGGCCGGTGCAGGCGTTCAGCTATCCGCTGCCCGTCATCAGCCGCTCGGTGTTTCGGGTGGCGGGCGGAACTTACCGGGCGGGCGACATTGAGGCGGGCAAACTGGTGGGGCGAACCACGGTGCAGTACCTCTCGACCCATTCGATGGTGCGGGTGTCGCGCAACATGGCGCGGGCCAAACGCGGTGATCTGCTGATCTTCATCCGGCCCGGCCTACGCTCGTACCACAGCATGGTCTATCTGGGGGACGGCAAGGTGGTGTACCACACCGGGGCCAGCCCGCAGGAAGGCGGCGAGGTGCGGCTGCTGACCGTGCAGAGCCTGCTGCGCTACGCAGAACGCGCCTTCCACCCGGCGGACAGTAATCCCAACTTTCTGGGCGTCTATCGCTGGAAGATCGTGGACTGAGGGGCGTCTGACCCGGCGCCTCAGACCCGGATCAGCACTTCGGCCTCCACCTCCACTGGAATATTCCAGGGCAGTTCGGCCAGACCCACGGCTGAACGGGCGTGCTGGCCGATGACTGGTCCGAAAACGTCCAAGATGGTGGCGGAGAAGCCGTTGATGACCTGCGGCAGTTCCGTGAAGCCGGGCGCGGCATTGACCATGCCGTGAACCCGTACCCAGGCGGTGATCCGGTCCAGATCGCCCAGTTCGCGGCGCAGGCTGCCCAGCATCGACAGGGCCACCAGCCGTGCGGCGTGGTGGGCCTCCACTGGCGAGACCTCGCGGCCTACCTTGCCCAGCGGCCCGGCCAGCGTGCCGTCCTGGGCCTGCGGGCCATGACCGGAAACGATGGCCCGCTCCCCAACCACCCGGACTGTCGTGAATGGCAACATCACTCCGGCGGGCAGCCGGGCTGCTGGCGGCAGGATCACGCCGAGTTCCGCCAGTCGGGCCTCAGCGCCCACGGACACCGCCGGTGGGTGGCAGAGCAACGCTCAGAGGGTCAATCATTCCATCTCCTCGCAGGGTGCCTTCGCGGCGGTGTGTCGGAAGGTGCCTCACTCTGCGAACGCCTGTTCAAAAAACCGGACCAGTTCCAGACGGGCGGCCTCCCTGGCCGCGGGATGGGGCGCCGAAAGTCCCTCGCCACCTCGCCCCCGGTGCAGAAACGGGTCATGGTAAGTATACGGAGCCTCAAACATATTGAAACCATGTTCCGCGCCAGGGTAGACGATGGTGCGCAGGTGAGCTCGGTCTGCCGGTGCCAGGTTGGCGATCAGCTCGTGCCCCGCCTCGCCAGGGTCATCGTAACGGTCCTGCGCGCCCACCAGCACCAGCACCCCAGCCCCGGTCAGGTCACGCAGCTCGTAACCAGGGACGGTGTTGTAAATCCAGCACGCCGGATAGAAGGCCGCGTGCGCCGCGAATTGCTGCCCCGTAGGCAAATACAGATCCCGGGCGTGCCGGGTGGCGCTGAGCAGCGTGACGACACCGCCCCACGAGAAACCCAACAGCCCGATGCGGCGGGGATCCACCCGTGAGTGTGCGGCCAGCACGGCGAAGGCCCCGAAGACATCGGGCAGATTTTCCTGCGCCGCCCTCGGACGGCCATCGGAACCGCCCGCCAGACCGCGCGCGCCCCACATGTCGATCTCCAGCGTAGCGATGCCCGCGCGGTTCAGGTCGAGCGCGTGGGCCTGCCCCCGCGAATCGATGCCGTTGGAGCCGTGCGCGATCACCACAGCTGGCGCTGGTTCGGCGGCACCGGCCGGGATCTGCAGCCGCCCGCCGATCTGCAGCGTCGTTCCGTCCAGCGCCTGAACCGGATAACACAGGTGCTGAATGTGAAGCGCCGGAAAGACCGCGCCATCTGCCAGAGAGGCTGCGGTCACAAAGAGTCCATGTTTACAAGCGGACCAAACCCACATGGAGAACGGAGATGAACCAGTAACAGGGAACGGACGGGAACCATAGGGCATCGTAGGAGCGTGCTCCGACACTGTCAACAGCCCCAGTGGGTCGGTTTGCGGGAGCGGAGGGTAACCGCTCACCAGCCATGGACCGTCATCTGAAGAGCCCCAATCCGTCACGGCAGATTCTTCGGCTTCAAACCATCTTGAAGGATGGTTCATCTGGCCCCGGCGGCCAGCACGTCATTTCTTTTCCTGACTAAATTTCTGCAGACCATGACCGAACAGCTCGCCGTCGCCTGCGCCGAGACGGTGTTCAGCAGTGTCCTCGCATCGTTGCCTGGTGCTCTGGGCGTGGTGAGCAGGACCGTTCTGCTGCTTGGCCCGGAGGGAAATCGGCTCGACGTGGCCGCTAGAAGGGGAGAGGGGCAGGGGCCCAGGCATGGTGACACGGGCACGGCGCCGATCGACGCGCCTCGCCTGCTGGAATGCCCTGACGCGCCTGGAAGCGCTGTATTTCAGCAGTATTGCTGAACTAACGCAGCGTATCCTCAGTTCGCGGCGGAGCTGACCGCGCCTTGGCCTGCGCCGTGTTGCCGATGGTGCTGTACGAGCGGGGTATCGGTGTTCCGGGCGTAGAGTTCCAGGAGCCACATGTTTTTGCGCCGGAACATATGCGTTTCCGGCGGACCCTGGCGGCGCGGTGGCGCACTGCGCCAAACCGCCACACTCATCGGCGTGAGCGCCGCTCAGGACGGGGCATTCGTCTGCTTCTCAGCATCGGACAACGGCATCGGTCTGTCGATCACCCGTAAGATTGCCCAGCGGCACGGCGGAGAGGTCTGGCTGGAGAGCATCCCTGGCGAGGGAACCACCTTCCTCGTGACCCTCCATGGCCGACTGAGGCAAGGTGAGCCTGCCACCACAGCGTCAGGCCCAGCTTGCCGGGTGAAGTCGCTGCTCTCGCTTGCCCTACACCTTCCCGGACACGCAGCAAAACCAATTGCTATGGCAGCTGAGATCTGAGGAGGCCGCGAGGCCCCTGAACGGGTGAGCGCTCCTAAACCAGCGTCCTGTCGGACTGGGGCACCGGCAATTCCAGCAAGTGCGCGAGCGCCAGCACCGCCGCTGCGTCCCAGCCCTGTGGGTGGCAGGCCGCGGGATACGGGATGGGCGGGGTTCCGTCCTGGCGGGGGAAGCCTGCGAACAGCTCGCTCAGGCGGGCGTCGGGCGCAGCGCGGGCAGCGTCGAACAGGGCGCGGGCCACCTGCGCCGCCTCCGCATTCAGGCCGTAACGGTGCATGCCCAGCGCGGCGGCAGCAGTGTCGTGCGGCCACACGCTGCCGTTGTGGTAGCTCACCGGGTTGTAACGGATTTCCCGCATGCCCAGCGTACGGATTCCCCAGCCGCTCCACAGCTCCTCGCCCAGCGCGGTTTTTGCTACCTGCGCCGCGAATTCGGGCGGAATGATGCCCGTCCAGAGCGCATGCGCCGGGTTGCTGACCAGCACGCGTAGCGGCTGTTTGTCACCGTTCAGGCCGTGAACGTAATACCCACGCTCGGGCCACCAGAAGGCTGCCTGAAAACGTTCGCGCAGCGTCTGAGCAAGGGTCTCCCATTCGGACGCCAGCGCGTCCTCGCCCAGCAGACGGTACATGCGGGCCGCCGCACCGTACGCGGCGTAAGCGTAGCCCTGAACCTCGATCACTGCGACGTGCCCACTGACGTCCACATCCTGCGCCGTGAAGGTGCTGTCGCCGCTGTCCTTCCAGACCGCGTTGGTGATGCCGCCGGGTTCGGTATCGGGCGTGTACTCGATCAATCCGTCCTGATCGGGGTCGCCGTCGGTCAGGCACCAGTTCAGCGCCGCCTCCCAGTTGGGGCGCAGCTCGGCGGCCAGATCGGGGTGTGCGGCACTGAGCTCGCCCACCAGCCACACGAACAGCGGCGTGGCGTCGGCGGTGGCGTAGTACGGACGGTGAGGGGTGCGGCCCGTGCGGGTCAGCTCACCCACGCGCAGCTCGTGCAGGATCTTGCCGGGTTGCTCGAGCGTGACGGGGTCGTACCGTGTGCCCTGGTGCGCGGCCAGAAAGCGGGCCACCGTCAGCGCCAGAGCGGGCAGGTGCTCCTTGACCATCAGGGCGATGATCATGCTGTCGCGGCCAAAAGGGGCCACGAACCACGGCAGGCCCGCCGCCGGGAACGCCCCCTGTGCCGTCTGGAACGACAGGCTGCGGAGGTCTTTGATGCTCTGGGTCAACACGCGGGTGTCGCGCGGATCGGACAGTTGCAGGTCACGCCCGATTCCGGCCTGAAGCGCGGCGTATTCGTCGGCCAGCGCGGCTGGATCGCCGGGCACCGTGGTCTCGTCCGAGAGCAGCGGATAGACGCTGACCACGATCTCGGTCTCGGTCTCCGTCAGGGTCCAGCTCAGGTGTTCGCCGTCCCACTGCGCGGCGGGCGAGGTCTGCACCACGGCACGGTGCTCGAGGCCGTCTTTCGCGGTGTACGCGAAGGTGACGCCGTCTGCGGTGGCCTCCGTGCGGATCTCGCGGTCATCAGCGGTGACCGGCCAGCCGCGCACCTCAAACATATCCAGGAAATCGGCGGCCAGGGCGAGCGTCAGCGTATGCGCCTCAGCCCCGGCGTAACGCGTGACGCGCAGGGTGTCGCGCAGCTCGGTTGCCATCATCTGTAGATCGCGGCTCAGGCCCACGCGCATGGTGTAGCCCACATCGGCGTTCGCGCTCTGGGTCTGCAACCAGAATGGAAAGCGCTCGTGCTGCATCAGTGTCTGCGGGATCTGGCCGTCCAGTCGCCATTCGTAGCGGCACAGAAAACGGGTGTCGCGGCGGTACAGCCCGCTCTCGCCCTGGGCGACGGCGTAATGCGCGTCTCCGACGAGATACAGGTCATTTTCCTTGAGGACGGTGCGGGTGCTCAGCATGACAGCTCCTTGCTTCCTTGCTCGGGGAAGTGAATCAAGCCGCAAAAACCATGCTTGACGTTGGTGAATGGAATGTCGGCGGGGTAACGGTTTGACAGCGGGACTGCTCCCAAGCGGAGTCTTACCCCTTGACCGCGCTGTCTGCCCCCGTATCCACGAAGTAACGCTGGAAGACGACGAAGATGATGATGACCGGAATCGCGCTGAGGACCGCGCCCGCCAGGATCAGACCGTAGTCGCCCTGGCCGCCGTAGAGCTGGCGGAAGTTGACCAGGCCCACGGTGAGCAGGTAGTCCGTGTTCTGGCGCAGGATCACCAGCGGCCAGAAGAAGTCGTTCCAGGCGCCCTGAAACTGGGTAATCGCCAGCGCAATCAGGGCGGGCCCCGCCTGCGGCAGCATCACCCGGAAGAAGGTGACCAGCGGCCCGGCACCGTCGATGGCAGCGGATTCCTCGAGTTCCTTGGGCATGCCCTCAAAGAACTGCTTCATCAGAAAGACACCGCCTGCCGCCACCAGGCCGTTGAACCACAGGCCCCAGATGTTCAGCAGTCCCAGGTCCTGCAGCAGGACATAATTGCTGACCAGGTTGACCTGATCGGGCACCATCTGCACGAACAGCACCCCACCAACGAAGATCAGGTTCTTGCCGGGAAAGTCCATGCGGGCCAGGGCGTACCCGGCCAGCGAGCAGAAGACGATGGCGGCGCTGACCCGCAGGAAGGCATAGAAAAAGGTGTTCAGCACCCAGGAGAAGAACAGGCTACGCCCGGTCTGGGGGTTGGTGGTCTCGGTAAAGGCGCGGCGGTAGTTGTTGAAGGTGTAACCCAGCACGCCGGGCGTGATGTTGCGGTAGGCAAAAGACCGCCCGAAGTTCTGTCTGTCGCTGGGCGGCAGGGTGCTGGAGACAATGCTCTGGCCGCGCTGGACATCCACCTGGAGAGGGGTCCGCTCAAAGACAGGGCCGCGCAAGTAATACTGGTCATTTGCCCTGACCAGTTCCACCGCTTGCGTGGCATTCAGCGAATACTGCTTGTCCTGCGCTGCGGGAGTGTCCAGCGTGATTGGCACCGTCTGACCGCTGGGCAGTTTGGCGTTCAGATTGGCGTCGGGCGTCGCCAGTGTGGCCTCGATCACCTGGCCCTGCTGCGAGGTCAGGGCAGGGTAGTCGACAGTAATCCGGTAGCTGCGAACCTCGCCCAACTGGCCGGTTTGCACCGTTTTCACTGTGGCGTAATCGGTGGCCTGAGCTTGCCGGGCAATTGCCACCAGGCTGGTGGGCTGGTAGGGGAACAGCGCGACCGTGGGCGGGACCTGCGGGGCGTCGGCGGGTGAGCGGACGCTGACGTCGAAGGTAACGGTGTGGCCCGGTGTCAGGCCACCGTTCCAGCCGCTGCCTGCCCCCTGCACGCCCAGGCTATATGCCTTGGAAATCGACTGGGGGGTCAGTTGGGGAATGACCAGGCGGGGCGGGTACTCGTTGGGGTTGTCCTTCATGCTGCTCAGCAATCCCATCAGAAACGGCCCCAGAAAGAAAATGCTCATGACCAGCATGAAGACATACAGCCAGCCCGCGCGTGCCCAGCGGCGGCGGGCCAGCCACCGGTCCAGATCAGCGGCGTCGCGGTGGGTCTCGGAAAGGGTGGGGGTGGTGGTCATCTCAGATCGCCTCGGAACTGATGAAGCGGCGTTGCAGGAACACCATCAACAGAATGATGGCGGCCAGCACGATGGCGGCGGCGGCGGCCATGTTGACCGGCGCTGCCCCGGCTTTAAAGGTGTTGGTGTACACGTAATACGCCAGGGTGATCAGCGTGTCCCGCGGCGCGGCGCTGCCGATCACGGCCACCTGATCGAACATCTTCATGGTGCCGATCAGCCCCACGGTAATCACGTAAAAGCTCACGGGTCGTAGCATCGGTACAGTCACATTCAGCAGTTTCTGGGCGGGCGTTGCGCCGTCGATGTCAGCGGCTTCATACAGCGCGCCGGGAATGTTCTGCAAACCTGCCAGGAAGAACAGCATCAGGGTGGGAATGGTGGTGAAGGTGTTCTGGATGATGATCACCAGCATCGGGATGCTCAGAATCTGCACGCCGCCGATGCTGATCCAGCGGTCCGAGAAGTACTGAAAATCGTAGGGAGCCACGTCCCGCGCCGACAGCACGCCCGTCCAGCTCAAGGCGGCGGTCACCGCCACGGCAATCAGCAGGCTGACCGCCGCCAGCGCGGGATCGAACCATCCGGCGGGCAGGCGGCGCGAGCGCTCCCACAGCACCTGCGCCACCTGCGCGGCGATCAGCACGCCCAGCAAGGTCAGCGTGTAGGGCAAGAAGGTCTGCCACTGGGTGATCGCGTAATTGGCGACGCCCCGACGCTGGAACAGCCACAGGAAGATCAAGGTGATCACCACGCTGGACGTGATGCTGGGCATGTACCACGCCGCGCGGAAAAAGGCCATGCCCCGGATCTTGTTGTTCAGCGCCACGGCCATCAATAACGCGCCGACAGTCTGCAGCGTGGTGGTGATGACCGCAAAGACCAGGCTGTTGGCCAGGGCCCGCCGGAACGAGGGATCAGACAGCACGTCGACATAGGGCTTGACGCCGATCAGTGTGGGATCGTTGAACAGGTTGAAATCGGTGAACGAGTAGTAGATGGCCCGCGCAAAGGCGTAAAAGAAGAAGATCCCGATGGTGATCAGAAATGGTGCGAGAAACAGATAGGCGGCAGGGGTCTGTCCCTTCTTGAGCATGGCGGCCCTCCGGTGGAAACACACTGGGGCCAGCAGGTGAGTGGGGAGCGGTGACCACTCCCCAACTCACCCACTTTCTGGCCCCTGGTCAGCTCAGCGGTTCTGGAACGTGTTCATTTCCTGCTGCGCCTGCTTCAGCGCGTCGGCGCTGGACTTCTGCCCGCTCAGGACGGCGGCCAGGGCCGTGTTGATGGGCTTGGTCCAGTCCGAACCCTGGGTGCCGAAGTAGTAGGGCCGCACCGTACCCGACGAGGCGCCCTGGAAGACGGCCTTGCTGTTCTGCGCACCGGGAGTGGTCTTCTTGAAAAAGGCGTTGTTTTGCAGCGACGAGCGGCTGGGAATCGCCAGACCCTGCTCCAGCACGTACTGCTGCACGTTCGGGCTGGTCAGGATGTTCAGCACCTTGGCGGCGGCCGCCTTGTTCTTGGTGTTGGCATTGATGGCCCAGCCCACGGTGAATACGAAGTTGCCGCGCTTGCCTGTCTTGTCGTTCTTGGGAATCAGGGCCGTGCCGTACTTCAGGTTGGGGGCATTGTCCTTCAGGAAGCCCACGATCCAGTTGCCCTCGATGGCCACCGCTACCTTGCCCGAGGCTAGGCAGCCGCCCGACCAGTCCTGCGACAGTTCGGAGGGCTGCACAGCTACCTTGTTCTTGGTCAGGCCGGTGAAGTAGTTGAAGGCTGAGACGAAGGCCGGATCGAGCAGGTTGGTCTTGCCCTTGGCGTCAAAGGGCTGCCATCCCGCCGCGAAGGCGAATTCGCCCATGCGGGCGTAGTCCGGTGCCAGACACGCGCCGTAATAGTCATTCCCCAGCGCCTTCTTGACGGCCGCCAGCTTGTTCTGGAAGCTGGTCCAGGTGTCATTGTCGTTGGGATAGGCCACCTTGGCTTCGTCGAAGATGTCCTTGTTGTACACCAGGGTTAGGGTGTTGAAGTCCTTGGCGACAGCGTACGTCTTGCCATTACGGGTGAAGGCATCGTTCAGGCTCTTGATAAACGGCGTGGTGTTTACGACGCCTTTCAGTGGCAGCAGCCTGCCGGTAGCGACGTAGCCGTCGAAGGTTTCACCGGGCACGTAGAACACGTCGCCTGCGTTCCCTGCCGCCAGCAGAGTGGTGAGCTGCTGGTTGTAATCGCCCTGAAGCGGCTGGTAAACCACCGAAATGTTGTCCTTCGCCAGCGCAGGCTTGACGAAGCGGTTGATCAGGTCACCTACGATGGCCGGGTCCTGCCCACCGTAGCCGTTGATCTTGATGGTGGTCTGGGCATGCGCCGAACCAGCAGCGGCAACGAGGACAGCGAGGCTGACAAACAATGTTTTTTTCATGACTTCCCTCCAGGGAAAGGCGCAACGGTTGCGCCACGAATGAGTTCGACTTCAATAAATTCACCGCGTGGTGGCAGGCCCGCAATGGCTTCCTGCACCAGCGTGAGCGCGGTAGACGCGATGCGGGGGATGTCCTGGGCCACAGTGGTCAGCCGCACATTGATAGGCAGTTCGGGCAGGCCGTCGAAACCCACCACGCTGACCTGCCCCGGCACGTCCAGGCCCAGGTCCTGCAGGGCCGCGACCGCGCCGGCAGCGCTCTCGTCGCTCTGGGCGAACAACCCGGTGAACCGCACTCCTGATTCCCAGGCCTGGCGCAGCGCGCGGTAGCCGCCCAGCACCGTAAAATCGCTGCTGATCGTGGTGATCTGCGCCCCGGCCTCCTGAGCCGCCGCCACCGCTCCGCGCTCACGGTCCTGCGCCACCTGGCTTGACCCCGCCCCCAGAAAGGCGAGCTGGCGGTGTCCGGCGTCAGTAAGTTGTCGGGTCGCTGTTTCCGCGCCGCCCACGTCGTCCGGAGCCACCCAGAAGAAGTCCGGCTGGTGACCGATCAACACGGCAGGTACGCCCGCATCCCGCAGGAAACTCAGGCGCGGATCGCCATCCATGGCGTGCATGACCAACACCGCGCTGGGCAATCTGGTCAGGCGTGACAGGTCTGCGCGCAGATCCACGAGTTGCACGCCCTGCGGCGCGGTATGGGCCTCCAGCGCGCGGCGAAACAGCACGCTGTAGGGGTGGAGCACCGGATCGTCCCGGTCAAACGAAATGCCCAGCGTCTGCCCGGTACGCCAGCTCAGGTGCCGTGCAGCAGGATCGGGAACATAGCCAAGGCGGGCGATCACGTCCTGCACCCGGTCACGGGTCCGTGACGCCACCGTGCTGTGGCCGTTCAGCACCCGGCTAACGGTGCCGGTGCTGACGCCGGATTCGCGGGCGATGTCGTCGATGGTGGGCCGGGGGGATTTCATGCGTTCAGCTTGTCTCCTTTTCCTCACCGCACGGGTGACGGACCACAGGACAGAGATGATGAGGCGTTGTAACCGCTTACAAAAACGGCGTGCGGAAAACCATGGAAACAAGATAACGAGCAGACGGATCTAGCCGGAGGAGTCTCCAGTCTGCACAATGTTCTGTAAGCGGTTACAGCGGTATTGTTGTGCCAGACATGTCCGTTTGTCAAGGGGGCAGGATTCTCTATGTAAGCTTGGTGCGCTGACTAGACCCATAGGCACAGGGTATGGTGAAGCCCCCACCCTTCACCTGTTCTGCCTACCTCTGCTGGTAGATGTCTCAGTGTCCCCAAGCGCGCTTCTTGCCTTCGACAGCTTCTGCGGATAGATTCTGGGTCCACCGCGATAAGCGCCGAGCAGGGCAGAGGAGTGCACAGAAGTTGCAAGTGTGTTAGCGGGCTCTGCAACCGCTACGTTGACCTGGATGCTCTAGCTCAGGTGCCATCACACTGTGTCAGCTCGAGCATGACCGGCAGCGGAAGCTATTTATAAGGTGTCTGCCATCAGTGGCATTTTCTGCGGCCCACTCCCGAGGCACAGTCTGTGTGCCGGCTCCCACGGGTAAGGTGGCCTTTAACGCGTATGCTTTCCCCGCGTGGTCAGACGCTGTAGAGCCCCCGCTGACCCGTAGAGGTGCCCTATCGTTACCCCGCCGCCTTCCCCCTCCACGATCCGCCGTCTCTACGCCCTGCTGTGTCCGTACCGCGTCACCATCGGCCTGGGCATGCTGCTGCTTGTCGGCAGCGTCGCGGCCGAGCTGTACCCGCCCCTGGTGTGGGGCCGGGTGGTGGATATCGGTCTGGTGCGGCGCGACTGGACATTTGTCGGGTGGCAACTGGCATTGCTGGTGGGAGTGTACGCCCTGCAGCAACTGCTCTCGGCATTTCAGGGGCTGCTGCTGGAACGCACCGGGCAGCAACTCACCCTGGACCTGCGCCTGAAGCTGTACGAGAAACTGGCGGGCCAGTCAGCGGCGTACTTTGAGGGCCAGCGCACCGGCGATCTGCTTTCCCGCGTGACGGCAGATGTAGACGGGATTCAGGACGTGCTGCTGCGCGGCATCAACACAGTGCTGGGCAACGCGCTGCGCCTGACTGGCGTTATCGCCATCTTTATCGCGCTGCAACCCCTGCTGGGCGCGGTGGTGGTTCTGCCGATGATCGCCGTGGCGCTGATGCTGACCCGTTACAACCAGACGGTGCGTCCGGCGTACCGTGCAGCCCGCAATCGCCTGGGAGATCTCTCCGCGACGGTGGCAGACCGGCTTTCCGGCATTAGGGTGGTGCAGGGTTTCGCCCGGGAGGAGGCCGAGGCACGCAAGGTTGGCGCCGTTGGACGGGAACTGTACGACGAGGGCATGAAGGCGGTGGTCATTCGCAACCGCGCCTTTCCACTGGTGCGCTTTATCGCCAACTTCGGCAACATCCTGATGCTGGGCGGCGGGGTGCTCCTGATTGCGCGCGGTCAATTCACGCTGGGCGGTCTGCTGGCGTACCGGGGCTACGGGCGCTATTTTTACGGCCCGATTGACGATCTGGTCGGGCTCAACGATCTGCTTCAGCGTGCCGAGGCCAGTGGGCGGCGCATCTTCGAGGTGCTGGACGCCCCGGTGACCGTGTTGGAACGCCCGGACGCCCGGCCCCTGCCACAGCCGGTGCGGGGTGAGATTGTC
This sequence comes from Deinococcus humi, assembly GCF_014201875.1. NCBI lineage: Bacteria > Thermotogati > Deinococcota > Deinococci > Deinococcales > Deinococcaceae > Deinococcus > Deinococcus humi. Next base: position 145,608 of record NZ_JACHFL010000004.1, on the reverse strand, counting down.
TTCCAGGACGTCACCTTCGGCTATAACCCTGACCTGCCGGTGCTGCGCGGTCTGAATCTTCGGGTGGCCGCCGGGGAGCGGGTGGCTCTGCTGGGTGAATCGGGAGCGGGCAAGAGCACCCTGATCGGGCTTTTAACACGCGTCTACGACCCGCAAGCGGGCGGCGTCACTCTGGACGGCCACGACGTGCGCGACCTGACCCTGCCCTCGCTGCGCCGCGCCGCCGCCGTGATGCCGCAGGATACGTTCCTGTTCTACGATACTGTGCTGGACAACGTGCGCTATGCCCGCCCCGACGCTACGCCGGACGAGGTGGCGCTGGCTCTGGACCGCGCCGGGGCAACCCCCTTCGTCACCGCGTTGCCCCAGGGGTTGGATACGCTGGTGGGCGAGCGTGGTGTCAAGCTCTCGGGCGGGCAGCGCCAGCGTCTGGCCATCGCCCGCGTGCTGCTGGCCAATCCCGCCGTCCTGCTGCTCGACGAGCCGACCAGCGCCGTGGACGCCGAGTCCGAGACGCTGATCGTGCGCGCGCTAGAGGAAGCGATGCAGGGTCGCAGCGCCCTGATCGTGACGCACCGCCTGTCGCTGGCCCGCAGCGCCGACCGGGTGGTGGTCCTGGAGGATGGAGTCATCGTGGAGGACGGCCCACCCACCGTCCTGCGCGCCAGGAACGGACGTTACGCAGCCCTGGAACGCGCTCAGACGCCAGGTCAGACCGATCGGGTCTAACGCCCCATGCCTGCGCCTCAGTTTGCGATGCTCGTGCCTGCAGACGGCCACCTTGGGAGCCGTCCGAACCCGGAGGAGTGCTAGAAGCGCAACAGACTTAGCCCTTGCTGCGATTGGATTCACCGGTATCCGGGCCATACCCTGGCGCTAGCGTCGGGCGCGTCGTGACTGCTGAGCCTGGAACGCGGCCAGCCGCGTGGCTGAGACCTTTCCCGCCTGGACCGCCGCCTGCACCGCGCAGCCGGGTTCCGTCGTGTGCGTGCATTTGCGGAAGCGGCACTGCGCGGCCAGCGCCTCCAATTCGCCGAAGTCGGCGGCGTCCGCGTCCCACACCGCGATGTCGCGCAGCCCTGGATTGTCGATCAGCAGGCCTCCGCCGGGCACGGTGTATAACGTGCGGCTGGTCGTCGTGTGTCTGCCCTGCTGGTCACTGGCCCGTACCTCCCCGGTGGGCGCGGCGGGGCGGCCCAGCAGGGCGTTGGTCAGGGTAGATTTGCCCACGCCCGAAGAACCGATCAGGGCCAGCGTGACCCCCCCAGTCAGAAGAGACCGTACGCCTTCCAGGCCCTGGCCGCTCTCGGCGAAGGTGACGTGTATCTCCAACTCTGGTCCCAGGGTGCGGAGCTGCTGCACCCACCAGTCCGTGTTCGCATGCAGATCAGCCTTGTTGAGAACCAGCACGGGTCGCGCCCCACTCTGCTGCACGGCCAGCACGTAGCGCTCCAGCCGTTCCAGGTCGAAATCGGCGTCGGGGGTCGTAACGATCAGGACGAGATCAACGTTGGCCGCGATCACCTGCTGACGGACCGCCTGGGGCCGCCGAGTTTCCTCCGATGCGCCCAAGGCGCGGGCAAAAGTGGTGCGTCGGGGCAGCACGGCCAGCAGTCGCCCGCCCCCTTCGGGAGCCATTTCCAGAACACACCAGTCCCCGATGGCGGGTGTGAGCGCTCCGGCATGGCGCGACGCACCGGCCAGCCGGGCTTCCTCCTCGCCGTGCAGGCCGCGTACCTGGAACGTCTGGCGCTGCACCCCGACGATCCGCACGGGAGTCATGCGGGCACACTCATCGGGGGACAGCGGAGCGCAGAACGCCTGATACGTTTCCTCGAAGTCCGCTCCCCACCCCAGGGCCTCCAGCTCAGATGTCATGGTGGCCCCCGGCCCGGCATGGGCGCAACCTGGGGACGCTGCTGTGTAGTTCAGAGAAGTTCATACCCCCATTGTGTCGTGTCAAATACGGACATGATTGTTCCCGAGCTGAAGCGGTGCCGGAAGACCGGGTGCGAGGTGGTCAGGCGTAATCCGTCGACCCGGACACCATGACGGCCCTGAGCGCACTATCGTCCCGCTTGCCCCCGGCCTTCTGGCGCGGCGTGCGCGCTTTTGTGCCCCTGATTCCAGGCGTGCTGCCATTCGGCATGGTGGCAGGCATTGCCGCGGTTCAGGCCGGATTCACCCCCCTGCAGTCCATCGCCTTCTCCTTGATCGGCTACGCCGGATCAGCCCAGCTGATCGCCTCTCAGCTGTTTGCCAGCCACACGCCCACCCTCCTGATTGTCCTAGCCACCCTGATCGTCAACCTGCGTTTTGCCATGTACTCGGCCTCAATCCAGCCGCTGTTCGGCGGCGTGCCGCCCGCCCGGCGCTGGCCACTCGCGTATGGCCTCACCGATCAGTCGTATGCGGTGGTGTTGGGGCGGCCCGCAACAGAGACGAATGCGGTGGCGTATTACGCTGGGGCGGCCATGCCGATGTGGCTCACCTGGCAAATGGGTACGGCTGTCGGTGCGCTGCTGGGTGCACGGATTCCTGCGAGCTGGCCGCTGGACTTCGCTGTTCCCCTCAGTTTCATCGCGCTGCTTGCGCCGGTCCTCAGAAGCAGGCCGCAGATGTTCGCCGCCGTGGTCTCTGCGCTGGTGGCGGTGGCGGCCCATGACCTGCCGTTCCGCCTGAACCTGATCCTGGGGGCGCTGTGCGGCATCGCCGCTGGCCTGTTCGCGCAGCGTCGGCTGAGCAGGAAGCTGTGAATGTCTGGCTGCTGATCCTGGGCGTCGGTGTCGGCAGCCTGCTGCTGCGCGCGTCGGTGCTTGTGTTGCTGCGTGACCGGAACTGGCCACAAAGCGTGACCGCGTCGCTGGGGCTGGTGCCTGCTGCCGTGCTGGCCGCACTGATTGCACCCGAACTGCTGTACGCGCCGTCGACCGGCGCTTTCGATCCGGTTGGGCCTCGGCTGGCGGCGGGTCTGCTCGCGGCGATGGTGGCGTGGAAAACACGCGACGTGTTGTGGACCCTGGTCACTGGCCTGGGGCTGCTGGTGGCGTTCCAAGCCCTCGGCTGGCGCTGAGGTGCACTTCAGGAAATACTATTTTCTCTGGTTAAGCGGCACTGCCAGGGCGTCGTGGTTGAGTCAGACAGCTCGCAGGTCCTGAGATCTGGCCTTCGTAAACGGGCTGTAAAGCGGAAAAGTTGCGCGCCGCTGACACAAATTCATAGCCCAGTCCTACCGGTGTTACAGCCGAACTTCCAGCTCGAATTGTCCGCTCCGCCGCTCAGCTCAGCGCCGAGAGCAGGAACGCGTAGACATCGGCTTTCTCTTCCAGAACCAACCGGGTGGGCTTGCCCGCGCCGTGCCCCGCCTGGGTCTGAACGCGCAGCAGGATGGGGGCCTCGCCCTGCTGAACCCGCTGCAATTCGGCGGCAAATTTGTAGCTGTGGGCCGGGACCACCCGGTCGTCGTGGTCGCCGGTGGTCAGCAGCGTGGGCGGATAGGCCAGTGGAGTCAGGTTGTGCAGGGGACTGTAGGCGCGAAGAACGGCGAAGTCCTGCGCGTCGTCGCTGCTGCCGTAATCACTGACCCAGGCCCAGCCGATGGTAAAACGCTGGAAGCGCAGCAGGTCCATCACGCCGACGTGCGCCACGGCCGCGCCGATCAGCTCGGGGTGCTGTGTCAACGTGGCGCCCACCAGCAGGCCGCCGTTGCTGCCGCCCTCGATGCCGAGGTGCGGCGGCGAGGTATAACCGCGCGTCACCAGAAAGCGGGCGCAGGCGGCAAAATCGTCAAAGACGTTCTGTTTCCTCTCCCGGGTTCCCGCCCGGTGCCAGCGCTCGCCGTATTCGCCGCCACCGCGCAGATTGGCGACCGCCAGCACCCCGCCGGCCTCCAGCCACGCCAGCCGCGAGACGTCGAAAGCCGGGGTCAGGCTGACGTCGAAACCGCCGTAGCCGTAGAGCAGCGTGGGGTGCGAGCCGTCCAGAGTCAGATTTCGCCGCGCCACGATGAACAGGGGCACCCGCGTGCCGTCCGCGCTGGCCGCGAACTCCTGGCGGACCTCGTAGCCGCCCAGGTCCGCCGCCAGCTCCGGCGCCCACACGGGCGTCAGGCTGCCGTCCGCTGCGTCGAGCCGGTATCCGGTGGCCGGAAAGAGAAAACTGGTGAAGCTGAGGAAGATCTCGTGGCTGTCGGAGTGACCGTTCAGGGCGTCCACGGTGCCCAGCCCGGGCAAGGGGACTGACCGGGCGTTCTGGCCGTGCCGGTCCACCAGCGTCAGGCGGCTGGACGCATCTTCAAGGGTATGCAGCACGAACCCGCCCGAGATCAGCTCAGCTCCCAGCAGGCGGTGCTGTCCCTCGGGAACGATGTCCTGTCGCTCGCCAGTCTGCAGATCATGTGAGATCAGGCGGCCCAGTGGAGCGTGGTCATCGGTCAGGAAGTACAGCCGCGATCCCTCATTGCCGACGAACTGGAAGCTGGCGCCGAATTCGGCCACGACCTCCTGAAAGGCGCCGTTTTCTCCAATAGGCCGCACCCAGATCAGGTTCTGGCGGGCGGTGCCCTTCCAGACGTTGATGATCAGCCACTGCCCGTCCTCGGTCACGGTGGAGCCAAAGCCCCACTCGGGCTGATCGGGCCGCTCCAGGATCAGTTCGTCGGCGTCCTGGCCGGTGTCCAGGCGGTGCAGCCACAGGCGCTGATTCAGGTTCGCCCCGCTCAGGCGTTGCCCGTCCTCGGGACGGTCATAGCGGGCGTAGAAAAAGCCGCTTCCATCCGGCAGCCAGCTTGCCCCGCTGAATTTGCTGTCGGGCAGCACGTCGGGCAGGTCCTGGCCGCTGGAGACGTCGCGCACCCGCCACTCCTGCCAGTCGCTGCCGCCCTGCGAGACGGCGTAAGCCAGTCGGGACGCGTCGCGGCTGACCGCCAGACCGCTCAGCGCCACTGTGCCGTCCTGCGACAGCGCGTTGGGGTCCAGCAACACCCAGCCCTCGTCGGTGGGCGAATCCATTGTGTACAGCACAAACTGATTCTGCAGGCCGCTGTTGCGTAGTTGAAAGAACGCCCCACCCTCCTGCCAGACCGCGCTGCGGCGGGGAAAATCCCACAGCTCGCCCAGCCGCTCCAGCAGCTTCGCCCGCTCCGGCAGGGCGCCAAGCACACGGCGGGTCCGGGTGTTCTGGGCCTCGACGAAGGCCCGCGTCTCCGGGCTGTCGGCGTCCTCCAGCCAGCGGTAGGGATCGGTGACCACCTGACCGTGGTAGGTGTCGGTGTGATCACTGCGGCGAACGGTGGGGGCGGGTGGGGCTGGGGGCAGGGCCATGCGTCAGCCTAGAGTCATTCCCCCGCTCTATGAAAGGGCGAGCGCTTCATGCGAATGCTAAGACGTGCCGGCCTTCGGGCCGCGCCCCCCTATAGACCGACAAGCCCTGACCCCCGCATGGATTCACTCTGGCAGGGACATTTTTAAACTTGACTAATTGACTCGGATTAATTAGCTTGGGCCAGTGAAACGATCTGTTCTGCTGCTGACCCTGGCGCTGACGCCTACTGCCGTCGCCCAGACCCTGACCCTCAAGCACGACGAGGGGACCACCACCGTCAAGAAGAATCCTCAACGCGTCGTTGTTATGGACGAGGAGGCCCTGGGCTGGATGTTCGCGCTGGGGGTGGGTGAACGGGTGGTGGGCCTGGCCAGCAGCTACCTGTCTCCCACCGACGTCAGCGGCGGGAAGCTCAAGCCCGCAGTGCTGAAAGAGGGATTCTACACCCGTGGCAAGCTGAACAACCCCAGCTTCGTGGGCAGCTGGACAGCCCCCAACCTGGAAACCATCCTGGCCCTGAAGCCTGATCTGATTGTCCGCCTGACCTGGGACGGCAACCAGAATTACGACAAGCTCAGCAAGATCGCCCCCACCGTGGGCTATGAAGAGGGCAGTCAGGGCTTCTGGCAGAAGGGCCTGCGTGATCTGGCGCGCGTGTTTGGCAAGCAGGTACAGGCCGAGCAGATCATCAAGGAGGCGGCGGACGTGAACCGCAGCAACGCCCGCAAACTCCAGGCGGCAGGCGTCTTCAGGAAATACGACAAGGTGGTGGTGCTGGCCCCCTTCAGCGGTGGTAACACCTGGGCCTACAGCCGGGTGCGCCTGATCGATGACCTGCTGGCGCTGGGCTTCAAGAACGGCCTGAAGATCGGCAACGCCACGCTGGGTATCGGGGCGCAGATCAACGACGAGGCCCTGCTGGGCATCGACAAGAAGACCCTAGTGGTGCTGTTTCCCCCCGGCGGCCAGTACAACGGCGCGGACGCTTTTCTGAAAACCCCGGTGGGCCAGCGCCTGAAGGATCAGAGTGTGGTGTACACCCCCGAAGCTTTCAGCCCGTACTCCGGCCCGCTGACCTCCATCCGCAACAGCAACGAGGTCACGCGCCTGATTCTGGACAAATTGAAATGACCGTGACCGCGCGGCCCCGCCTGCCCCTGTGCGCCGATGCCTCGCTGGCCGCCGGGGAGGACCCGATTGGTACCGCCCCGCACTGGCAGGAGGTCACGGTGCTGGAACTGGACGTTCCCGTCTGGGCGCGGTTGCGGGACGTGGCGAACTGGACGGCCCAGCAAAGCGGCGTCTTCGAGCGGCTGCGCGGCAAGGTGGAGGCCTCGGGAGCGGGCTTCGGTCTGCTGATGAGCGCCCCGGCGCAGGCGGATCAGCCGCTGCGGGTGCGTCACTATGTTCGCCGGCACGCGGGCTATGTGCGCCGGGACTATGCCAGTGATCTGCCCCAGTCCGAGTGGGCACGCGGATTGATCGACACGCTGCTGGAACCGGAGAATCTGAGTGGGTGGCGGCCCGTGGAGACGCCACCCTCCGGCCCGGACCTTCACGTCTGTACCCACGGGACGGTGGACGCCGCCTGTGGCCGCTACGGCGTACCGGTCTACGCCGCCCTTCAGGCGGCGGGCCTGCGCTGCTGGCGCACCGGGCATTTCGGCGGTCACCGATTTGCGGCCACCGCCGTGGACCTCCCTGGTGGCTACCTGTGGGCGCACCTGACGCCCGAACTGGCCGTGCAGGTGGCCCGGCGTGAGGTCAGTCCCGCCGAAGTCGCCGGGCACCTGCGCGGCTTTGCCGGCCTGCCCCCGCTGGCCCAGGTGCTGGACCGCGAACTGCTGATCCGTTACGGCTGGGACTGGCTACGCGCCGCGCGCTGGGCCGAGCTGGACGGCCCGGACGTCAGCCTGCATTTTGAACTGGACGGCCTCAAGGGCACGGCCCACGCCGAGATCGCTGCCGCCCCTTCCCTGAAACTTCCCGGCTCCAGCCACAAACCCGATCTGAGTGACGTGAGGCAGTGGCAGATGCGTGAGCTTCGCGTGGAATTGCAGGCGACGGCACAGGCCATCCCTTGATCACCAATGTCGTCCATACGTCCCGCCCCCGCCCCCTCGGGCGTGTCCTGGTGTTTGTGGGGGCGGCGCTGCTGCTCGTGCTGGCCCTGCTGGCCTCGCTGGCGTTGGGGGCCAGTGAGATCTCCCTGGCCCACGTGGCCCGTCTGCTGTTTGCCCCTGACGACAGCACCGACAGCCTGGTGGTGCACGCCCTGCGGCTGCCGCGCACGCTGGTGGCAGGGCTGGCTGGAGCGGCGCTGGCGGTGTCGGGTCTGCTGCTTCAGGGCGTGACCCGCAATCCCCTGGCCGATCCGGGCATCCTAGGCGTGGAGGCGGGCGGGGCGTTCGCCATTCTGATCATGGTGGTCTTCTTTCCCAGCGCCCCTGCCGCGCTGTTCGTGCCCGCTGCCTTCGTGGGCGGGGCGCTGGCGGCGGCGGCGGCGTACGGCGCGGCCAGGAGTGTGGGCCTGACTCCCCTGCGGCTGGCGTTGGCCGGGGTGGCGGTGGCGTATCTGCTGGGGGCGGCCACCCGCGCCGTGCAGATCCTGTTCGAAACCCGTGCCCAGGGCGCGCTCTTTGCGCTGTCCGGCTCGGTGGCGGGGCGAACCTGGGAGCAGCTGTGGCAGGTGGCCCCGTGGCTGGGGCTGGGACTGGTGGTGGCGCTGCTGCTGGCCACCCGCGTCAACGTGCTGGCACTGGGCGAGGACATCGCCAGCAGCCTGGGCACCCGCACCGCCCGCGACAGCGCCGTGATCACGGCGCTGGGCGTGCTGTTGGCCGCCGCTTCAGTGAGCGTGGTGGGGCCTATTGGCTTTGTCGGGCTGATCGTGCCCCACGCGGCCCGCGCCCTGATGGGAGCCGATCACCGTTTGAGCCTGCCGCTCTCGGCACTGCTGGGCGCGGCGCTGTTGATCCTGGCGGACATCGCCGCCCGTCTGATCGACAAACCCGCCGAAACCCCGGTGGGCATTCTGGTGGCCGCTGCCGGAGCGCCCTTCTTCGTGCTGCTGGCCCGGCGAATCGGGCGGTCCAACTAAAACTTTTCTCTTTCGAGGTTCACCATGAAAACAAAACTCCTGTCCTTATCGGCTCTCGTCCTGCTGTCCTCCGCTCTGGCCCTGACGGTCAAACACGAGCGCGGTACGGTGGAACTGGCGGCCCCGGCCAAGCGCGTGGTCGCGCTGGAATACTCGTTCGTGGACACCTTGCTGGCGCTGGGCGTGACCCCGGTTGGTGGGGCGCTCGGCACGCAGGGCGGAGACCGCGGCGCGCCGCCCTATCTGCGCGCCCTGACCGCCAAGATTCCCGCGACGGGCAGCCGCGCCCAGCCCAGTCTGGAGAGCATCGCCGCCCTGCGCCCGCAACTGATCGTCGCTGACGCCTTCGTGCAGGGCGAGATCTACCCGCAACTGGCCAAACTGGCCCCCACCGCTGCCTTCCAGAGTCGGCGCGGCAGCCTGGATGACCTGAATGCGCAGACGCTGGCCATCGGGCAACTCGTGGGCCGCGAGGCCGCGGCAAAACAATTGCTGGCCGATCAGCAGGGACTGATCCGCAAGGCGCGGGCCTTTGCGAAAAAGAACGCGCCCCCCTTCGTCGCGGCGGTGGTGACGCCCAAGTCGTTCACTGTGCACAGCAACCAGAGTTTCGTGGGCAGCTTTCTGGAGGCGCTGGGCCGCAAGAATGCCCTGAGTCCCAAAGGCGATCAAACCCAGTATGAACTCTCGCTGGAGGGGCTGGTGGCCCTGAACCCGCAGACGCTGGTGCTGTTCACCGCGCCGGACGAGACGCCCATCACGCAGGAATGGAAGAAAAATCCGCTGTGGCAGAAACTGAGCGCCGTGCAGCGCGGCCGCGTGTACGTGTTTGACCGCGACAACTGGACGCGCGGACGCGGCCCGATGGCCCTGAAGTTGATGGTGGCCCAGGCGATCGAAAGCCGCCTGCTGCCCGACACCGCGCCGTCCGCCGCCTTCCGAGACCAGTGATGCTGTGACTGTTCAACTTCGCCCCCCGCGTTACACCGACGCGCGCGCCCTGACCGTCGCGGTGGTCCTGGCCGTGCTGACCGGCCTGCTGGCGGTGCTGGCCCTGGGCCTGGGCGCGGTGGCCACTCCGGCCGCGGAAGTCTGGGCCACACTGTGGGGTGGGGGCGATGACCTGACCCGGCAACTGGTGCTGGAACTGCGTCTGCCACGCGTGGGCATCTCGCTGCTGTGCGGGGCGATGTTCGCCGCGTCCGGCGCGATGATGCAGGGCGTGATCCGCAATCCCCTGGCCTCGCCGGACATCATCGGCGTGGGGGCCGGGGCCGGACTCGCCGCCACGGTGTTTCTGCTGGCCTGGCCCACTGCGCCCCCCGGCGGCCTGCCCTGGGCCGCGCTTGCCGGCGCATGGGGCGGCTTCGGGCTGGTCCTGTTGCTGTCCGGCGAGCGGCGCGGCGCGGGCGGCCTGCATCCGGTGCGGCTGGCCCTGGTGGGCGTGGCCGTGGCAGCGGCGCTGGGCGCGGCGCAGCAACTGGTGCTGGTGCGCGCTCCCGATGGTCTGGGCGCGGCGCTGACCTTTCTGGCCGGCACGGTTTACGGGGCGGATTCGGCGCGGCTGCTGCGCGTGCTGCCGTGGGCCATGGTCCTGTTGCCCGCCGCGCTGCTGCTGTCGCGCACGTTGGACGTGCTGAATCTGGGGGAAGATCTGGCCACCGGACTGGGCACGCGGGTCAATCCCGCCCGATTGGCGTCGCTGGGCGTGGGCGTGGCGTTGGCGGGGGCCGCCGTGACTGGGGCCGGTATCCTGGGCTTCGTGGGCCTGCTGGCTCCCCACCTGGCCCGGTTGCTGGTGGGGGCCAGGCACGGGCGGATGCTGCCCGTCAGTATGCTGCTGGGGGCCCTGCTGGTGCTGGCCGCCGATACCCTGGGCCGCGCCCTGCTGCCACCGCTGGAAGTTCCGGCGGGCATTTTCACCACGCTGGTGGGCGCGCCGTATTTTCTCTATCTGCTTAAAAGGAGTGCATGAACCGCCCCCCCGCCCCTTCCGCCGCGCCGCTGTCCACCCAGGACCTGAAACTGGCCTACGGCACGTCCGTCATCGTGCCGGGGCTGAACCTGAGCCTGAAAGGCGGACAGGTCACCAGCATCATCGGCCCCAACGGCTGCGGCAAAAGTACGCTGCTGCGGGCGCTGGCCCGGCTGCGCCCCGTGACCGGCGGCAATGTGGAACTGTACGGTCAGGCGCTGCACGCCCTGCCCAGCAAGGAGGTGGCCCGGCGGCTGGCCATCCTGCCGCAGGGGCCAACTGCGCCCGAAGGGTTGTCGGTGGAGGAACTGGTCTGGTTTGGCCGTCACCCCCACCAGGGCCGTTTCCCGGTGCGCCGCCCCGAGGACCGTGAGGCGGTGGCCTGGGCGCTGAGTCAGACCGGCATGACCATTTTCGCCAGTCGTCCGCTGGAGGCGCTCTCCGGCGGGCAGCGGCAACGGGCCTGGATTGCCATGAGCCTGGCCCAGCAGACCGAGATCCTGCTGCTGGACGAACCCACCACCTACCTGGATCTGTCGCACCAGCTGGAGGTGCTGCAACTGGCCCAGCGCCTGAACCGCGAGGGGGGCAAGACGGTGGTCATGGTGCTGCACGAGCTGAACCAGGCCGTGCGCTACAGCGACGAGATCATCGCCATGCGTGAGGGCGAAGTCTACGCCCAGGGCCGTCCGGAGGATGTGCTGACGCCGGAGCTGCTGGCGGACGTGTTTAACCTGAAGGCGCATATCCTGAGCGATCCGGACACCGGCAGACCGTACATCATTCCCTATGCGCTAACCCGCTGAGAGCCACCGAACCACGCAGAGGTTGGTTTGCACTGAGCCGTCCACTTCCAGTTTACCCTGCGGGCACACCCGCCTCTTCAAAGGTTCGCATCTCGCGCAGGGTGGCCGCTGCCGCCAGCAGCAGGGGCGCGGCCAGCACGCCGCCCGTGCCCTCGCCCAGCCTCAAGCCCAGTTTGAACATGGGCCTTAAGCCCAGGGCCGCGAGTTGCGCCCCGTGGCCGATCTCGGCGCACTCGCCGGCCGGGAACAGAAAGTCGCGCAGGGCCGGGGCCAGCGCCACCCCCACCAGCGCGGCGCTTCCCTCCACGAAGCCGTCCAGCACCACCGCCCGCCGCAACGCCGCCGCCTGGAGCATGATGCCCAGCATGGCGGCAATCTCATAGCCACCGAGCTCGGCCAGCACGTTCAGCGGAGCGGTCACTGGGGTGCGGGCCAGCGCCTCCCGCACCGCCGCGAGTTTGCGGGCCAGCGTCTCGTCGTCCACCCCGGTGCCGCGTCCGGTGACCTGCGCCGCGTCCACCTCCAGCAACCGGGCGCTCAGCGCTGCGGCGGGCGTGGTGTTGCCGATGCCCATCTCGCCGGGAATGATCAGGTCCGCGCCGTCATGGATAGCCCGGCGGGCCAGCCCCGCACCGGCCAGGATCAGCGCCTCGGTTTCCTCACAGGTCATGGCCGGTTCGAGACGCAGGTCCCTCGTCCCGCGCCGCAGGGCCGCACGAATCAGCGCGGGGTGAGCGGGCAGTTCTGCGTTCACCCCCGCATCCATCACGTACACCCGCGCGCCTACCATGCGGGCCATGGCGTTGACCGCGGCCCCGCCCGGCCCGGCAGGGGTTTCGGCCAGGAAATTGGCGACCATCGCAGGCGTGACCTCAGGTGGGTACGCACTGACTCCACCCGCCGCCACGCCATGATCGCCCACCGCCACCAGCACCGCCACGCCACGCGGGTGGGGCCTCTCGCAGCCGAACACGCCCGCGAGCCGTACGCCGAGGTCTTCCAGATCGCCCAGCGCTCCGGCGGGTTTGGTCAATTGCGCCTGGCGGGCGCGGGCGCGGGACATGGCGCCGGCATCGGCGGGCTGGACCGACTGGATCAGGGCGTGCAGATCAGGGTGCATGGAATTCCTCGGAGGATTTGAGTTGAAGGGGCAGGCCACTGACCAGCAGATACGCCTCGTGACTGGCGGCAGCGCAACGCTGGTTGACCCAGCCCAGCACATCGCGGTAACGGCGGGTCAGGGCGTTATCGGGCACGATGCCCAGGCCCACCTCGTTGGACACCAGCACACTCAGGCCGGAACGGGCGTGCGCGACGCTCAGCAGGTCGTCCGCCGCCGCCAGCATCGCCCCATCCGTCCATCCTATGAGCAGCATGTTGCTGACCCACAGGCTCAGACAATCGAGCACGACGGTGGGGGTAGCTGCGTATTGAAGGGCCCGCGGCACCTCCAGCGATTCTTCCACCGTCGTCCAATGTGCCGGACGGTCCGCCCGGTGACGTGCGATCCGTTCTTCCATCTCGGTGTCGAAAGCCTGGGCGGTGGCCAGGTACGTCACGGCTTCCCCACGTGCGGCCGCGCGGGTCTCGGCAAATCGGCTCTTGCCGCTGCGTGCGCCCCCGGTCACGTACACGATCACGGCAACGACCGTGCCAGATCGGTGGAGGCACAAGGCCACAGGGCAGGAGCGGATAGCAGGGGCAAAGGGTGCATGAAAAACTCCGGTTTGCGTGGGGGCGGCAGCGAAAGCGGGCGACGCAGCAAAAGAAAAAGCCCACTCCAGCCGGGGCCAGAGCGGGAACAGGCGTGGCGGGGCCACGGGGAAATTCAACACTCGGTTTGCGGCCCTCTGATGGCGAGAGGTGCTGAGCCGTAGTGGCCAGCGTCCCTGAGAGGCATTCGGGCTTCACCACCTGCTTGTGGCATACCGTTGCGCGGCAGCGCCGGAATCTCACCGGACTTCCCCTTTCCCAGGTGCGCGCAGCCTAGCAGAGCACAGCGGTGGGAGGTGGCGCCAGCTTCAGAACAAGCTGGCTCGGCGCAACTCGCTCAGCCACCAGTGGTCCTCTGCCCGCCTGATCACCGCCACCCCGCCGGGGGCAATCTCGGCGGCACGCAGGCCCACGCACAGGCGCAGCGCTGCCAGCAGCGGTCCGGCGTGGGTGAAGGCGATGACCTGGCCCTCGTGTGGAAGGCCACTTAGCCACCCTTGGATGCGCGCGTGAAAGCCGTGACCCGTCTCGCCCCCTGGTGGGCCTGCGTCGGCTGCAGGCTCAGCCAGCGCCTCGATCCAGTGGCGTGGCCTGCTCCCGTACCTTGCTTCCAGCTCGGTCCAGGTCTGTCCGGCCATCACGCCGAAATTCGCCTCCGCAAGGCCAGGCACCGTGACAGCGTGAGGGAAGCCGGCCAGCGCCGCGGTTTCCCTGGTTCTCAAGCTGGGTGAGACGAAGGCGGCAGCGTCACGCGGCAGGTTCAGGCTGGCGGCCAGAAGGCGCCCCTGGGGCGAGATGGGGGCATCCTCATCTGGGCGGGGGTAGCGGCGCTGGGCATTCGGTACGGTGGGCGCGTGGCGCACCAGAAACAGCGTGAGGGTCACCCCCGGCCCCAGGCATACGCGCACAGCCCCGCCAGTTCCGCCGTGACCACGATCATCCCGTAGATGTCGCCGCTCAGGCCCCCGCCCAGTCGCCGCGCGCTGAAAGCCGCCACCACCAGACAGGCCGCCAGCGCCGCAAGCCACGCGAGCCAGGCTCCCGGCAGCAGCAGCGTGGGGGCCGCAAGCAGCAACGCCAGCCCGACGCGCCCTTCACGCGAGCGTGCGCCCAGGGATTCTTCGCGGGCCGCTGGGAAGTGGTTCATGGGCAGCAGGAGCAACGTGCGCGCTGACACGGCGGCCACCAGCGGCGCGTACCAGGGAAGGGGCGCGGCCAGCAGGCTCCACAGCGTCAGCAAGGCCAGCACGCCTACCGCCAGCCCGAAGGCCCCCACATGCACGTCGCGCAGGATCTCCAGGCGCTGGGCCGGACTTTTCATGGCGAACAGGGCGTCGGCGCTGTCCACCAGTCCGTCGAAGTGCAGCATGCCGGTGACCCCCAGCCACGCCCCCACCGCCAGCGCGGCCACCACGCCGCCGGGCAGGGGCAGTCCCAGCCATAGCAGGCCAGAGACCAGTCCGCCGACGGCATAGCCTGCCAGCGGGTAGTACGCCGAGGCCCGCGCGAAATCACCGTCTCGGACCTCGTGGATGTGGGGCAGCGGCAGGGTGGTCAGGAAGGTCAGGGCCAGATGGGCGGCGCGCAGTTGGGACGATGGCGTCCACCGCCTCATCCCGCGTGAGGAACCGGGGCGCATAGCGTCCAGGCTAGCGCTTTTGCCCCTGGAGATAGAACAGGGCGCCCGTGGCGGCACCGCCTGTCTGGTCACATCAATGGACGCCAGGCTGTCCTTACAGAGGAGGGCCGACGCGAGACCTCCCGCAATCTGGAATCACACAGAGAGCAAGCGTGTCGGCGTCGACTTATTAGTCGGTTCCGGTAAGGAAAGTCCCGTCGATGTCTTGCTGCGCGGGCTTTTCGGTGGGGCGCTGCAGGGTCAATTGCATCTGACCCACCGTCCGCTCTGAGGCCACAGCCTGGCACGCGAAGTGGTTCAGGTCTCCCTCGCGGGTGGTAGCCCTCGCACTGAAGGTCACCGGCTCGCCGGCCCAGCAGAAGTCATGGGCTTCGACGCTGGCCTGTGGAATCCAGAACGGCTGATCCTGGCCCAGACTCAGGCCGGCGAGCTGGGAGAGCTGACCCATCAGGATGGCCACGGGCATGGCCGGGTAACGCTCGAAATGACCGGCACAGGCGGCGACGGGAACCTCGGCAATGTGGCGGGTCCACAGGTCACCCTCTCGCGAGAGCCTGCCTGCAGGCAGCGGCGGCATCCGGTCCAGCGGCTGCCCCACAATGTCGGCGCGCTCGCGTGAGCGAAACAACCGGGCGAAGGCATTGTCCGTCAGGATCGTGTATTGCACCTCGACCTCGGCCAGCGGTTGTCCCCCGGCAGACGCGTGGATGCGGGCCGTGGCCTCCCGCCGGGTCAGGTCCAGCAGGCTGGCCCGCAGGGTGATCCGGGAACCGTAAGGCGCGCGGTTGGCAAAGCCCCAGTAGGTGGCGCGCTGGGCCAGGTAATAGCGGCGTTGATCGTCCGGCTGCGCCATTGCCGCTACACACAGGCCCGCGATGGCGGCGTGCCGGCTCAGTTCTGCGCCCTGGATGGGGCCGAGTTCAGCGCTGCGGGGCAGTTCGGCCTGAACCTCGGCCAGCAGGTCTTGATCATCGCAGCGGAGCGCTTCCAGCGCGAAGTACGGTGGGCGAACGCAGATGCGGTCCAGCAGTTCACGGGAATCGAGCTTGGTGGTGGGGGGGCAATAGAGTACTGGACTGGCGCTGGGGACCATGGGACCTCCGAAAATATCGAATGAGAGTGGATTCCCCAAGGTAGCGTGTCTGCTGGACACGCCGGGCCGCACATCTGTTCTCTGGCATGCCCCATCCTCTGCTTCAGTTCAGGCGCTTGTGCCAGCCGACGTTCAGCTCGGGCTGGCCCGGGTCCAGCAGTTCGTCCATTCGACCGGCGTCCAGGGGGCGGGCAAAGAAATAGCCCTGCGCGAAGTCGCAGCCCAGGCCGCGGACGGCCTCCACCTGCTCGTGTGTCTCGACGCCCTCGGCCACCACCTGCAGGTCAAGCGTCCGGGCAATGCCCACGATGGCCGTGATAAGCGCTACGGCGTACTGCGGCGCGCGGCGGGGCGAGGCGAGATCTTCGGTAAACGAGCGGTCAATCTTGATGCAGCCGATCGGTAGATCGCGCAGATAGGCCAGGGAGGAGTACCCGGTGCCGAAGTCGTCAATGGCGATTTCCACCCCAAGCCGTTGCAGCCCCCTTAAAGCGGTCTGCACCAGGGTGGGACTATGAATGACCGCGCCCTCGGTCAGTTCGAGTTCCAGTTTGTGGGCAGGCAGACCGCTCAGCAGCAGGGCCTGTTTGACCTCGTCGACGAATCCAGGCTGCGCGAACTGAACCGGCGAAACATTGACCGTGACTGTTCCAGCCCAGCCGTGGTGTTCACGCCAGCGACAGGCTTGCAAGCAGGCCTGCTCCAGTACCCAGCGGCCCACCGACATGATCTGCCCACTGGTCTCGGCGATGGGAATAAAGACACTGGGCGAGATCACGCCGAATTCGGGGTGGGTCCAGCGCACCAGGGCTTCAATCTTGCTCAACTCGCCCGTTTTAAGGTTGTAGATCGGCTGGTAGACCAACGTCAACTGGTCTCTGGTCAGTGCGGACTGAAATTCACGGGTCAGCAAAACGGTGCGCTCCAGCTCGGCGTCAAGCGCCGCATCGAAGCGCCGGACTCCATTACGCCCGGAGCGCTTGACCTGATACATCGCGGCGTCCGCATGCCTGAGCAGGGTTTCGGCGTCCTGACTGTCGTCGGGGTAGACGCTGATCCCGATGCTGGCGCTGAGCTGGATCTGCTGTCCGCGGACCGTGAAGGGGAGAATCAGTCCGGCCAGCAGTTGCTGGGCTAGAGCGGCGGACCACGCGGGCGGTGTATCACGGACGATCACCACAAATTCGTCGCCGCCGATGCGGGCTGCCAGGTCCCTCTGCTGGAGGACCGACTGCAGGCGTCCGGCCAGATTCCGGAGCACCTCGTCGCCCGCGCTGTGGCCCAGGGTATCGTTGACCATCTTGAAACCGTCCACGTCGATAAACAGCAGGGTGAAGGCCTCGCCGCGTTCCACCGCGTGGCCCAGTTCCCTCTCCAGGCGCAGGCGGCTGGGCAGCCCGGTCAGCAGGTCCGTGTGAACGAGGCGCTGCAAGGTCTGGGCCTGCGCCTGAACACTGGAGAGACGGTCCTTGTATCCGATGAACGCCTGCGTCAGCGTCAGCAGCGTCAGATTGGCGAGCAACATCTCGATCAGCGCGAACAGCACGCCGCCCGACTGCGTGGTCCAGCCGTTCAGGGCCGCATAGCCGACGCTGCACAGCACCATGGCCGCGAAGAAGACAAAGGTGATGTTGCGCGCGGCCTTCAGACTGGGAATGAATAGGGAGAGCACGTAGACCGCTGGAATCCAGAAAAACGATTCGGTCATTTCCACCTGGACGGAAGGCCCCGGTGGAAGGAAGTACAGCAGATAGATCAATTTGCTGAGGAAGAAGGCGCAGGACAGTAGGACCAGGGCGGTGACCACCCGGTCGGTGGAGCGCGGTTTGCGCCACAGCGCCAGCTCCAGAACCAGCAGCCCGATGGTGAGGGCAGGATAGGCCAGCATATCGAAGGGGGTGGCCTGCCCACTCAGCGGATCGAGAATAGCGCCCAGGAAGAAAGCAACTGCTGCAACGGGCATGGCCAGCAGCAGGATCAGTCGCCAACCGTCCGAGTGCGCTGAGCGCGCTGAGAGGTAGCGGGCAAGACGGGTCATGTTCTCACAATGATAAGCATGAGCGCCACACTCAACTCTTACTGTGGCAGGAAGCCGAATGTGTGGACGCTACTGCCTTTCAACCCAAGTTGGGTCTCGGCGGGAGCCTCTCCAGTGTGCGTGAACCAGACTCTCCCAGACCGACAGCCTCGCCCAGGCGGGCGGACGGCGGTCAGAAGGTGTCGCCTTGCCTGCACTGACGGGATGGCTGTATGGACGCAACTGGCCTGGAGTCTTCTGTAAAAGCGACACCATCTATCCGGAAGCCCCGCATTGGACCGGCCTTGGCCGCGTCATTTGTTGCCCCTTACTTGCGGCTGGGTGTTACGAAGCCGATGCGCTCAAAGACCAACCGCGTCTTTCCTGAAAAAACCACCAGCTGACGCTGCCCGATGGCGTAGCGCGTCGCACTGTTGAGCGCATTGACCAGTGGGTTGTCGCCGGCGTACACGCACCGTTCGGTTGGCGAGGGCGGCAGGGTCCGCACGGAAAACCTTACTTTCAAATCGCTGGCCGTCAAATCACCCTGAAACCGTCCGCACCCGAATTGCCCCCTTACATGGGTGTTAGAAATAAACACTTCAGCTGCGGGCTGAGCGTCACCCAGCACAGCGCTGCCCTCAGGAAGAGCCGTCCGAAGTGCCCAGATGCCGCTTAGGGGTGGGAGTTGGACGGCCCAGGCGCTGGAAGTCAGCAATAGGGCGGGAAGGATATGCAGGGTAGAAAGGCGCATGGCCGAACGGTGGCAGAAGGTGATGATGGTCACCTGACGCAACATAGGTTAGGAGGGCGCTTTCCCTCGTCAGGGTGGCGAAGAACCGCACCGCTGGGCTAGGTCCAGCGCTCATCCTGCTCAGGATGCCGACTGACGCCAGTCAAAGGCGTTCAATGATGGTAGCCGTAGGCATGCCCCGGGCAATGCACCTGGTGTGTAGTCCCACGGTGCCCTCTAGGCCGCTGGGCGCCTATGCCATCAACCCTGCTATGGCGTAGGCGCCCAGCTTCTTGCGACGCGCGCCTCCTGAAGGAACGCAGTCCGGCACAGGTCACGCAGGGTCTGGTTGCCCCAGCACAGTGCGCCCACGGTCAGGGCGACGTCCCTGGCCCGGACACTCAGTTCCAGCAGACCGGCCTCCCCCTGACCCGTCAGGGAAAACCAGTGACCCAACGGCAGTACTCCTCCGAAACGCTGCTCCATGCCGTCTACGGTCTGGTCCGGAATGGTTCCTGTGGCATAGACCATGCGTGGGCCGGCTCCCGTCTGTACCCCCAGGAGAAAGGGAGAAATAGGCATACCGGGCTGAGGGGGGCTGACCACATCGACTCTTGCACTCAGCGTCCAGTGGCCTCTGCCCTGGCCGGGCAACAGCAGGGTCAACAGCGGGGGCGGACCGGGTGGTCCCCGCCGCAGCACCTCCAGATAACCGCTGTCCAGCCCCACCCGGTAGCCGCCAGGGGTGCGGACCTCGTGGCGGGCATGCGGCAACGTCTCCGGCGCCACGACCAGTTGTGTGCGAGCCTGTCGTTCACAGGGGATGAGCGGCGGGGCTGGCAGGGCGTCGTCCGCTGCCTCAGATAACTCCTGCAGCCCGGCGCGGGCTGCGTAGATCAGACTCAGATGTGGCTCGCAGGGCAGCAGCAGGTTCGCCAGTGTGGCGCGGACGGTCTGGCGCTCTTGGGGCGGGAGTGAGGAGGCCAGTGCGCTACGCAGCACCTCGCTGGCGAAGGTCAGGTGGTTCTCGGTGTCGCTGATACGGTGGGTCAGTTGCGGCAGTGTCAGCCGCTCGGCCGCTCCAGCGGGAACCAGCACGCCGCTCAGGAGGCCGATTCGCAAGACCTCCGTGGCGGATTCGCCCAGCAGTGTGCTGGCCAGCGCAGGGTCAAAGCGTCCGTAGATCTGCGCCAGTTTCGCAAACTGCTCTTGCAGTAACGTGGGAAAGCTGGACAGGTGGGCCAACAGCCGGTCACGGACCTGCACAGGCAACCGGGCGTCCCCCTGGAGCACCCGGTCATTGTCGTCCAGCAATGCCCGGATATACATGGGGATGCCCTCCGAGCGCTGAACCAGCCGGGTGGCGTGCGCACGGAGCAGATCGTCCGGTGCCGAGAGGTGTTGAGAATCAGTCGATGGTAGCCTGTCCAGGAGGCGCATCACCTCTTGGACGCTGATGGGCGGCAAGGTGACGGCATGCAGACGGGGGCGGGCAAATTGCCCGAGCGCAGGCCTCAGACTGCTGGCCACACCCGGCGCAGTGGTGCTGACAACCAGGACCAGCGGCAGCGGTAAATCCACAAGGAATCCCAGCATGGGTCCCAGCCAGTCGGGCCACTGCGCCGGGTGTGGCATGTCGTGCAGGGCGACCAGCAGTGGCTGACCCACCGTGGACATCAACTGACCCAGTTCGATCAGTGCCAATTCAGGATCGCTGCTGTGTGTAGAAGGCAGTTGCGCGCGCTGATCGGCGGTCATGATCTGCCGCAGATGTTGTATCAGCGCCGCCAGTAACAGGGATTGCCGGACCGTGACCTGAACTTGTACGGCAGTCCAGGGGGTGTCTTCAACCAGGCGGCGCAGCAGGTCACGCCGGGTTTCGCTGTGGCCCTGCAACAGCACCAGCTGGGAGGATTCTCTGGCCTGAATCAGCACCTGCCGGAGCAGTTCTTCCTGGGCCGGCCACCTGAAGGCTGGGACTGTGTGATCGATCGGCAGATGCGGCGTGCCGAGTTCCAGCCCCAGCAGATCCGCGCGGGCACATACCAGGGCAGCGCACGCGTCCTGTCCGTGCTGTTCATAGCGTGAATAGGCCAGGCGTAGACGCTCCTCAATGCGGTCGTGGATCATCTGGCGCTGTTGATCCACCCACGCCTGAAACTCCGGGGTTCCCAGATCCTCCAGGCCGCTCAGGGCCGGTCCGTGCAGGTGCGAGAGCCAGCCGATCAGGTCTCGTTCCTGTGCAGGGTGGGGGGCTGAGAGCCATCCGTCCAGATCGGTGGGGCAACTGAGCGTCAGCATCGGCTGGCGCGCCGGAAAGGGGTCAACCCCCCGTCCCTTGAGCCGGACCAGCTCGACCCGCAAGTTTCGCAGGGCGTCCGGAGTGTCCCACAGAAGCCCGGCCAAATGCTCACGGTGGTGGGGCCGGCCCTCCAGCGTTAAGTAGCTTAGCAAGGCCACCGACTTGCTGGACAGTTGCAAGGGCTGCCTTCCGCGACTGGCATGGACATGACCTAGCAGATGCATGGTAAGCATGGCTCCCCCGTATCTCCTGAGACTGGCAGCGGCTGTGACCAGGCGCGCCGTTCCATTCACTTTTCGACTATTTCGCTTGGCGGCCTGCTCACGGTCGTCACTCGATATGGTTGCGTTCTATGTTTTGAAGGGGCGGTGAAGGTCGGCTTCCTACAGAAACTCCGCGCTACAGCACCAGCCATAGCGTTAATCGCTCTTGTGAGGTTATTAACATAGCATACCGCCCCGTTGTTCTTATAACGCAATTAAGGCGACTGAGAAGGCAAGTACGCAATCAGTTATACGGCAGAGTCAACGAGCGTGCGGCGTTAATGCCAGCAGCTGATGTCCATCGGTCATTAACGCTCTGCCCCACGGGTTGTGATCCGGCGCTGCCGGATTCGGTTGGACTCGGGGTGCCGCCCCTCGACGCAAAACATCGGCGTCGCTCTAGGCGACGCCGACGAGAGATTTTGTTAATCAGATCATTTCCCCGCCATTACCAGCAGCTTGAGGATGAGCACCTTGCTTTCGCCGTCACCGACAGCTGTGACCTTGACGTCGTAACTGCCTGGGACGGTGCCGGCAGGAACCGTGAATTCCAGTGAGGCACGGTTGCCCTCCAGCTTGGGGGTCAGAGTCTGGCCTAGTACCTCGACATTGACTGTGCGGGCCCCCTGTGTCTGGACGGTCAGCTCGACTTTGGCCCCTGGCGTGCTTGGACCGGACGACAGACGGCCCAGTACGGCCAGCGTACCACCGGTGTAGGTGGTCACAGATTGCCGAGGGGGCATTGCCGCGCCCAGCGCCAAGGCGGGCAGACGCTCACCAATTTTCAGTTCGGCGCGCTTCGCTTCGGTGGTTGCGGTGTAATCCTCAGGCAAACTGACAGGATTCAGGGCCACGGTGTACGTGCCCGGCGGCAGGGTGCCCAGACGGGCGTATCCGCGGCTGTCAGCCTGCACAGCGCGTACCGCTGGACCCGAAAGGGATATACCTGCGTACGGAATGGGCTGCTCGCCGGGATCGGGGCTGCCATTGCGGTTGGTGTCCTCAAAGACCAGAACTTCCAAATTGCCCACCGGTGCGAAGGCGACGTTCTGCTCGGAGCGGCCGTTCTCGGTCACCGTCACGTTCGGAGTGTCGAGCGCTTCCACGGTGGCGGGCAGCCCTGAGGGGAAGGCCAGCGGAAAGCTTCCTACTGGCGCGCGGACACTGTACCGCCCCTGCGCGTCGGACACAGCGCTGGCGTTGCCCACCCGGACAGTTACGCCGGGCAGCCCCGCCTCACCGTCGTCCTGCTTGCCGTTCAAGTTGGTGTCCCGGTACAGCACTCCACGGACCTCACCGCCCCTGCGCCCCCCAAAGGTGTTGACCAGGAAGTCCGGGGTAGCGATCACCCTGGTCAGGTCGTACGACACGCCCACCCGCACGCCCTGAGTTAGGGAACCGGCCAGCAGGCCGCTAGGGGCAATCACCCGGTAGCCGGTACTCACGTTGACGCCCGGCAGGCCCACATCCCGGATCCCAATGGTCAGTGCGGCCTGATCTGGCCTGCGCCGCTCGCTTCCGGTCCAGATCTCGGCATGGTTGAAATCCAGACGGGTGTTGATGCGGTCGGTCCAGGACCGTTCCCAGCTCAGTCCCAGGGTCTGGGTGGTGCTGGGATCCTGCGGGCTGCCTGCGGGGGTGCCCGGCACCGTGCCGCTGCGGCGCTCGAAGCTGTATAGCGCCGCAAAGGTGTTGCTCTTCCACGCGTACGCACCGGTCAGGCCCAGGTAGACCTTGTCCTGGCTGCCGCCAGCTGGGACTGGATTGCGAGACCAGCTGGCCAGGGCGTTGGCATCCAGGGCGGCGGTACTGAGCGAGGCATTGACCTGAACCGTATGGGCCAGCTCGCCGGGTGTGTCGTCGTCGCTGGCTATCAGGTACTGCGCCGAGCCTGATATCGCTGCCCCTAGAAGCCGCAGTGAGGGGGACGTGATTCCCGCCGTGGCCTGCCACTGCGCGCGGGCGGTGGGCACTGTTCCTCCCTGCACGCGGCCCGACACGCTGGCCCCGAAGCCTGCTGGACCGCTGTACAGCCCCAGTCCGGAAGCCGACCACGTCAGCCCACCCGGTTGCCGTTGCAAGGAAGCCGCCGCCCGGACCCCGAACGGCTGGATGCCACTCAATCCCCCCGAGACGCCAAGGGTATGGAGGCCGGACAGGCTGCCGCTGTAAGTTTGCGTCACGTCGAAAATATTGGTGACGTAACTCAGTTCCTCAGTCACAAACAGATCACCCTGGTAACGCCCAGCCGCGCTGAAGCCTACCCCCGCCAATCCCACACTCAGATCCAGGTTGGGACTCAGGCGGCGGCCGTAGCGGACCCCCAGCGTGTCGGTGCGCTGCGTCTCCCCATCCTGGCGGACCACGGTGGTTGTAACTTCCACATCCAGCGGGCCGCCCGCCACCTGGGTACTGGCCCCCACCCCGGCGTTGTAGACCTGCCCGGCCACCAGCCGGCTGTAGCGGGCCCGTGACCGAAGCTTCCAGGGCCCCGTGTCCAGCGTTCCGCGCACTCCGAAGCCGTCTCTTCCTCCCTCCAGTTCAGCGGTCCAGCGCCCACCGTCGAGTTGCACTCCAAACGTGGGATTGTCCGGCAGCGGTCGGGTCAGGCTGCCGTCCAGTCCGGAAATCCCCAGACTGCCTTTCACGTAATCAGAGAGCTGGCCGCCGACAGTGGGCTGCAGGCTGTAACGGATCGACGTGCTGCGGCCTCCCGGAGACCAGTCCACGCCGGCTTCCACGGCGGCCCGGACGCTGAAGGTCAGGCGCGGACCCTGGACGGCGGTTCCGCTGCGTCCGGCCACCGTGGTGAACACACTGTTGGTGCGTGCGCGGGCGCTGATCTCTGGATTGTTGGCCGACGTCGCCTCAAAAAACAGGATGTACAGGTAACCCTCTGAAACCCGGTCGAGCTTCAGGGTGGCGTTGACGGTCCGGGACTCGCCAGGCTTCAGCGTCACCTCGCTGGTGTCCAATTGTGGCTGGCGGTCGGCGTTGGTGATCGTCAGCCGGATGGTATCTGGCTGGTTGCCCAGGTTGGTGACCTCCAGCGGCACGCTCAGGGTCTGCCCCGGGGTGCCGCTTAGGTTCGCCGGGCTCCGAAGAGCCACGCGCGCGCGTGGCAGCACACGCACCTGGGTCTGGGCGCGGGCGACTTCCGTGCCACCTTGTAAGACCCGTAACACCAACGGGGGGGACTCACCTGCGGGGGCTAGCGCCGGAACCTGGAAAGTCACGGGGATCAGGGTCTGGCCATTTAATTTCACGTTCCGTGTACGCGTGACTGGAGCCCATTCAGGCGGGCTGTCTACTGTGAACTCGTAGTCGCCCTGGCCCTGGGCTTGAAAGGTGAGCGTCACGTAGCCGCCCGGTGTCCCCTCGCGGGGCGCAGGGGCCGTCACGCTTGGTCCACTGCCCTGTGCCGCAGCGCTCAGCGATGGCAGGGCAGGCGGCATGAGCAGCAACAGGGCAAGCAGAGTGAGGCGGCGGGACATGCAGGGCACTCCTTCTGAAGTGAAAGTGGGGCTGAATCAGTCTTAAGATGTGCCACGGCCGCTGTTGCATGTCAAATGCCAAGGTTGATTGCACTCGCCACTTGATCATTCAGCGGACGATGATTGTCAGGGCAGCACCAGCGCCGTGAAGGCTACGTCGAATAGGTAGTTGCCTCCAGCCTCCGCGCCAGTCAGGTCCAGCGCGAACTCAATATTCAGCGGTAGCCAGCCGCCGGACGGCCCGATATGACTGAACACCACCTGGGGTGCGCCAGTCACGTCTAGCCATGGCCCGCCGTTAATGCGGTAGTGCATCTGCTTGTTGGGTAGCGCCCGCCCCTGGATGTCAGGCTGAGCATGGACCTCCATCTGCACGGTCCACGGTTTAGCGGCATTGCTGAAGACGCTGAAAGCCTGGGCCGGGGACAAGTAACGGGCTGGAAACGTCGCGGGCGGGTAGTTGCCCGCATTGATGTCAAAGACCACAGCCGTATTGGGACGGCGAAGCGAGATCACATCAGGAATCAAGGGACGCACGGTGGCGTCGGTCTGTATCGGCGCCTCTGGCGTGCCCGTGCCCGGTAGAGGTGCACCGGGCACGGGCACGCCGGGCAGCGGAGGCAGGGTCTGCGCTCCAGCGTGGCCGCTGCAAAGGGTGCCCAGCAACAACGTGCTGAGCAGCAACCTGCGTCTCATGGTTTGCCCGCCGGGTTTGATGGAGGCGTGGTGGCCGGAGCGGTGCCGCTGGGCGTGGCCCCTGCGGTAGCGGCTGGAAGTTTGAGGTCAAAGGGGAGGTTGACCACATGCTCACCTAGGATGTCCTTGCCCTTGTCGCCATTGTTCAAGACCACCAGCGCGCTGTACTGGCCCTTGGGCACCGGCCCAACCCAGGAACTCTTGAGCAGGACGCTGCGGTTGGGCAGCGCCACGATCAGGTCGAGCGGCAGGGTAGCGGCCAGGTTGCCACTTGCGTCGCGTAATTCCACGCGGCCCTGCACCCCGGTGACGACATTGCCGGAATTGGAGTACTGCACTGCAATTTGGTAAGGACCTGTCTCAGTTTGTGGAAGAGCGTCAAAAATACCCGTGATGCTGCCCTCAGCCTTGGTCGGCTGAACGTTGACGTATATGGTATGGGCCACCCGTAGCCGGAAGGAGGCCAGGGTCTTGCCAGGGATCGCGGCCGGTTCCTGGCCCTCGAACATCAGCATTGCCCAGTGCGTACCCGGCGTGGCGTCGGCCGGAACCTGAATGGTGTAACGGACCTGTTTGGATTCCTCACCGCCTAGCTCGATCTCGGCTGGCGTAAATGTGATCCATGAAGCGCTGCTCTCTTTGACGGTGCCCGCTGGGGGAAACTCGGTTTCGCCGGTCTCGCTGATATTCATATCGGTCAAGTAAGCGACCACCCGCAGCTTCTGCTTGTTGGGATTCGGGTTGTAGATACTTAGCACCTGCGTGATGGTTTGGCCCGGCGCGGCGGTGTACAGCCGGGCCACTGGGTCAACGCCAACCGTGGCCTGTGCGGCAGCCGTGACGGAGAAAAGAGTAAACAGCAGGGCAAGCAATCGAGCAAAGGGACGCATGGAGCCTCCGGTCAGGTGAGAGTTTGGAAGGGGCTCGGCCCCGAGGCCAGCCGCACCGGAAAAGTGGAGCAGCGCCAGGGCGAACTGGCGCTGCTCCTCGTCACTCAGTTCTTGGCGTCAGAGTCGGCGATCACGAAGGGCGTGGCGCTGGATTCCAGTGTATAGGTCAGCGTGGCGTTGTTGTCGCCCGCCTTGTCGCCGTCCACCACCACGGCAATCACGACGAGGTCATCGAGCCAGCTGGTGTACTTGCGGCAGACGTTGGTGCCGCCGCCCAGGTCTGCCTGCGTTTTGCCCGTGGTGCCTGCTGCGCGCGCGCCCGTGGTGCCACTGGTCATGCGCTGAGGAATCAGTTCGCGGGCGGCGCCGGGATCGAGTTTGTAAAGCCCGGTTGCCCCGCCAAATGTGCTGCAGGGGTTGTCCTGGATGTACATCATCTGCCGACCCATGCCATTGGTGGGGTTATCGCGGCTCACGCTAAGCTTGAAGTTACCCACGTTGGAGAACTTCTGAATGATAAAGGCCCGGTAACACACGAAGTAGGCCTTGCTGGCATTGTCGACTTCGCCGTTGGCCGGAACGACGATGGGCGGATATTGCGTGACCTTTTGACCGGCATTGACGGTGATTTTGCCCCATTCGTTCCCAAGGCTGTAATTGGTTCCCAGAGGATAAACCTGGGTCTGGTTCCAGAAGTCGGCTCCCAGCTGCGACGACTGATCCTGACCGTTGCCGACACCATAAGCGCAGTACCAGGTGCCGTCCTGGTTGCCAATCTGGCTGATGTCGAAGGTCAGTGTCGTGGCGTCCAGATGGAGCGCCGTGGCTTCGGGTAGCTTGAGGTTGACCGTTTGGGTAACACTTGCAGTCTTCGCACCCTTAGAGACTGCGTCTGGACCGGAGTCCGTGGTTACACCAATTGTCTGGGCTCCGGCGGCGGCAACGGTCATCATCACGGCGGTCATCCAAAATTTACGCATGGTGAACTCTCCTTTTTCTCCCCAACTTTCTCTTGTGGTCTTTACCCAACCGGCTGAATGCTTCTCGTCTTCCCTTGTCTGCATCGCCCCCTTGCGAGAAACCGCTGCACCTCCCCATTGTGTGTGCCGCGTGTGATGTGAAGGTAATGAAAGGTGCGTTACCCCTCGGTTAATGGATTTTCAATGCAATAGGCGCGTCGCTGAGACTCTGTCCCTAGTGAGCTGCTTGAATCTCCAAAATGTTTTCACAAAATACACATAATGAATGGGCCGATAAGTGGCGCCAGGACAGTTTAATCTGGGGGACACACCTAAATAAATAGGGTCAAGGGGAATATGGTAGGAATTAATTAGAGCTCAGTTAATGTCTGCCGTAGGACAGTAACGTAGGTGTGGCGGATTCAATGGGATATAACCCCAAATCCTGCCTACAGCCGTATTTTTAGAGTCAGCTGCGGTCGTTACACATGCTGAAACGAGATTTAGGCTGTCCACATCTATAAAGCGGAAAGCAGGAACTTGAGGCTCGGGTGTCTTCACTGCCTGGGGTCCGCCTGACTAGTTGGCAGCTTAGATGCGCTGCACATCCAAGCTTGTCGATGCAGATGTAGACGTACGGGTAATTGAGAGAACAAGCCCATCTGGAGAGCCGTAAGTAACCCCGTATAGGTTGCCCACTGGTGGCGCAGACAGACTGCCCCGCTTCAAAGATGCCTCAACGCAGGAGCTCCTACTGCTGCATCATTGAATCCGATCTCGAACAGATGTGGCCAAGGGCTCCATATCCGTTAGCACACGGCTGCGTTGGACCCCTGCTTAGGCTGGGGTACGGTCGACGACTGTCGGTCATGCTGGGGGTCAAGCTTACAGGCTTGATGTCGCTCGCACTGCGCCCCTTGGTTTAGCGCTTTCCATTGCTCGGGTATGGCTTTTGCTGACAAAGCCGTGTTTGCTTGCTCGAACGGCAGGTGCAGCACGTAAGGATGAAGCCCTGCGACTGATGATGGCCTTAAGCCCATCCGTACGCAGGCTTGCTCTTGCGGTGTCTCTTGTGCTCGTACATTCTTTGGTCTGCGCAGGCGACAAGCTGTGCGAGGAAATGCCCGTCGTCTGGACGGAAGGCGGCACCCGCACTCGCACCGCACCCCATCAGCTGCGGCAATTTACTCACCCGATCTGAGGCGGCCTGTACGCGGTCAAGCATGCTCTGGGCCTGCTCCTGTCGGCATCCAGGCAGCAGCACCAGGAATTCATCCCCGCCTAGGCGGAACACCTGATCCTGTTCTCGAAATTTCTCCTTCAATGCCCGCGCAAACTCCTGCAGGAGATGGTCTCCCACATGATGGCCAAAGGTGTCGTTCACTTCCTTGAGACCGTCCACATCCACACTGAGCAGCCCGAACGGCTCTGCGGGACGCAAACCAAGCTCGTCGAGTGCCCGGTTCATGGCTCTACGGTTGCCCAGCCCAGTCAATGCGTCGGTCAGCGCGGCGTGTTCCACTTGCCGGAACCGCCCCTGTCGCTCCCATGCCACCCGCACGGTCCGGGCGGCCGCGCTCAGGAGCGCTCGGTCGCGCTGCGACCAGGCTGTGGCCGGCTGGGTCCGGGAGCCAGCCAGCAGGAATTGCGTCTCTTGAACCATGGCCAGAGACACCCAGGCCTCGCTCGTCTGCTTCTGTGCATCCAGCCCGGAGCTGTCGATGATCGTGACCGAGTCCTCATGCCCTACCGTCCAGCGCACGCTGTCCTGGACATTCCAGATGCCTGGAGCGGGCTCATCTGGTGGCCATGCGGTGACCACCTCACCTGTTCATCCCGCACCACGAGCACGCTGGCACGGCTCATGCCAAGGGCTGGTCCCAGCAGGTTCAGCACTTCCGCAGCCGTGGCCGCCGGATCAAAGTCACTCTCCACCAGGGCAGAGATGGCCAGCAAGGTCTGTGCGAATGCAGCTGCATCCTGTGCCTTCATGTGCAACTCGGCCCGCTGCAGCGCCGTCGACACAGATTGCGCCGCTGTCTCCAGGAGTACCCGCTCCCATGGCTCCCACAGCCGCGCCTCACCCAGGCGGATCGCGCACAGCACTTGTGTGACCGTACCCTCTCCGCTAGGCAGCGGCACCAGCGCTACACTCCCCGCGCCATGGGAGGTCAAAGGTGGCTGGCAAGTCTCGCTCAGGTAAACGGTGCAGCCGCCCAGGGTGTCCCAGATTGGCCCCTCGTCCGGTCCGAGAGCCAGAGCGGAGTGCGACTCTCTGTCGGCAGGAAAGCCACCAGACGTCGCCTGAGGAACAAACTGATCTCTATCCCGCCGGTAGAGGGCGAGCCACGACAGCTCCATGGATTGCGCCAGCAAGTTCAGTGCCTGCCGCGCCACGCCCTTTGGCGTCTGTTCCTGCTCCAGGCTGTGGGAGAGGGTTGCCAGAATCCGCACGGTCTGCTCGTTGCGTTTCTGTTCCGTCAGGTCCGTCACCGAGGCAATCGACCCCATCAGAAGGCCGCCCACCACGCGGGGCGCTCCGGTAATCAACACGGGCACGGCCTCGCCGTCCATGCGCCGGAGCCGCGTCTCATAGGCGGTCGTTTCTCCCGTAGCGCGCCTCTGCAGCGCTTCTCGCACCCGGGAGTGTTCCTCGCTGACTGTCACGTCAAAGGGCGTGCACCCCAGCAGGGCGTCTGGCGCCATGCCGAGCATGCGGGCAAAGGCGGGATTGACGTACTCAAACCGGTCGTGCAGGTCAGTCACTGTAATGCCCTGCGCTGTGGTCATCACCTGCTGCGCAAAGTCTCTCTCCGCGACGAGTTCGCCCTGGACCCGCCGGATCCGGCGGTCCAGGGGGCGGAACACCCACTGTCCGAGGATAAAGAGCAGCACGATCACGCACGCGAGCCGCAGTCGTGCGGTGGCGTTCATGCTCCGGATGTGCGCCTCCCCATGGTCTTCCAGAGCAGTGATCGCCTCGTCTAGCACGCGGATGAGTGACCCAGTTGCCTGTTCCTCCAACCAGCGGACATCGGAATTTCGCCGTCTCAGCTGCTGGTCGGGCGTCAGGAGGATGCTGTTGGCGGCGGCAAGATATCCCTGAACCTCCACGTCCAGCCGTGAGTACAGCGGTGACACCGTCATCTGAGGGTCATTCAACGCCGTGGCCTTCACCCACGCCCCGTGGCCTTCACGCATCCCGGCAACACTGCCCTTCAAGCGCGTGCGGGCCTGCTTGCGGTCTTCCACGGGCAGCGCGGTAACCAGCTGCCAGGCATGCCGAGCCACTTCCTCGGCATACACGCGCTGTCGGCCCATGATGTTCATGACTGAAACTTCGGTCAGGAGTTCGCTGGTGTCACGCTCCAGGACCGCGTTGGACCACACGCCGATCAGGGCGATGGTGGCAAGCGCCCCCCACGCCACACGGCGCAGATTTGGCATACCAGCGGAGACCATACCGCATACTAGGCGGGCAAGTCTCACAAAACGCAGACAGCCGCCCTGTCCCGCGCCTCCCTTTGTAGATGAAGATGCCATTTTTCTGTTGTTGTCAAAACACTCTCAAGCGCGAGATGGTACATCATCTCTCATTGTGCTCATCTGAATATCGGCCTTCCCCAGTACTTTGAAGGTCACCATGCCATGACCAGCTTGGTTGCCTGCGGCAAGTGTCCACGGCATAGCGCAGAATGCTGCAAGACCAGGCGCTGTACCTTGAGACAAAATGATCATTTCTCTCTCCTTTCGCTGGATTGGGGTGGGCGTAGGGCCAGGGGCGGTCTGGCCTCCGCGCAGCCTATGACCGAGGCCCTCGCAACCGGATACGCCACATGGTTATACGTCACCGGGCTCGCGGCCCTGGGCACCGCCCGCTTCGTCTGGCGACGCCGGGGTGCGCCAGGCGCCGGCCCCCTCGCCTTGCTGCTGCTGGCCCTCGCGCAGTGGACCCCGACCTACGCGCTGCACTGGGACAGCCCTTCGCCCCGACTGCAACAGTTCTGGTTGGACGCCACTTTCTTCGGCGTGGTGAGTGCGCCGGTGTGCGTGTGGCTGCTCACCCGCGCCTTTACCCAACCGAACCGGCCCATGCATGCCGGGGCCTGGGCCGCTCTGCTCGCGGTACCCGCCGCGACCTGGGGTCTACTGCTGAGCGGCGATCCAGGCGGGGTCCTGTTCGGGCAGCTGGGAACGTTGGAGGCCCATACCAGGCTTCAGGGCGGCCCCGGGTTCCCGGTGGTGGTGGTACATGGTTACGGCTTGATGCTGCTCAGTGCGCTGCGGCTGGCGCTGTTCTTCCGGAGCGCACCGGACCTGTACCGCCGTCAGGCCGGGGTGCTGCTGGCGGGCCTGGGGCTGCCCTGGATCGTGAACCTGGTCAGCGTCATGGGCCTGAGGCCCTTTCCTGAACTGGACCTAACCCCCATGCTCTTTCTGAGCACCGCACTGGTGTTCCTGTGGGGCCTGCTGGGATTCCAGCTGTTCGATCTCGTGCCGGTCGCGAGGCATCAATTGATTGAGCAGATGGGGGAGGGCGTGGTAGTACTCGACCGGGCGGGTCGGCTGGTGGATCTCAACCCGGTGGCAAGGCAACTCGCCGACCCAGCGCTGCCTACCCCGCTTGGCCACTCAGCCGAACGGGTGTTTGCCCAGTGGGGTGTGGCAGCGTCGTCCCTGGGCGCCTTGACCCGAGGCCGGGAGGCGGCGTCTGCTGAATTGACGCTGGGCGAACGGCATCTGGAAGTGCGGATCACCCCCCTGCGTGACTCCCGGAAACAGGTTCAGGGGCGCATCGTGGTATGGCGAGACGTCACGGCTCAACGCGAGGCCGAGGCCAAACTGCGGCGCGCCCACGAGCAGCTTCAACTGCGGATGGCCGAGATTGAGCGCTTGCAGCACGCACTGCGCGAGCAGAGCATCCGTGACCCTCTGACTGGCCTGCACAACCGCCGGTACCTGCAAGAAGCCCTGCTGACCGCCCAGGACAGTCCGTTCAGCGTCGTGCTGTTCGACCTTGATCACTTCAAAGCCATCAACGACATGGCAGGGCATGCTGGGGGCGATGCTGTCCTGCGCCGGGTGGCCGCCTGTCTCCAGGCCTCACGGCATCCCGGCGAGACGATCTGCCGCTACGGCGGAGAGGAGTTCATCGTTGTATTGCCTGGTCTGGACAGCGATGCTGCCGCCTGCCGGGCAGAACAGTGGCGCAAGGAGATCGGGGCGCAGCAGGTGACGCATGGGGCCTATCACCTGCGCGTGTCCATATCGCTGGGGGTTGCCAGTTTTCCACAGCACGGCCCTGACCTCGACAGCGTGCTTCTGGCCGCCGATCAGGCGCTCTACCAGGCCAAGACCCAGGGGCGTGACCGCTGGGTCTTGGCCGCGCCCGTGGTTTGAACGAGACGCCCAGCACCGAGTCACCCTACCCCGGCAACTTGCCACGATTGTGTGGCCTGAACTGGCGTCACGGCAGGCTGAGGAGAGGGATAGCCTGAGGTTCAGGCCACCCCTGCTACGACGGTCAGCTACGTCTGGAACGCTTGATTTTGGTGGGATTTTCTGTTTACGGCAGTGACGCTGATGGGGAATGATGGTGATTCGTGCCCTGGACGTGGAAGCTCAGGCATTCTTGAACGCGTTTTCGTCGCTCGGTTGTCGAACACGGTGCCGTGGAGATCGGCGTTCCTGCAGGGTGATGTTGTTGCATTGGGCTATTGAGATCAACTGCTGATGGTTGACCTCTTCCAGACTTGCGATCTCGTGAACCGCCGCTCCGTCGCTGCGCAGCCCCTCGGTCTGCATCACCTCCGGGACCACGTCTTCCCCAAGCAGCCTCATTAGGAAGGTCTTCGCTGCCTCGGTATCGCGATGCCGTTGGAGGAGACGATCAGGGACGCATCCGTGCTCGTCCACGGCCCTTCAGAGCTAGTGGCGAACCCCATCAACGCTCGTCCAGAATTCATCCAGAGACTACCGGGCATCCTGGCATTCCCTCCCGATGGCGTAGGGCTTCAGCGAAGAGGGGGCCGAACGTGATCCAACATTGTCGGAGGGTCTCGTGGCTGACATTGTGGGCCATGCTGATGCAGCACTTGTTGGAGATCACGGGAGTTCAGCGGACATCGGTGGTGCAGCTTTTTGGCGTGCTGGATAAACGTCATGGGCTAACGGTGTC
This sequence comes from Deinococcus humi, assembly GCF_014201875.1. Classification (NCBI taxonomy): domain Bacteria; kingdom Thermotogati; phylum Deinococcota; class Deinococci; order Deinococcales; family Deinococcaceae; genus Deinococcus; species Deinococcus humi. The sequence goes on along the minus strand of NZ_JACHFL010000004.1, from coordinate 112,428 downwards.
GGTAGGGCCTGGCATCCGTCACGGCGGGTCAGGCTACCCCAATCACGTTACGGCAACACAACCCCATGCACACCTCATCCTGGTAGCACCAGTGCCCCGGGATTTCTCCATGATGACGAAGCTCTTCAGTCAGCAGCGGCACCGCGTGGGAGAGTCGACGGCCGAACTGTGGGGAAGCTGATCGGAGAGCGTTGGCGGGAGGACTGCGGTCAATTGCGGGGGTCCGCCCCTATGGTCCCATTGCCAGGACCGCTGCGGGAGCGAGTCAGCCCCCGTCCAGACTCTCCGTGAAATTGTCCGCAGTCCTTCGCGCCGCCCAGCCTTGAATCACCCGCTCCACCTGATATTCCAGAGAATCACGGCAATCAATGTTAAGGTCGTAGGCGCTGAAGGTATGAACCGTCTGCGCGTCGCGGCGGGCCTCACCGATCTTCCGATCTCCACGGGCCGCCTCCCGCCGCTCAAGTTCTTCGACTGGGCAGTGCAGACCTACCCAATAAACGTCATATGGAACCAGCAACTCGTGCAGACGATCACGTTGCATAGTTGTCTCGATGATGAGGTCCGCCACCAGATTGTTTCCAGCGCTCAACAGCGCAGGTATGCAGCGATAGTAGCCGTCGAAGACCTGCGGGCGAATCCGGTTCCAGTTGCGGACTCGGCCCTCAAGTGTCCGCGGCAGGACATCAGCGTCGAACATAAAGAAATCAAGCGAGAAGTGCAGAAACGGTCCTGCGGCAGTGTCTGGCAACGCATCCCGCAGGGCGCGGCAGAGGGTGGTCTTTCCAGCGCTGGATGCACCATTGATCAGAATGAGCTGGCCAGGCGGGGGTGTCATGGCCCCAGTTTCTCAGATGCATCAACGAACGTCCCGGGAAATTATCGCAGGATGTGGGAAGAGGTCACGCGGTGCAGAGCGGTAAGAAGCACCTTGGTTGCCGGTTTCCTTCGCAATGATTAGAGACGTTGTCCAGCACCTCAGCGACACCCGAACCGCACGTGCATTCAGCGCAGGGGTCATATAGTTTGATTGGACATTGAATGTGATCTGGAATCTTCCCCTGGCTGATGACGATGGAAAGCGACTGGATGGGACGGGCGACCTTTCATGAGGTAAGGCCCTTTGGTTCGGAGCCAACTGGCCTATCAGCGGAATTTGAAAACTTCCTGGCCTTATCAAGCAAAATCAATAACTTGCTTATCTTCGGTTCCCCTGCGATCAAGCCGTAGGGGAGTTGCCAGTAAGCCGTCCTTGCGCCGTCTGTCTGTAACCCGTGGCCTGGGTCAGGGTGCCGGCGCGGCCCAGTCCGGTGGGCGGCATGTTCACGTACACGGTCTCGTATGCCCCTGCCGCCACCTGATACGTCTCGTGCCAGATGCCCACCGCACCATCTGCCGCCCGTGCACCCTGATTGAAAGCGCGCCAGGCCGGCAGGTGCGCCTGTTCCCTGGACGTCGCGTATTGGTGCAGATGCTCCATGCTGCGCCAGTACTGAATCTGTGTCAGTCCATAGAACTGAGAGCCAAGCAGGCCCAGTTCGGGGCGGGTCTGCAACTCCCGCAGCATCCTGGGCATCGCCTGAGCGACGGGCAGCCAGGCCTGGATTTTCCAGGGTTGATTCACCCGCATGCCAATGATGAAGACCACAAAGTCCCCCTCGATTTCTGCGGTCAGTCGCCGTAGTGCACTCGCCATGGATCCCCCTTTCACCATCTAATTTGAACGGTCCAGTATGGATGGTCTGAAACAATCGTACACTGCCCCTATGCCTGATGCAAGCCTGGGACCTTCCGCCTATATCGTGCTGGGCCTCCTCGCCCAGTGCGGGCCTCTGACCTCCTACGATCTCAAACGCCAGGTGGACGGTTCCGTCGGCTATTTCTGGAGCTTCCCCCGATCCCAGCTGTACGCCGAGCCGCAGCGTCTGGCGGCCCTGGGCCTGCTGGCCGAGCAGCAGGAAGACGGTGGAAGGCGCAGGCGCACGTATAGCCTCAATCATGCGGGGCGAGCGGCCCTCACCGCGTGGCTGCAACAGCCTGCAGGCGAAGTGGAACTGAGAGATCCGGGTCTGCTCAAACTGTTTTTCGTGTCGCAGGGGCCGCCGGGGACCCGTCAGGCCCTGGCCACCGAGCAACTCGCCGTGCATCGGGCCCGGCTTGAGGTGTATGAACACCTGACCACGCAGCTTAAAGGTGAGGCGGCCGCTGACCTCCGGACCGAACCTCTGGGAATGGGAGTGCTGTACGAACGCGCAAGCCTGGCTTTCTGGACCACAGTGTTGGAGGATGCTGGAACGGACTGACGCGAACCGCGTCATATGCGTGGGGTAATACGGACACGGTTCGGCCTGACACGGGGCAGCAGACCTTGCTTGTTTACTTGGATCCAGTGACCTTGGATCCCTTTGAGGTTCCGAAAGAGGAGGGGCCGCGTCCAGCTAGTGGCGTGACTCCACCACATCCGGCATTTTGAGGGGGATGGCATCCAGGACCGGGCTCTTGCGAAGTCTCAGGGCCAGTAGCGGGTCAGGGTAAAGGCGCTGTTGCTGTCACCGGCCAGCACGATGCGCGTCGCGGGAATCCGGTCATCGGGTTGTAGCAGCGCGGCGCGGGCAGTGGACCGCTTGCCGGTGGCACCCCTGGTGATGCTAGTCCCGCCGACCCCGAACTCCGGATCAACTTGACCGCTCCGGGTCAACCGGGTCACAGCGAAGTTGTCGTTGGAGCTGTTGCCCTCGTAGACCCAGCTGCCAACAACAACTTTCCCGTCGGTCTGCAAGGCGACAGCTGTCGCCACGTTCCAGTTGCTTGGGTTCAGTTTCAGCACGGTCCTGCCGGCGCTGCCGAACGTAGGGTCAGGTGCGCCGTCCGCGGTCAGGCGCACCACCGCCGTGTTCATCTGGTCGTGCCCGCCGACCACCAGGCGGTTCTGATCGTCCACCACGACTGACGTGGCCCCACTGTTGTTTCCGGGGAAGACCTTGTGCACCCTGCCAGCTGTGCCAAAGGTGCTGTCCAGCGCCCCGCCCACGGTGTACCGGGCGAGTTGGAAGGTGTCGCCGCCCGCCGCGACGATCCTGTCTCCCTGCAGCGCCAGCGCGGCGATCTTGTCTGAACCGCCGGAGGGACTGATGGACGTCGTGACCCGGCCGCCGTCGCCGAAGCCAGTGTCCAACGCGCCGCTCGGCAGATAGCGGGCCAGCGCGAAGTCCACGCCGCTGGTCGCGCTGGAGAAACTGGCCTGACCACCCACCACAATGTGACCGTCCGGCTGAATCAGCACCGCGTTCGCGCGGGCGTTGTCGCTGCCCGTGAAGGCGGTAGTGAGCTTGCCAGCCGTGCCAAAGCCGGCATCGAGTGTGCCGTTGGCGTTCAGACGAAGCAGGCCAAAGCGCTCCTCTTCGCCGGATTCAGTTGTGCCGCCGGCCACGACAATCTTGCCGTCCGGCTGGACAGCGACGGCGCGGGCAATATCGCGCCCCTGGGCAAAGTCGACGATGACCTTGCCGCCACTCCCGAATGAGGGGTCGAGCGCACCGTCGTGGGTAAACCGGGCAATGCCGAAATTTTCGAAATGGGGACCGTAGGTGCTGCCCACCACGATCAGTTTCCCGTCGGGTTGCAACGCAGCGGCGTAGCCGTAGTCCGCTGCCTCACCCAACGGATGTCTGGCGATTCCGCCCGTTCCAAAGGTGGTGTCCAGGCTGCCTGCCGTGCCGCGCACGGTCACGGTCACCGTCCTAGAGACCGCTGCCGACCCGACTGCTGCGCCGCTCAGGAGAACGGCGGTGGGCAGCGAGTGGGCGGCGTTCGCGGCGGCGCTCACGGTCACCGTAGCGCTGTCGTGTCCCTCGGGGATGGTCACGCTGCCGCCCGAGACTCCGGCGGGGAGGCCGGACAGGCCGACATTCACTGCGCCAGTAAAGCCCGACTTGCGGACGACGTTGACCGTCAAACTGGCACTCTTGCCCGTGATGACCGGGAGCTTGTCGTCGGAGAGCGTGAGGTCAAAGGTGCCGGCGGACTGGGTCTGGTTAACGGTGACTTCTGCGGCGCTGCTCGTGACGTCGTTTGCACTGGCGATAATCTGCGTGCTGCCCGCGGCAAGTCCCTTCACCACTCCACCGGCCACCGAGGCCACAGTCACATTGCTTGACTTCCAGGCGAAGTCGGTGTTCGGCACGCTTTCTCCCTGCGCGTCCCTGGCAATGGCTGTCAGGGTCGTGTCCTGACCGACCGTGAGGCTGGCCGATGCCGCACTGAGTTCAATGGTTTTGACAACGGCGGTTGGGGCCGGCCCCCCGGTGGTGCAGGCGGACAGGGCGGCGGTGAGCAGGAGGGCATTCAGACAGGGCAGTTTTTTCATGGGTGGACTCTCCTCGCCAGTTGGGCGAGGCCACCTTAGGGATCCCAGTGTGATTGACACGTGACATGGCGATGGGTGACGTTCCACACTGGGAATGCGCCGTTCGCCCAGGTACCCTGCGAGCGCCAACGACCACTGTGTCGAGACACCGTCTCCCGGATGCCCAGCTTCTGTTCTTAAACTCCACACGGAGCGTCGCCTGTGATGGCCTTGCCACTCACACAGGTTGGCACCCGCCCACCAGGACGTGGCTGCACGGGTTCGTGGTGCTGTCACAGCCGGGTCACACGCGTGGGCCTAACGTGCCGACGCGGTCAGTCAGAAATGGCCGCCTGTGACCTTGAGCCTGACCCCTGGAGGAAACATCATGAACAGTATTCGCGAGTCCGCGCTTCTGCTGACGGCCCTGCTGGGCTTGAGCTTGGCTATCACGGCCTGTGGGGATGCCGGCGCAAGCCCACCGCCGGGCAGGGAAGATCCGCCCCCGGCTCAGGCGGGCTACGTCACGGGGAAGGTGGTGGACGAACAGGGAAATCCTATCGTTCACGCCGAGGTGGTGGCCGACAACACCCTGTTTCACAACACCAACGTCATCGGTTACACGGACGCCTCGGGCACGTACAAGCTCGACATCCGTAAGCCTGTCGGCACCTGGCATGTGACGGCCACCATGAATCTCAAATACGAGGGACAGACCATTGCGGTCGATCTGGTGCCCGAGTCCGATGAGGTGTTGGCCAGCACCGTGGGTGGGGTCAGGAATTTCACCTTCAAGCCAGCGACAACGCAGTACGGCAGTCTGGGCCTGGTCAACATCCGCACAGGCATTGGCTTTTATGGTGATCCGGGTGAGATGACCGTGACGCTGAAATCTGTGGGGATGCTCGCTGACGGCTCCTCCAACAAGACCATCATCGCCAGGCCCTTGCCGTCCGGCGACGGCCACATCATCAAGAACGTGATGTATGGCACTTATCTCGTGACCGTCACTTATCAGGGACAGGATCTCTTTGTTCGCAAAGCGGTCAGCAGCGGCCCGGATGCCACGTACGGCAAAAGCTTCACTGGCGGCTTCTGGAAGGACTTCTATGCCCTCAAGCCCACGATGTTTCTGGAGGTGAGCGACGTGGAATGCCCGCCCATCTTGAGGCAATGTCAGGAGGACTGACCGTACGTCGGATGAGCGCGGAGATGGTGTTCGCCTGACCGGAGTGAACGACGTGGGCGTATGTGGCGGCCTGATGTCGGGGCCACCACTGCGCCACATCTGCCATGCTTTGATCATCCCAAGAGAAGAGACGAACGAGTAAGCCCTCTGCTGTTGGCTACGCCAATGGCGGGGTTTCATGTCCAATCCTTACAGGCGCTGCCTACACTGAGGGACCATGACGGGAGAAAGCCTCACCCCAGCCACAACAGGAACGGGCCAGACCTGGTTCCTGAAGCTGCTGGGGGGCGTGTATGTCCTGGACGGATCGGCCCACCGGCGCATCGAGCCGAGTCTGGCCGCCGTGCTAGCATATCTCGCGCTGCGGGGGCGCACCCACAAATACCGTCTGGCCGGGTGGCTGTGGCCGGACGCTGGTGAGATAGCGGCGCGGGCCAACATGCGCCAACTGCTGCGGCGGGTACGGCTGAGCCTGGGGCCGGATTTTATTCAGGGCACAGGTGAGATTGCACTCCATCCCCAGGTCAGGGTGGATCTGGTGGACTTTCAGCGACAGGTGCAGGCCGGAGCTTTGCACGACATCCTGACCCATCAGGGCGAGTTGCTCGAACACCTGACCTTCGACAACGCTCCGGATTTCGCCGAGTGGCTCGAAGGTGAGCGCGAGCGCCTGCTGCAACTGCGGCTGAGCGCGGCCCTGCGGGCGTCGGAAGCGTTGCGACAGGACGAAAAGAGCGCCGAGGCCCTGCTGTATGCCCAGCACGCCTTGAGTCTGGAGCCCCTGAGCGAGGAGGCCGCCCGGCAGGTCATGATGCTGTACCACGGGCGCGGAGATCGCAGCGCGGCCCTGCAGGCCTATGAGCGCTTCCGTCAGATGTTGAGAGACCGGCTCGGCGTGGAGCCGTCGCCCGAAACGCAGGCGCTGGGCGAGCGGATTCGCCTGGACGCGCTGCCGCGCCTTGCGCCGCGTACCGTCCCAGATCCACTGCCGCTGCCTGCACTGGTGGGCCGTGACCACGAACTGGGCGTGCTGGCGCAGGCGTGGGAGAGGGGACAGATGATCTTCGTCAGCGGTGAGGCAGGGATGGGTAAGACCCTGCTGACCATGACCTTTGCCGCCGGGCGCGGACGCGCGCTGCGGTTTGAGGCCCTGCCCGGCGACCGGCAGGTGCCCTACGTCACTGCTGCCCGGATGGTCCGCCGCCTGCTGGAACACTGGCCCACGGGCCGGGAGCCAGGGGGCCTGCCCGAATGGGTGGCGGGGGAAGTGGCTCGCCTGGTGCCGGACGTGTTCGGGCAGGTGGGTACGCCGCTGACCTCGGCGGCAGACCGGCTGCGCTTCTTCGACGCCCTGATAGAGCTCAACCGTCTGGCCTGCGCCGACATTGATGTGTGTGTGCTGGACGACGCCCACTTTGCCGACGAGGCCACAAGCGAGTTCGCCGAGTATTTTCTTGCGCACCTCGCCTCGCTCCCGCAGGCGCCTTTCCCGGTGTGGATAGACGTCTACCGCGACGACGAACTGCCCGAAGCGGCCCGCCGAACTGTGCAGACGTTGACCGACGCGGGCCTGGCGATCAACCTTCAGCTCACACCCCTGTCGGTGGAGGGCGTGGGCGAACTGCTGGGCATCCTGAATCTTCCAGAAGGCCTCCAGCAGCAGGCGGCCCGTTACCGTGCCTACACCGGCGGCAATCCGCTGTTCATTCTGGAGACCGTGCGCGATCTGAGCGAGGGCACTGGACTAGATGACCTCGCTCGCTTGCCGACCAAGGTGGCGGGGCTCATCGCCCGGCGGCTTTCGCGGCTGAGTCCAGCGGCGTTACAGATGGCGCGGGCGGCAGCCACCCTAGGCGGCGAATTTACCCTGGATCAGCTGGGCGAGGTGCTGGATCTCGGACCGCTCGCGGCGGTGCAGGGCTGGGACGAACTGGGCCACGCCGGAATCGTGCGCGGCGAGTCGCTGGCCCATGACCTGATGCGGGTGGCGATTCGCGCCGGAACGCCAGCGGCCACCCAGATCCTGCTGCACCGGAGTTCGGCCCGGGCCCTTGAACGGGCCCCCGGGCCCAGCAGCGCTCATGCCCAGCGCATTGCCCAGCACTACCAGGGGGGACGCCAGCCTCTGCAAGCGGCGGCGTGGTACCTGAAGGCCGCGCAGGGGCTGGTGGAGCTGATGCAGTACGGCCCGGCCCTGAAGCTGCGCGAACAGGCGGCGGCGCTGTACGAGGAGGCGCTGGAGTTTGATCTGGCCCTGGATGTACGGCTGGGCACCCTGAGCGCACCGTGGGCCGAGGAGCAGCCGGCAGCGCTGAGATCAGTCGTGGACGGGCTGCTTCGCCTCGCGTCAGACGATGTTCAGCGGGCGGCGGCCCGGCTGGGTCAGGCCACCCTGCGTCTGGCTGAATCCAACCTGCAACCGGTTTCTCTGGTGACTCCGGACAGGGCCGCCACTTCCCACCAGATCCGGCTGGAGGCCCTGGACCTGGCGCGAGAGGGTCAGGCGCTGCTGACCCGTGAAAGTGGGCTGCTCCACGACCGCCTGCAGGCGCTGCTGTTGCGCATTGAGGTAAAGGCGCTGGTTTCCGTTCATGATCAGGCGGGTCTAGAGGAGCGGCTGGGGGCTGCCGCAGCGCTACTGACCCACCTCCCGCAGTCGCAGGCGGCGATCCTGTTGCTGTATACGGTGGGAGAGGGCCTGATGCGGCAGGCGCAGCCCGAGGGCGCGCTGGACACCGTGCGGCGTGGTGTCGCCGTGGCCACGGCACTGGGAGACCGGTACGCGGCGCTGGAAGGTCAGTTGCGCGTGGCCACTCTGCTCGAGGACCAGGGGAGGCGGTTGGAGGCCGCCGCGTTGCGGCGGCAACTGGAATCACCGGACAGGGAGCCACAGCTCAGCCGCCTCCATTACTTCAACCAGTTGCGCCTGGCCGCCAATCTGGTGCAGCGCCATGCTTACGGAGAGGCCCTGACCCTACTGGAGCGGGTGGCACGGGCTGCCGACGGGCAATCGCCGGCTGGCGAAGCATTGCCAAGAGGGGTGCTGTGGCGGGCCCAGGTGGACCTGCTGTGGCTGCTGGGGGCGGTTACGGAGTGTCAGACGGCGGCGGAGTGCGCACTGGCCCACCCCATGCCGGGCGACGATGCTGCGGGCGTGCCGTGGATCCGGCTGGCCCAGATTCACGCCTTGCTGGGGCAGGATCAACAGGCGGAGCGAGCGCTGGCCCACGCCGACGCCTTCTTGAGTGCCGCTCCCCATTTGACGTACTCGCGGGGGCTGTGGCATCTGGCCCACGCTGAATTTCGCGCTTACACGCGCAGGGACCGCCGCGACTCACTGGAGACTGTGCTGACCGTGGCTCGGCAACACGGCCACCCGGAACTGCTGACCCACGCCTTGGCCCTGCGGGCGCAGTGGCACGCGGGGGAACAGGACTGGCCTGCCGCCCGGCGCGATGCCGAGGACGCCCTTGCACGCATGACCACCGCCGCGCCGCGCGACGATCACGCGCTGCCGTGGCGGGTCCTTCTGGAACTGCCAGGCGTTGATCCTGCCAAGCATCTGGCCGTCGCAAGCGCGGCCCGTGATTGGATCGGCAGCATTCTTGGACATCCATTGCCGCGGCCCTACCGAGATTCGTTCCTGGCTCGGCCCACCCAGCGGGCCCTCCTGGCGGTCGGGAGCGGCCTCGGCCAGTCACTCACAGGCAAAGAAGACTAAGGGTGATCGTTTCTGTTCTGCGCAACCTTCAAGGATCGAGGTCCGCCAGGCGGCTGCCGCTCACCGCGTTCGCTCCTCCACGCTGCGAAACCTGTGGCTGCGGTCCCCTCACACCTGTGAGGCGACGTATGCGGTGGGCTGGCTCGTCCCGGAGGTAGATCAGGAGATCGGTGGCGATCCTACTGTCCTGCAGGTGATGGGGTTGCTCGGCGCCCATTTCCTAAACGCGCTTGCCACAACAGACCGTGGATGGGGGTGGCGCTCAGCGCGTCGCCTTCGCCCACCGGGGGCACTGCAGACCGGGGCGGACCCAGCTTCCTGCCCAAAACTCGTCCACATGGTGATGGTCTTTGTTGTGCATCCGGAGCGAGGTCGGTTGTCGATTCTCGAAGCGCATCACGTAGGCTACGTGATGGTGCAGGGTGCGGCCCGGCCATGCGGCAGTCACCGTACACTGGGCCACCGCGTAACGTTTCTTGCCAGCACTTCAATCACGTCCACCTGCGCGAAAAAGCTCGGGATAAACGACAGCCCCTGCCTGTCGCCTGTCATCGGATTGCGCCCCGATCCATGCAAAACCGCGCTGGGCGCAATCAGTGCCTGAAGCGTCGGCAGATCCCTACTGTCAGAGGCCGTGAGCAGTCGGATGGCGACGGTCTGGGCACTGGCGGTCTGGATCCTGGGCTGACTCTTTGAGGTCCGAGGCTGCTGCACCTGCTGTGACTGACGTTTGATCGACCCCAGCACGCGAGGTTTCGGCCCGCGTCACAGCCCAGTCACGCCCGGAGCGGCAGTCTCGGACTTCCAGAGGATCGCCGGGCTCACCCACGCCCCAAAGACACGGCGGTCCAGCTCTGGAAGGAGAGTGATGTCCGAACCTGCCTTTGCCCTGCTGCTGCTCGTTCATGTCGCCAGCGCCCTGGCCCTCGTGTGTGTGGAGGCCGCCACGCTCCAGGGCATGTCGGCCCTGCGCTCTGCCCAGGACAGCCTCACCGCGCGGCACCTGCTCAGCTCGCTCCAACGCCTGACGGTTTTGTCGCGCACTGCGCCCCTGACCCTGATCGGCTCGGGGCTGTCGCTGGCATGGTTGGCCGGGGCCTTTGCTGCGCCGTGGCTGATCCTCTCCATGCTGGGTACCGCCCTGCTCGCCGCGCTGGTGCATGTCGTGGAACTGCCTCGGCTTCAGCGTTTCGGGCAAGCGCTCCAGCAGCATGGCGGTGCAGGGGCGCTGCACGGCTTGCAACGGGACTCGGCGCTGCGCTGGAGCGCCCGCATCCGCTTTGCCACGCTGATCTGGGTCTTTTTCCTAATGCTCGCCAAGCCCGCCCTGTCGGTTGCCGCGCTGCTGGGCCTTGTGGTTTGTGTTGTCTTGCTGCTGCCCCTCGCGCTGCGGCGTCCGGAAAATACGGCGCTGGCATAAGGCTCAGACACAGCGCACCAGCGCTCTGAATGCAACTGGCCGGGAGCGCCCCCGGTGAGAATAAGGCTGAGTCCCCTCAAGGCTTACTTTTTAGGAGCAAGCGCCTTATCGACGTGAGACTGCGGACCCCTATGAACGACCTTTGGGACGTCATCCCCACACAGGACCCGAGTCTGGATGGTCATCGCAGCTTAAGGGTTTCGATGGCGCTGAAGGAGCATGACAAGCACAAAGGCGTGCTCCAAGGCAGCCCGCCACCAATGCTTGACGCCGTCAACGCTCGTTCAGACCCCATTCAGAGATCAGCTGGAACAAGTGTGCACGACGTTCTTCCGCGAAGAGGAGATCTGAAGTTTGAACTCCACCCGCAGCGGGTCACGTGGCCGCCCTCAATGCTGCGCTGGTGGAGCCGTTCGTGCACACGGGAGCCGAGAGCAGATCCCTGAGAGAGCCAGAGAGTGTGCCGGATGCAGGTATAAAACGGTGGCGGGAGGGCTTCAGATTGGTCACGACGCGGTGGGGAAGACCAGTTCAGTTGAGGCAATCCACCCTCCCAGAGTCCCTCCCCAAACTGTCCGATTCGTTGTTGGCACTCTCCAGAACTCATGGCTGGATCCCACACGCCACCTTACGCTGGTACTCGAGGTTTCCTGAGCAAGATGCTCCTGACTTGCTTGTCGGGAGCTTCGGTTCCTTTGGTGTTGCCCAGTCCAGCCGGATGACCGTCTGTCGATCATCGGCTCATCATCGGCTTCCCTCTACGCTCAGGCGCATGGAGTTGGCCGCTGAGGCCGCTTCCCACCTGGAGGTCCACCATGAAGCTCAAGCTATCCCGCATCACGCTAATCTTCGCAACCCTCGCCAGCGCCTCTCTGACCGCCTGTGGCGCTCCCCCTCCGGTCAGCCCACCGACACAAAACCAGAATCCCAAGCCGTCCCCAGAGCCGAACCCGAATCCCGGCACCGCCCGGCCATTCCACATGATGGGTGTAGTCAAGAACTCCCAGGGCAAACCGCTGGCGAACGTGCAGGTGGGGGCCGACAATACCGTGATCGACGGTTCCGAGGTCTGGACCGTGACAGATGGGCAAGGGCACTATGATCTTGATTTTTCCAACTTCCCCATTCTCAATTCATGGACGGCAACCGCCAATTTTCCCGTCAATTACCATGGGCAACCCTACACCTTCTATCCCGAGGTTGACACCACTGCTCCTTTTCTAGGCCAGGATGGCGCTGTACGGAACTTTACGCTGAAACTGACGGGTCCTTCTTCTGGTGGCGGATATCACGGTGCCCTTTTATACGCCAATTACGGGCTTTCGGAAGCAGGGGAAATGCCAGAGTTTAATGATGTGGAATATCAGCTTATGCCGGATGGCCCACTCATCGACGGAACAACGGGCGATTCATTCACCTTAAAGTGGGCGCAATTGCCCTTCGAGGTGCCACAGGGGCGTTACACGATCACGGCACGCTCACTCTCGGGCAAAGGTCCTCTGTGGCTTAAGACGCGTGGTGGATCTTATGGTCCTAGCGCCACGCTGAACATGGAATATACAGCGGGTACAGGAATGACGCTCAGTGTGGATATTGTCCATCCACACCAATAAATCTCACCTCCATTACTATACGGTGTCTGCCGATCTCTAGAGACTGCCAGGAGCTGATCTGAAGTTTCAGTGTTGAGCCTGGTGTAAAGCAGGGTCAGTAGGTGATGCGACGAGATTCCCCGAGCGATGTCGATGACACGCTTCCCTGTTCATGCGGCCGCTTCATCCTCCTTCCCGAGGATGCCAGGTACCGGACAATCCCATCTGGGAACTCCTCCAAAACCTGCTACGCCCACGGTGAGGCGGCGTGGTTTTGGACTGGTCCTGATCCTGCCGGTATTCGAGGTGTTCCTCATTACCGCACGGTCGTCAGGGAGATGCTGGTAAACATGTTGGGCGCCGTCACCGTGGTGCCCGGAGCGTCCGCGCCGTAGATGCCGAACAGATCTCCGGCATTCACCTGTCCATCGCCGTTTACGTCTTTCCAGGCGGAGAGCTGGTATTTCGCACTCTCCTGAAGATCGTCCAGGCGGTACGCCGCGCTCATGCCTGGTGTGGTGACCGTCGTTGTTCGCCTCGTCGCCTGGTCGCACTGATCGCCCTTCATCACGCATACCGCGACCACAGTACCCTTCAGGTCCGCGTTCGCACGCACCTCACCGGACACGTACAGAGCGTCGCTCGCGCTCGTCGTGGGTTTCTCCCCCAGTCTTACGGTGAACTCCAGCACGTCACCCACGGTGTTCGAGCGCCGGAAGTCGCTCGTCATGGAGAGTTCATAGTTGCTGGGGTTGCGAGCCCCGATCAGCACGGTCTGTGGGGCGCTGTTCTCGGGCATGTACCGTGCCGAGACCTTGTAGCGGCCTATTGGAATGTCCCGCAGTTGCGAGCCCACGAGGAAGCCCTTGATCACCTTTCCAGGGCTGCCGTCAATGATCGGCCCGACCGGGGTCAACGTGACCTCTACGCGGCCCAGGTCGAAGCCGGGCGCATTCACTGCGCCGAACATCCACAGCGTTCCGCCGTAATATCCGCCGTCGGGCTTTTTTCCAGTGAGCTTCCAGGTGAAGTCGCGGATGGCTCCTGACCGTGTGGCGAACTCGGATCGGTCAGCGGGCACGAGCTGGAACTGGTAGACCGTCCCATGGTATTCGCGGCTCAGCCGGGCACCACCGCGCCAGGTACCGATCTCGTTTCTCGGAAGCGTGATGGTGTACCGCCCCTGCCGATTGGTCGTCCCGAGCGCGTTCATGTTGTAGTACAGCGTGTTCTCCGCGTAGACGTCCACGCCAGAGACAGGCTGCCCGGCGGAATTTCGAACGGTTCCGGTCATTATGTAGGGAGTGGGTTTGGTGGTGTCTGCCTGAGTCACGCCTCCGGCAAGGAGCGAGGCGAGGAGGAGTCCTGCTTTTACGCCGTTCAATTTCTTTGTGCTCATGGGCATTTCTCCTTTGGCCGCGCTATCGGCAAGAGGCTCTGTGGCCAGGATGAGGGGTTTGACTGGTTTGCCGCGACGTCCCGGGTAAGGGGCCGTCGGCGCGCGGCCCGCACTTCTCGGAGGGGATGACGCACCGGCAACGCTCCAGCGTCAGTTCAGCCGGACGGTTCTCAAGAAGGCGTCGAGCCGGGTCAGCCGGGGATTGTTTTGTAGAGCGTTCAACAACTGCGCCGTGCGCATCAGGGACGCTTTCCACTCGGCGCCCGCGTCCTTTCCCGCCAGCAGGGCGTCCATAACGCGCCGATTGGCCCCGGCGTAGGCATCGACAGGCAATTCGCGCAGCGCGACCGAGTACTGGAACGAGAGGTAGTACTTTCCATCGTTGGAGAGGCCCTGAAAGGTGTAGAAGACGTTCCGCCGCCCCAGGGGTGCGACCTCGCCGGGGCTGATGAAACCGGCCAGGAAGCGCACCCCCCGCACTCCCGGAAAGTCGAGATATTGAACCGCGGCGTGGAGGACCTGGCCCTCGTACAACCGTGGCAGGAAGGGCATCTGGTCAAGAGGGGTGAGGGGGCCGCGCCGCGTTTTAAGCAGGGCACGAAGCATCTCGATCTGGTCACGGACGCCGTCCTGCCCCCGCGGATCCCGGGCGAGAAGGTCCGCGACGGGATACACGTCCAGTCCGCCCACCGGGGGGTTAGCCGTCCCAAACAACGCCTCCAGGTGGTGGGGTGGAAAGAACCGTGTAAAGCCCGTGTTCTCACGCTTTTGCGCTTCCACGGCCTTGATGCTGCTCCCGAGGCCGAGGAGCCGCGCGTCAAAGGCCAGATGCGGCAGGGCCGGCGACGTGGCGAGGGCACCACTCAGGGTCAGGACGAGGGAGAGTGCGGCGATCCGTCTGAAAGTTCGCATGGGAGGGTCCTCCTTGTGGTGGAACGTGCCCGGAACCACCCGGGCAGCGTGAATGGCGCGGACTGCATGGAACCCTGGCAATTCACCTGCACTCGCCGCTCTCTTCTCTTCATGCCGGGCACGCAGGGTGTAGATCCTTGGTCGCTCCGCCCAGTGCCGAGTTCGTTCTTTGGAAGTGCAATGCGGTGGTGTCCCTGCGCGTCCGTCATGCCAGGCTGGCTCACGTTGTACTGGAGCGTGTTCTCGGCGTAGACCTCCGCGTCCGCGACGGGCTGACCATTCTCGCTTTTCACGATGCCCGTCATCGTGTATGGCTCCACCTGACCAGGGTTGCCCGGTCCGGTGTCGCCAGCGGGGGCTCGACCGGAGTGGAACCCACGCCAGTGCCCCCGCACGAACTGCGAACCGTGAGCAGCAGCGCCACGCCCACCACCTTCATGTTTCGCATCTTCAGCCCTCTCTTTGCGGCGAGCACCTCTTTGGGCCTGCCGGTTTGAAGTCAGGGCACCATAGAGGGAGCTGGATGTCATTCGGGTGTCACCCTGCCGAGCCGCCGCTCAGGCCGCGGTTTTCCAGGTTCCTTGCGTCAGTGTGACCTGGTCAGTTTCCGTGCCAAGCTGTCTTTCTTGTCCTCTTTTCCGCTTGACCCCATCACACAGGGGTTGCGGGGCTGCCATCCCTCTGCCATCTGCCCTTTCGTACCTTGCCATCCGAAAGGAAGGTATGAATATGCAGAAACGAGAAATGGTCGGATTTTTGATGCTCACAGGTGCGCTGGCAAGTTGTGGAGATGGCGGTGCGGCGCCGGGACAGATCCCCGCCAACCCCACGACTTTTACCGCGGCCGCCAAGGGCAGTACCCAGGTACAGCTCGACTGGAGCGGCGTGGAGGCGGGAGCACACGTGGTGCTGGAGCGCAAGTTCAACAACGGGGCCTACGCCACGCTGAAGGACAACCTGACCACGACGAGCTGGCTGGATGAGAACCTGACCCCCAACACCACGTACACCTACCGCCTTAAGGCCACGAACGCGGTCGGGTCGAGCAGCGGACTGGAAAAGAGTGCCACCACCGCCGATTCCGGCAACCCCGACTTCACCCTGGACGCCACGCCCAATACGCTCAGCATCGGGCCGGGCCAGAGTTCGGCGACCACTGTCAGTGTCACTCGCCCGCAGAACCCGGACGGGACCGTGGCGCTCACGCTGGAGGGGGAGGTGGTCGGGACGGGCCCCGACAAGATCGCGGGCACGTTTAGCGAAGGGAATAACACGCTGTCCCTGACGGTCGGTTCAAACGTTCCGGTCGGCTTATACGATCTGACGGTCAGGGGCACGAATGGCAGCGTCACCAAGGCCGCGAACGTGCGCGTCGTGGTGGAGAAGTGGCTGCTGGTGGACGATGACCGCAGCGGCAACAACTGGCCCACCAGCAATCCTGCCCCTGACTCAGACGGCGACAAGTTCATGCGCGCCGCGATGGCCGGCAAGGTCTTTGACGTGGCAGTCGTGCCCTACAGTGCCAGTGGGCAGGCGAAGGACGAACCCGACGGCCCCAGCACCGAAACTATGAAGAAGTACAGCGGCGTGATGTGGTACACCGGAAACACCATTGTTAACCCCGTGACATCCGGCGACGTGGCGAACCTCCAGGGCTACCTGAACACCGCGAACCGCAAGGTCGTGCTCTTCTCGCCTGGGTTTGTCCGGACCTCCGCCACAAACGGCTCGACCATGGCAGAACCCGGTGAGGCAGTTCAGACGTTCTTCAAGGCGTACGCAGGGGTAGATAAGCTGGCGTACGCGGGGCTCATCAACGGGAGCTACACCGTCACCGGCCAGGCGAACACGGTCATGCAGGGCCTGAGCCTCACCCTGAAACAGGGTGCCAACCGGGCCGACCTGGCGCCGGGGCAGGGCACGCAGACCTTGCTGAGCGCCGGGAGCGCCGTGGTGGCGACGGTCAGGTCAGGCGTGGGCACGGCGACCTCTTCGAGGCTGACTCTGCTCGGCCTGCCCACCAGTAATCTGACCCAGGACGACACGACGGCCCTGCTCGGGAAACTGATGCGGTAACGGTAAAGAACGAAAAGCCCGATGCGCCGAAGCGTCGGGCTTTCTCTCATTGCCTGTTGTTCGGGTGGGGTCACCCATGTCGTGCGAAGACGCCGTCCGCTTGATGGACGCGGGGTTTGCCGAAAAAGAGCTTCTGGGGGCGAAACTCAATTGGTCGGGGTGGCTCTTTGCTGACTGTCAGGGAGCAGCGGAGGGTTATGCAGGCAAGCGACTCAAATTCCAGGCCGCTCGCTGTAAGGCTTCTGACCACGTTTTCTTCAGAACGCTGTTGGTTTGCATTGGTTGCGCCTCCTCCGGGGTCAGTGGGGGAGGAGAGGAGCGACCGAGCGGAAAGCAGATTTGATGCAAAGCCACACGGTGATCAGGAACCGTGCGGCGTAGCCTTATTCAATGGCCCCGGAAGATCTCTAAAGAACAGTCAACCCTGCCCTAGTGCGAACATCGCCACCGACACTGCGCCGAGCACCAACCACGCGCCGATCATGATGGTCAGGGTAGTCAGGGCGTAGCGGCGGCCCTTGTGGGTTGAAACCGAATCCTCGGTGATGCCGCCCCCGGCGTTCACGTTGTAGGCTGACAACTCCTCGTGGGTGTCGATCACGTTCTGCTGCTTATCATGCCAGTGTTTGATGACTTCCAGTGACGCCTGGATACTGGGACGGATGTTCACGGCCAGCGCGATGCCCAGTGCCGCGAAGATCAGCGGTGCCACCAGGCGGAACCACGTGCCCCAGTCAGGGTTGCTGTTGTTCATGGCCGAGCCGTAGGTGATCAGCAAAAACGACTGTGCGGTTAGAAAGGCGCTGATGCGGTTGTTGAGCTGCGCGGCCTCAAATTGCACTTCGCTCCGAAAGAACTGGAGTCGGCTGAAGGCTTCGCTGGACTGGAGTTCGCTCATGGCAGATGCGAAGGTTAACATGACAGTCCACCGCACTGGCGCCAGTCTTATTGATCAGGACGTGGTTTTTTATCCTTCCCTTCAGGAGATTGTTGGGTTCATTTCGCATTCTTGTGAGGTCACATTTCGCCAGGCCTTCGCTCCCGGTGCAGGGTTTGCCCACCGGCCACGGTACTCAGGATGAGTAGAGGCGTGCCGTAAACCCTGTGGGACGAGAACAGCCGTCAAGGATAGGGAATTATTTGCCCACACAGAACGTCACTTTGCGGCGGCTGAATTCCTGATGCTCCGCCCACCCAACCGGTCTTGCGGACGACCAGGTTCAGTGAAGGGAATGGGCGGACGGGGGACGGACCGCAATCCTCCGCACCGCGTTCAGGTCTCCTACGTCCTCGAACGCCTCCGCAGCGCTCCGGTTACACTTCTCAGCCTCTTGGAGGCGCAGGGCCGCCTCCGCTGTCTGGGCAGCGCGCTTAAACCAGATAGCCGCCTCGCGGGTCTGAGCCCTTTCCCATCAGTGCTCGGCCACCTGCTGCGGAGACCGTCTCGGGCGTCCCCTGCCACATCGCCTCGTACAGCAGGTTATGGCTGAAGCGCTCGCCCGCCATGATCTGCGCGGCCTCTAAATCCTCCCAGGCGCTCGCGGTCGCCGCCCAGCTCCGCTTGGAAGTGGTGTCCGTGACCCTGAAGTCTGCCAAGCGGAACTGGGCAAGCAATGTCCAAGGCCTGCGTCGCATGCAACGTAGGCCCCAGAGTTTTCAATCTACCGCCAGGGGAGACGATTCCCTGCGATGACACCGCTGTTCATTCCAAAGCGGAGCGCAGCCAATGGATAGGGTCTCGCTTAGGCCAGGGCCGCCCGAACGCTTTCGGCCAGCGTGGTGGTTGGCCGACTGATCAGGCGGCTCAGATCGTGGCGGTCAGTGTACAGTTCGCCCTGTGCGAGGTGCGCGTCAGAATCGGCAAGGACGTCGGCCAGAGCAGCGGGCAGGCCCACTCCCCGCAACATTTCAGCGTAGGCCTGCTGCGGCATATCCTGATAGCTCACCGGGCGTCCTGTTTGGGCCTGCACCTCGGCCGCCAGCTCGGCGAGCGTGAAGGCCTGATCGCCGCCCAGCTCGTAGACCGCGTTCTCGTGGCCGGGCTGACTGAGGACCGTGGCCGCCGCTGCCGCATAGTCAGCCCGGGCCGCAGCGCTGACCCGGCCTTCTCCCGCACTCCCCGCGATGACCCCGAGTTGCGCGGCCTGGGCAGGGGTGTAATTCTCCAGATACCAGCCGTTCCGTAGAAAGACGAAGGGCAGGCCGGAGGCGCGAATCAGCTCCTCGGTGGCCTTGTGATCGCCCGCCAGAATCATCGCGGAGGTATCGGCCCGCAGCAGACTGGTATACGCCAGCAGCTTCACCCCTGCCCGTGCGGCGGCGTCCACCACATTGCGGTGCTGGCCCACGCGATCGTTGAAATCGCTGGACGAAATCAGAAGCAGGTGGCTTACGCCCTTCAGCGCCGCGTCCAGCGTCTGCGGCTGTGTGTAGTCGGCCTGCCGCACCTGCACGCCCTGGGCGGTCAGAGCTTCGGCCTTGGCAGGGTCGCGCACCAACGCCACGATCTCCTGGGGGGGCACCCCATGCTCCAGCATGGCCGAGATGGTGAGTTGACCGAGATGGCCGGTGGCTCCGGTGACGGCGATCAGACGGTTGGACATGGTGACTCCTGGGGTCCAGTACGCTGGACCAGCGACGAGAGGGCGAAACTGTACAGGGGGTGGTGTAATAAAAAAATCTACAGCTCAGGCCAAAAAAATCGAACTGACTCAGCTCACCTGAGCTATGGCTGTCGTGACGTCCGAGAGCCGGACCAGGGCCAAACGCGCCTCCATGGCTGCCTGAGCCTGTTCAAAGACCGCGTCCAGCACGCCCTGAATGCGTGCTCCTACCGGGCAGGCCGGGTTGGCTTTCTGATGCAGCTTCAGGACTGAATCCGGCGCTCCGACGGCCCGGTAGATGTCCAGCAGCGTGATTTGCGACGCTGACCGGGTCAATCTGGCTCCGGGCACTCCCCGCTGGGTGTCGAGCAGGCCCGCCCGCCTGAGGTGCCCCACCACATTCCTCACCACCACCGGATTGACGCCGACGCTTGCGGCCATCTCCTCGGAACTCATCGGCTCAGGAAAGGCGTTCAGGAGGGCCAGGACATGCACGGCAATAGAATAGTCACTGTTCATATCCTGATCCTCCTTCAGCATCCTGTTCCGACTTGTTATTATTTTACTTACAAGTAGGTCTATGTCAATAGGCACAGCCCTCACCTCATCGGATTGAGCCTCAGGTGGCCAGGGTTACGCGCTGCTCTGACCTGAAATCTCCTCTGAGCAGCGCCTGTCCCATACCTGTTGCCTGCCAGGGCTGGAGGTTCATGCCGAGGAACGCTCTCCTGAAGAAGGAATGTGCCCAGGAGAAAGCCGCCCATCTGCCTGCGACCGCCTGACACCTGTGGCTGATCCTGGGAGAATCATCGCCACCGAAATGACTTGAGGCGCGAGGACTGCCGGCCTGAGGCGGGTTAGGCGGGTCACATGGCTCTCGCCGGTCAGGAGCCCTGGTCCGTCGCCGTGCTGCTGTCCCCAGCGGCCCCGACGGGCCGCACCCGCACCCGCGTGTTGTGGAAGGTGCTGCCCCCGCCCAGGTCGGTGAGGGTCTGGGCGGTCAGGGTATTGATGCTCTGGCCGTCCGGCGCCGACAGGCCCCACCATGTCCCCTCCACGACCACCACGCCTGGCTGCGTTGCCCCGGTCACCCGCACGCGGCGCTGCACCTGGCCCACCTCAGATTCCAGCGCGGCGTAGGCCCCATCGCTCAGCCCGGCCGCCTGCGCGTCGTCAGGATGGATCAGGAGCTGGGGCTCGCCGCCCTCGGCGCGGTTGAGGTTGGGCAGGTTGCCGTAGGTGCTGTTCAGGAAGTGATGCGCTGGCGGGGTGAGCAGCCGCAGGGGATAGACGTCATTCAGCGCGGCCTGCGCCTCGCGGTGAACCGGCGCGGGCGCAAGCTGCACCCGGCCACTGGGGGTCTCCGCCCCGTGGGCATACGGCAAGAAGGGCGTGGGCAGATTCAGGCGCACGCTGCCCTCGGCTCTCACCCTCTCGGGGGTCACACCGGTTAGATACGGGTGGCCGCTGTCCAGTACGGCCTCCAGCAGGTCATCTACACTCCAGTACACGCTCGGCTCGGTCACGCCCAGGCGGCGGGCCAGCTGCTGAAAGACCCAGGAGTTGGGCCTCGCCTCGCCGGGGGCCTCCAATTCTGCCGGGTTGTAGCCCAGCCAGTGGTGGCCGTAACTCGTGTACACGTCGGCGTGTTCGGCAAACGTCGTGGCGGGCAGCACGTAATCGGCCAGCCGGGCCGTCTCGGTCATGGCCTGTTCCAGCACCACCACCAGCAGGTCGGCGCGCTGCAGGCCGGCGCGCACGCTGCCCGAATCTGGGGCAACCACCGCCGGGTTGCAGTTGTAGATCAACGTGGCGCCCAGCCCGGCCGCGGGCTTCAGGGCGTCCGAGAAGGCATTCATGTTGATGTGCGGTGTCTCCTTGCGGATCAGGTGGGCCGCGCCCAGCTGCGTGCGGTTGAGCTTGAACGCCCCGCTGCTGCTCAGGACGCAGCCGCCGCCTGGCACGCGCCAGTCGCCGGTCAGCGCGGAGATCAGGGTGACGGCGCGCAGGTTGGTTCCGCCGTATTCGTGGCGGGTCATGCCGTAGCCGACCCGAATGTAGGTGGGCCGGGTGGTCCCGATGGCGCGTGCGAGGTCCTGCACATCCTGCACGCTCAGACCGGTGGTGGCGGCCGTGCGCTGCGGCGTCCACCCAAGGGCAGCTTCACGCAGCTCCTCGATGCCCTCGGTCGCCTCGGCGATGTATGCATCGTCGGTCCAGCCGTGGGCGAACAGCTCGTGCATCACGCCCAGCGCCAACGCGGCGTCGCTGCCAGGACGGATCTTGAGGTGCGTGTCGGCGTAGGCGGCACTGCGATTGCGGTACGGATCGATGCAGATGATCCTGGCCCCGGCCTTGCGGGCCGCCGTGAGCTCGGGCGTCAGGTGGCTGTGGGTGCTCAAGCTGTTGATCCCCCACAACACGATCAGCCGGGCGCGGCGCACGTCTGCCGGATCAACCGCGTAGCGCGCGCCGTAGCCCATGGCCCAGGCCTCGGTGCCGGCGGTGGCGCAGATCGTTTCGTCCAGTTCCGGGGTGCCCAGGGCGCGGAACAGCGCGTGCACGTGCGCACCCTCCATCAGGCCCATGGTCCCGGCGTAATTGTAGCGCAGGATGCTCTGCGGGCCGCGGGTGTCCAGCAACGTCCTCAAGCGGGCGGCGATGTCGTCGAGCGCCGCGTCCCAGCTCACGCGCTCGAACACCGGCTCGGCATCAGTCTTCGGATTCACGCGCCGCAGCGGGTACAGGGGCCGGTCCGGATGGTTGGCCCGCGCGGGGTAATGCACCGTCTTGGCACAGGCAAAGCCGCGGGTGTAGGGGTGTCCGGCGTCTCCCGTGACCTTCAGCATGCGTTCCTGTCCGTCCTCACCCCGCCCGAGCGTGACCCGCAGGCGGCAGGCATCGGGGCAATCCAGCGGGCAGGTGAGCAGCACGTCGCGCGTGGGAACAGAGGCGGTCATGCCGGAAGTCTACGCGGCGCGGCTGCAAGCTGGGAGGGCGAGGGTTTATCCTCGGGGCGAAACGGTGGGTCGTCGAACGATCCTTCGTGTGGTCGTGAAGATTCCGTCGGCTGGGACAGGATCTGGAACGGCCGCCATTGACGCTGGGCAGATTCCATGTCCTGGCAGCGTGCATCTCTGCAACAACCTCAAGCCGCTTTTTACAGATTTGGTGCAAATCAACGAGTGCCTGAAACAACACGGTAGCGTCCCCGCGTTACGTCCGCCGTCACCCAGCTCTGTGCGGACACCTGTGTCTGAGCTTCAGGCCTGTCCTTGGCACCTTTTCAGGTTCTCAAGCTGTTTCAGGTCTGACCCAGCACCTCAAGTTCTGTCAGGTTGATCACCTGTGCCGGCCCCCCACTATCAGGGATCAAGACCGTTTTGATTTCGAACGCACCGAGCTCAGTCTCAAAACTACAGGTCAGAAGGGGCAGGTCCACCTGGGCGCGGATGGGACGGCCCTGGGTCTCCACCAGACGGAGCACGTAACCGTGATTGTTCTCGGCGCGTTTGAAGACCGTGATCTGCGCGTTGGCCGGCTCGACCTGCATGAAGGACGCGGCAGGGGCGAACGGACCATCATGGTAGGTCTCTGGAATCACCAGTGGCCGCTCGGTGAACACAGCCGCTTCGCGGGGTGTCCCAGCGTCTCTCCAGGTGCCGGCGTGCGGATAGAGCCAGTACGTGAACTGCTGCTCACCCTGATCCATGAAACGGTAGTCGCCGCCCTCGGAAGGGACGTAGGGGTCGTGATGGGCAATGACTGGAGAGCGCAGGACCGTCAGCCCGATGTCGGCGTCCAGCGCGTGGTAACTGTATTTGGCGTCATTGATCAAACTCAACCCGCGGATGACGCCGCTGGGCCGGTGGACCCCGCTCAGATCGATCCAGCGTTGCCCGGGTTGTTCATCGCCGGTGGTGGGACGGGTGGTGACGCCGTAGGGCGCTTCGAAGGTCGCTTCTGGGAAGTGAAGGTGTGTGGGAAAATTCAGCTTCAGCACCCGGTGCTGTTCGTGCCAGTCCACCCGGACGCGCACCTCGATGTGTGGCTGGGCGGCGTACAGGATGTAGTCCTGCGTGAGGGTACTGCGCCCGAAGCGGCTGACGGTGCGGATGGTGCTTCGGACCGGACCGTGCTCCAAGACGGCGCTTGTCGCGTCTGCGAACCGGCCGACAACAGCGTCGTAGCGCAGCAGCGCGTGACTCCAGGTGTCAGATGGATCGTCCATGACAGTCCCGAACGCAGCCGTGTCGCTGAAGACCTCCGCTCCGCTGCGTTTGTCGAGCAGACGCGCGATGCCGCCGGTCTGGGGATCGATCTCCAGCCGGAACGCGGCATTCTCCAGATGTAGGTCGCTCGCGTCGACCTGCAAGGTTTCAGGCCCGGCTTCGGGCCGGACCGTGTAGGTGCGGTACCCGAAGGGCGGCAATTCGGCCATCCACGTCAGGCGCTTACGCCAGCCGGTGACCGTCGCTTCCGAGCGCACGCGCTGTGCTGGCACCGGCTGGCCGCTGTCATCAGTCACCGTGAACTCTTCGGGGACACCGCCCGTTTCGTGTTCGATGGGAACGCGCGTCGCCCAGGGGTGCGGGTTAAAGACCACGTACGGTTTGCTCCCCTCCACGCGCGGCACCGTCACGCGCCAGCTGATTCGCTGCAGGGCCGCATTCGTGAGGTGCTGGGCGGTCGCCAGCGCCTCACCGTACTCATTGCGGGCGTCCTCGTAGGCACTCTCAATCGAGGTGCCTGCCAGAATGTCGTGAAACTGATTGAACAACACCCGTTTCCAGGCGCGCTCCAGATCGGCGTGGGGGTACGGGAGGCCGGTCAGGGCTGTGGACAGTGCGGCGATCTTCTCGGCGCGCACCAACGCGAGCTCAGCCGCGCGGTTCCAGCGTTTGACGCCTGAGTGCGCGGCGTAGCAGCCGACCGCGTGATGCTGCAGCTCGTTGATCCACACCGGCACGCTAGCGTCCTGCACGGCATCGAAATACTGCGACGGAGCGCTCAGGCGCAACTCTGGAAGGTCGGCCGCCCCATTCAGGCGCGCGATGGACGCGAGGTTCTCGGTGGTGGGGCCACCCCCGTGATTTCCGACGCCATAAAAACACATCAGCTCGGAGACGCTGCCGCTGAGCTCGGTGGTGCATTTGCGAATGTGCGCTTCAAGGTCTTTGCCCCAGGTACAATACTCGTAGGGAATCCGGAAGGTCAGGACCCGGGAGCCGTCAGGCCCCTCCCACCAGAACAGTCGGGCGGGCAGTGCCTGTTCGTGCGGTCCGGGCCGCATAAAGGTGTATCGCGTCAGTCCACTTTTGAGCAGGATCTGCGGCAGCGTTCCAGCGTGCCCAAACGAGTCAGGATTGTAACCGGTGTCGGCAGTCCGTCCGAACTGTGCGTGAAAGAAACGCTGTCCATACAGTCCCTGGCGCACAAAGCCTTCGCCACTCGGGAGATTGCAGTCGGCCTGGACCCACCAGCCGCCGACCAGGGCCCAACGTCCCTCCGCGACTCGCGTCCGGATCTCCTCGAACATTTCCGGCTCGTTGTCGGCGATCCAGGCGTGATGGGCCGCCGATGACGCCGTGAAGACAAACCCTGGATGTTCCGCGAGATGGTCGAGCGCAGAGCGGTAGGTGGCCTTGATCTCCTGGTACCCTTCCTGCCAGTTCCACAGCCACACCGGGTCTATATGGGCGTTG
This sequence comes from Deinococcus humi, assembly GCF_014201875.1. Lineage (NCBI taxonomy): Bacteria > Thermotogati > Deinococcota > Deinococci > Deinococcales > Deinococcaceae > Deinococcus > Deinococcus humi. Next base: position 87,466 of record NZ_JACHFL010000004.1, on the reverse strand, counting down.
CCGATCATGTGAAAGACAGCGGCCTTCGGCGTGATCGTCATGCCTGAGCGTCCTCGACAAAAGCGTCATCGATGGTCTCACACAGCACGTGAATCAGCAGAATGTGGATTTCCTGGATCTGCGCGGTGTGCTCGCTTGGTGCCCGCAGACTCACGTCGGCGCACTGTGCCGCCGGGCCACCGCCCTCTCCGGTCAGGGCGACGGTAAAGGCTCCGCGCCTGCGGGCGGCTTCCAGCGCACGAATGACGTTGGCACTGCGCCCACTGGTGGTGATGCCCACCAGCACATCACCGGGTTGGGCGAGGGCCTGAACCTGCCGGGCAAACACCTCCTCGAACGCGTAGTCGTTGCCGATGCAGGTCAGCGCACTTGAGTCTGTGGTCAGGGCGATGGCCGGCAGGGGGCGGCGTTCCCGGCGGTAGCGTCCGGTCAGTTCCGCGGCAAAGTGTTGCGCGTCGGCCGCGCTGCCGCCATTGCCGCAGATCAGGAGTTTGTTGCCGCGCTGTAGCGCGTCCACGCAGGCCTGCGCCGTCAGGCGGACTTCCGGGGCGAGTCCAGCCAGGCGGTCGAGGGCCTGGCGGTGCCGGTCGATGTAGCTGTGAAGATGCTCGGTGGCCAGGGTCATAACGAAACCTCCATCGGCTCCCGCAGTGCGACGGCTGCCGCACCCAGGATGCCAACGTTCTCTGCGAACGCTGCGGGGCAGATATCCACGCTGTCGGCGAGCGCCGGCATGCTGCGCCGCGCCACCCGTTCGCGGAGAGGGGGAAAGAGCAGATCTGCGAAATTGCTGATGCCGCCGCCAATCACCACGCGCTCGGGATCAAAGGCGTGCACGATGCTGGCCACCCCCGCCGCCAGCATGTCCAGTGTTTCGTCCCACAGCGCGTGAGCGACCGGGTCGCCGGCCTGCAGGGCTGCCAGGACGGTCTGGGCCTGAATGTCTTCCAGACTGGGGACCAGGCGGGCCAGCAGCGATTCCGGATGGTGGGCCGCAAGTTCACGGGCGCGCCGGGCGATATTGGTGCCAGAGGCGTAGCCTTCGAGACAGCCGCGGCCTCCACAGTTGCAGGGCCGCCCGTCGTAGCGCACCTGGATGTGCCCGAGTTCACCCGCGTTGCCGTGCTTGCCGCGGTAGAGTTCACCGTCCAGGATCAGGCCCCCGCCGATGCCGGTCGAAATGGTCAGGTAGACCATGTGCCGGGTGCCCTGGCCGGCACCAAAGTGGTACTCGGCCAGGGCCGCAGCATTGGCGTCGTTCTCCAGGGACACTGGGAGCCCCAGGCCAGCCTGAATCCGGCGCACGAGGGGATACTCGATCCAGCCAGGCAGGTTCGGGGGATTCTGGATCAGTCCTCGCCGGGTATCCAGGGGACCACCGCACCCGATCCCGACCCGACTGACCGACGCGCGGCTGCGCTGCAGCAGGGTCCGGCTCAGGTCAAGCAGCCGTTCAACGATCCTGTCCGGGCCTTGCTCGACAAAGGTCGGCGTGCGGACCGTGTCCAGCAGTTCGCCGGTCGCGGTGACAATCCCGGCGGCGAGTTTGGTCCCACCAATGTCAATTGCCAGGACATGGCGTGGGTTGGCCTCCAGCGGAAGCGTGGTCATGGGGGGCTCCTCTGCAGTCAGGTGAAGATGGGTTGGGGCGCTGGCCTTGCCCATGAGCATATACCAAAAGCTTCAATTTTTTTATATATTTAAGCAACTCACCCGTGTACTGACGTCCCTGGCCGAGACAGAGCAAAGAAGGCCGCCGCTCCGCAGTTGCCGATGAGCCTGTCGTCACTGCATCCCTATCAGCCGTCCCCCTTCAGGAGGTTCACATGGCCCGCATGAGCCAGGTCCGGCGGAAAGAAGCGCTCACCGGTTATCTGTTTATCGCCCCCTGGTTTCTCGGTTTCCTACTGTTTGTGGCAGGCCCGATGCTGTGGTCGCTGTACGCCAGCTTTACCAACTACGACATCACTTCCAAAGCGACCTGGGTCGGCTGGGACAACTATCGACGGCTGTTTTTCGATGACGACCTGTTCTGGACGTCGCTGTACAACACCGGTTTCTATGTCCTGTTTGCCGTGCCGCTCAGTGTGTTCACCGGCGTCCTGATCGCGGTGCTGCTGAACCAGAAGATTCCCGGACAACGCATTTTCCGTACCATCTTCTTTCTTCCCAAAGTGTTGACGGGTGTGGCGGTGCTCCTGCTGTGGCTGTGGGTCTTCAATCCTGATTTCGGTCCCATCAACGTCTTTCTCAGGGCCATCGGCGTGGACAACCCTCCGCTGTGGTTCGCCGACCCCACCTGGGCCAAACCCGCCCTGGTCATCATGAGCATGTGGGGTGCAGCGGGCGGCTACATCATCTACCTGGCCGGTCTCCAGGGGATTCCCCGGCACCTGTATGAAGCGGCCATGCTCGACGGTGCTTCGCCGGTCAAGCAGTTCTGGGCCATCACCGTACCCATGATGTCGCCTACCATTTTCTTCAAACTGGTGACCGGCATTTCTGCCGCCTTTCAGTTCTGGGAGACCTCACTGATCGTTTCAGAGGGGGGTAAGGGTGGACCGTCGTACTCAACGTTGTTCTACGGCCTGTACATGTGGCAAAAAGCTTTCGGCGAGTACCAGATGGGCTACGCCAGCGCGATGGCCTGGGTGCTCCTGATCATTACCCTGATGCTGACGGGCTTGCAGTTCTGGGTCTCGCGCCGCTGGGTGTACTACGAGGGAGAGGCTCGCTGATGACTGTCCAACAGAATCTGCCCAGCTCGGCTGCTCCGGTCGCCAAGCGGCCCCGGTTTAACGGTCCGATCGCGAAGAATCTCTTCTGGAAACTGATGGCGTTCGCCCTGCTGTGTGCCATCAGCGCGGCGGTCCTGTTCCCGGCGCTATGGATGCTTTCCACTGCCCTGAAGGCCGACACCCAGGTCTACGCCAACCCACCCATCTGGATCCCCGATCCACTGCGCTTCGATAACTTCAGTAAAGCCTGGTCGCTGGCGCCATTTACCCGCTACGCCATCAACACGGCCCTGTATGCCGTGGCCGTGGTGGTCGGCACGGTGCTGTCCTCTTCGCTGGCCGCCTACGGCTTCGCGAAGCTGCGTTTTCCAGGCCGTGACCTGATGTTCGGCATTCTGCTGGCCACCATGATGATTCCAGGGATGGTGACCTTGATCCCCCAGTACATCCTGTTCTCCAGACTGCACTGGGTGGGGACGTACCTGCCGCTGATCGTGCCCAGCTTCTTTGCGGGGGCCTTTTTCACCTTCTTGCTGCGTCAGTTCTTCATGGGGATTCCCAACGAGTATTCTGAGGCCGCGCGGGTGGACGGCGCCAGTGATTTCTGGATCTGGAGCCGGGTGGTCATGCCGTTGTCCAAGCCAGCCCTGGCGACGGTCGCGATCTTTACTTTCGAAGGCGCCTGGGACAGCTACGTGGGCCCACTGCTGTACCTCAACGACGAGAGGCTTTACACCCTGCAGGTCGGGCTGCAGTTCTTCCGCACCGCCACGGCCGTGCAGTGGCAGTACCTGATGGCGGCGGCCCTGCTGGTGATGCTGCCAGTCATTATCCTGTTCTTTACCTTCCAGCGCTACTTCGTGGAAGGCGCTTCCGTGAGCGGCGGCGTGAAAGGATAAGACGGCACCTTGACAGGGCGCGCTGGCCAAGATTTGGCCAGCGCGCCCTGGTCACTGCTGATCGTGCCCGAACGTGTTGAATTCCTGCTGCGGGCAATCAAGGCGCCCGCAATTCAGGGCCATCGATGTGCAGTCCGGTCACCGGTGTGTCGGGCAGCGTCTGTCCCGGGTCACGCAGAATGTGGTGGATGGCTATGGCCACTGCCCCCAGTGCCGACGCGTCGGCGGCCAGCAGGCTCTCCACGACACGGACGTCCTGGGAGAGGTAGCCAAAAGACCGTCCCTTGACGTTGCGGGCCAGCGTCGCCGTGAGGTCAGGCCAGGACCGCACCAGCTGACCGCCCAGCACGATGACTGCAGGGTCGTAGTGGTTCACCGCATTGACCAGGGCCGCCAGCAGATACAGATACACGCGGTCTTTGATGTTCTGTGCCACCGTGTCCCCGGCGAGGGCCAGCCGGTGAAGATCTCCTGGTTCGGCGATGTCCAGCCCGAGCCGGCGCGCCTCTTGCATGATGGCCGGGATGCTGACCAGCGTCTCGAGGCAGCCGCGATTGCCGCACTCGCACAGCGGTCCGTCGACGTGAATGGTGGTGTGGCCGATCTCGCCAGCCAGCTCGTGCGCGCCGCGGTAGACCCGGTCGCCGACGATCAGGCCGGCGCCCACACCAGAGCGCAGTGAGATGTACAGCAGCGTCTCCTCATGGCGCCCGGCACCGTACCAGCGTTCCCCGTAAGCCGCCGCTTTGGCATCGTCATCCAGCCAGCAGGGGACGCCGAACCGTTCGCTCAGGGCGTCGGCCAGGGAGACATTGCGCCACTTGCCAAAATTTGGAGGCTCAATCACGATGCCCAGGGTGCTGTTGACGGGGCCGGGGATGCCCACGCCGATGCCCAGCAGGGGCAGCAGGGGATCAATCAGTTCTGCGATGACGTCGCCAATGGCCGTCAGCCCTTTCTTAACAGAAGCTGTGGGCCGGAATGGCCGCTCCAGGTGGGCCAGCGCTTGACCGCTGAAGTCCGAGCGGATCGCGTGGATCCGGGTGCGTGAGACCTCGATGCCGATCAACTGGCCACGCTGCCGGTTGAACGAGAGCAGGGTAGGCCGCCGGCCCACCTGACGCTCGTTCGAGGGCACTTCCACCAGCAGGTCAAAGGCTGTGAGTTCGTTCACCATGTGCGTGATGCTGGCCGCCGTGAGTCCAGTTGCGTCTGCCAGGGCGCTGCGGGAAATCGGCTGCAACTTCTGCAGGGCCTCCACCACCACGCTGAGGTTGTCGGCCCGCACTTCAGGCAGGTTGCGCCCCTGCCGGATACTCCTGGACCTGCCCTGATTCATCGTGTTCCCGGTCCCGGACAGCGCCTGGCTATACCCATCTTGCGCCATTGTACCCTGGCCGCGCGGCCGGACATCGGGCCGGTTCGGCCGGCCCTGGGTCACCCTGCGCTTCACGCCTGGACCTCCGGCCCGCCGAGCCAGGCAGGCAGCCAGGGCCGCTGCGCCTGAAACAACTCCTTCGCCATGACGCGAATGTCGCTGAGATCGAGCTGACTCGCGGTGAGGGGATCCAGAGCGAAGGCCGCCTGCAGACCGGTCGGGTCGCGGTGGGTGACGGCATCCACCACGGCGGTCTGCAGGGCAATCCCAGTGAGATTCAGGCCCGCGCAGGCCCCGGGCAGCCGCCCGATCCGCGCCGGACTGATGCCGCTGGCGTCCGCCGTAGCCGGCACCTCCACGCACGCCTCACCCGGCAGATTGGAGATCCAACCGTCATTGCGGACATTCACGTAGATGTGGGCCGGATCGCCGCCCACCAGTGCAGCGATCAGCGGCATGGCCCACTCGCCAGACGGCCGCAGGTCACGGCTGAGCCGCTCGACACTGGCGGCGGTCAGGGCACTTTCCTGACCTGCGCTTGCCTGAGCGGTCCGCAGATAATCCCAGCGGCGTGGCAGGTAGGCCTTGACGCTCTCGGGCGAGCGCCGGAAATACGGCACGTACTCCGAGGCATGGTGACTCGATTCACTCGTGAAATAACCGAAGGTCTCCATCAGTTCTGCGCGGACCCGCTCCTGGCCTCCAGCGTAGGTGGCGCCTCCTTCGGTCCAGGGGGTCGTTCCACCACAGCCGGGAAGGAAACGCTCTCGCAGCGCACGGCGCAGGGCATCCTGCTGGTCCGTGCCGTTCGCCTCGAGCCTCACAAACCAGGCCTGGTGATTGATGCCGGCGGCCCGGTAGACCAGGGCTTCTGGGGTGACGTCCAGCAGCCGGGCGATCAACTCCGCTGTGCCTGGGATGCTGTGACACAGGCCCACCACCCGCACGCCAAGCTGCGTGAGGTAGAGGGTGTTCATGGCCATCGGGTTGGTGTAGTTGATGACCAGCGCGTCCGGACACAGCTCCATGACGTCCTGCGCCAGCACCTCGAATGAAGCGCTGCTGCGCACGAAGCGCATGATCCCACCGGGATTGAGGGTATCGCCGGCCACGCAGTCGACGCCATAACGGCGGGGAATCTCCAGGTCCGAGCGGAAGGCGTCCAGACCGCCGATCTGGTAAGTCAGCACCATGTGGGTGGCCCCGCGCAGCGCCGCACGGCGGTCCGCAGTGACCTCGAGCTCCAGGGTGCGCCCGTGGGCACGGGCCACGTCACGGATCGCCTGGGCCGTCCGCCCGGCGCGCAATACGTCAGGGTCGTAGAGGACCAGTGTGGCCGCCCGCAGGACCGGCTGCGTCAGCAAGTCGGCCGCGAGGGTCAGCGGGAAGGTCATGCCCCCCGCGCCGACGATCACGATGCGGCTCACGGGTTGCGCTGACCCCGCCAGCGCTTGGAGTACCACAGTGGGTTGGCGGGATCATAGGGCTCACCGCGGACCGCGCTGGACAGCCGTTGCACGTCGCCCTTGGGCATCCGGTCCATGCCGGCCAGCCCGTTCATTTCCTGATAGGTGTCGGTCAGCTGGGTATAGCAGTACCCGTGAATGCCTTTGCCCAGGATGGCGCGGTCCGCCGCTGTCAGCAGGCCCTCTACGCGCCCGGTAAAGGTCAGGGTGTCGCGCACGACCCCGTAGCCCCAGCCGTCCTCGCCCACCGGCACCCACGAGGTCCCCCCGAACTCACTGAGAATCACCGGGCGGTCCCCGGGAGCAAAACCGCCAAGACCCTGCTCCCGTCCGCCAGGCCACAGCCGCTCGATGTTCTCCTCGACGGCCGCCTTGCTGCCGTAGCGCAGCAGCAGCGTCTCCGGGTCCTGAATGTAGTCATGCAGGGTATACACGTCGCTAACCACCTGTTCCCACCCGTCACTGCCGCTGACCAGCCGGGTGCTGTCGAGCGTGCGTGTCAGGGCGTACAGCGCGCGCTGCGCGTCCTGTTGCGCCGGTTCACGTGGGATATCTGGCAGGCCCCAGGATTCGTTGAACGGGACCCACACCACGACGCTGGGATGGGAGGCGTAGAGCCGCAGCACTTCGAGCCAGGTGCGGGTCAGACGTTCGATGCTGGTGGGCGTAAAAGCGTAGGCACTGGGCAGGTCCACCCACAGCGCCAGGCCCAGCCGGTCACACCAGTACACGAAGCGGGGGTCTTCGATCTTCTGGTGTAGGCGCAGCCCGTTGAAGCCTAGGCGCCGGGCCAGCAGCACGTCCTCGCGGTAGCGCCGGTCGTCGCCCGTCATGCCGCTGTCTTCCCAGTAGCCCTGGTGCAGCGCCATGCGCAGGGGGTGGGGAATGCTGTTGAGCAGGAACCGCCGGCCGCGGGCTTCGACCGAACGCAGCGCGGCGTAGCCTTCGGTCTGATCGACGACCTCATCGTCGACACTCAGGGTCACGCGGGTGCCCAGCAGCTTGGGATGATCCGGGGTCCACAAGAACCCGTTGCGCGCGTCATCAACCCCTGGGTCTGGGAGACGCAGCGGTACGGTCATGTGCTGACCGGTGACCAGGGTGTCCGTGTCGGCCAGGACCTGCGGTCCATCAAACACCTCGATGCGAACGCGGGTGCCGGGCAGGGGGGCGTGGGCCAGCGTGGCCAGCGCGACCAGTTCAAAGCGCGCCAGGTCCGGAGTCCAGCGGAGCGATTCGATGTGCTGGCGGTGCACCTTCTCGGTCCATACACTGCGCCAGATGCCGCTGGTGGGCGGGTACCAGATGGCGTGGGGTTCGCGCCAGTCCTGCTTGCCGCGCGGCATGGCCATGTCGGAATGGTCGTCTACCGCCCGCAGGCTGATCTCGAACGGTCCCTGTCTGGCTGCGCGGCTGACGTCCACGGTAAAGGGCGTGTAGCCGCCCTCATGCCGCGCGGCAAACGTGCCGTTCACGTAGACCTCGGCCGACCAGTCCACGGCGCCAAAGTGCAGCAGCAGGCGCTCGTGCCGGGCAGGCACCTCGGCCGGTGAGGGGGAGACCCGGGTGCGGTACCACAGGGTGGTCACCGACAGATCCAGCGGAGCCTGAAGGCCGCTCGCCGAGGTCTGGGGCGCGTAGGGCACCTGGATGCGTCCGGTGTACGTCACATCCTCGGGATCCTCGGCGTCGCAGGCGGCGAAGTCCCACCAGCCGTCCAGGGACCGCCAGGCCCGGCGGAGGTGAGGACGCGGATGGGTGGCCGCCGCGTCCTCCATGGCCTCCTGGAGCGCAACAGCGCCTTCAGTCATCGGCCTCTTCCAGAAAGTTGACGCGCTGTGCTATGCCCGCCGCACTGATGCGCAGGCCCAGAACTTGATGAGGCCTGAGCTGCACCGGCAGGGCGTGGCCCCGGAAATGCACGACGCCCGTGGCGGCCTGTCCGGCCCACTCGTGCAGCCTGACGACGATGTCCTCGCCGTCTTCGGCCTGCTTGACCGCGCTCACCTGGACGGTCGGGAGCGCTTCGAGCTGCAGATCACTGCGCGTCTGCGGCCAGGGGCCGGGATGGACGTATTCACGTGTGAACACGGCCGGCTGGTTGAGTCTGACCGCCAATTCCGGCACGCGTGCCTCACGCCAGTCCCCGGCGTGAGGCACCAGCGCCCAGCGGCTGCGCTGCAGGCCCTGGTCGAGATGGGTATAGGCGACGGCAGGCTCAAGGGTGGCGGGGTCGTGGTGCGCGTAGACCGGGCTGCGCGCGAGGGTGAGGCGCAGCTCCCCACCCAGAACGCTGGCCGAATATTTGCTGTCGTTGAGCAGCGCCAGGCCAGCCGGATGTTCCACGCCCCGCCCGTCACGGGCCAGGCCGCTCACATCCAGCCATGCCTGCACCGGCTCCTCCTGGCCGTCGGCGGGCCGGATCATATGGCCGTAAGGCACTTCGTGGGTGGCCGTCACGCTGCTGAGTGCGGCTGGAAAGACCAGCTGGGCGGCGTGGTGCTTTTCGTGCCAGTCCAGGTTGAGCTGGCCGTGAAGATCTGGCGAGCCGGCGTAGAGCGTGAAATCCTGCACGGCCGTGGACAGGCGGAAGCGGGTGGTGGCCCGCACGGTGGCCCGCACCGGCCCCAGTTCCAGCACCTCGAGGCGGGCGTCCGCGAAAACGCCCACCAGCTGCCGGTAGGACCGCGCGCCGTGGCCCCAGGTATCGGTGTCGTCGCGGACCACCTGAAGCTGCGCCCCTGTGCCGGCCAGCAGGTCCAGGCCCCGGGCCTTGTCCACCAGGCGCCTGAGCCCGCCCGTGTCCGGATCGAAGTGCAGCGCCCAGAATTCATTTTCCAGCAGGGCCGGGGTGGCGCTCAGCTGCGGCGGGTGTACCTGGGCGGCGGGTTCGTCCAGGACACGGTACAGGCGGTACCCGCAGGGCGGAAGCTGCGCGCGCAGGACGAAGCGGGGCCGCCCCTGGCCGTTGACGCTCTCGGCGCGCAGACGCTGGTGAGGCACTTCCTGACCCCCGTCATCGATCACGCGCAGGTTGGGGGTGTGCCAGTCGTTCAGTTCGATTTCGACCGGCTCATCGCGTTCACGGCTATCCGGGTTGAACACCAGGACGGGCACCCCGTCGCCGTAATCCGTTACCCAGCTGGGGCCGTCCCAGCGGACGCTGCGGATCACTTCGTCCACGTCGCGGCCGTTCAGACGGGTGTCCACCTGATCAGCTACGGCCTGGGTGGCGGCGAACGTGACCCGGCTGGCGATGCTGAGCACCTCGCCCAGCTGTTGATGGGCGTCCTCGAACGCGCTTTGCAGCGAGCTACCTGCCAGAATGTCGTGGAACTGGTTGAACAGCAGCCCCTTCCAGGCGTGCGTCAGTGCCTCGCCCGGATAGACGTAACCGGCTGGGCCGGCCAGCACGGCGAGCTTCTCGGCGCGCATCAGGGCGTGCTCCGCCTGACGGTTGAGGCGTTTGACATCGCTGACCGCCGCGTAGCAGCCCCGGGCGTGATGCTGCAGCTCTCCGGTGTACTCGGGTGCGTCCTGGCCACGGACAGTTTCGAAGAAGCCACTCAGTGAGTTCAGGCGCAGGGTCGGCCAGTCGGGATCGGCGGCCAGTTCACGCAGATTGGCGATGGCCCTGCGGGTCGGGCCGCCCCCGTGGTTGCCGACGCCGAATAGCCCCAGCCAGTCCGTGAGGTGTGGGGGCCGCCAGACCAGGTTACGCTCCAGACTGGTGTGGATCTGGTTGGGACTGCTGTTGTAGCACTCCAGCCGGGCGCTCAGGATTCGGCTGCCGTCGGGGCCAGTCCAGGTAAAGAGATTGGCCGGCAGGTTAAGCTCATCGGCGCTGGGGCGCATGAAGACGAAGGCGTCGAGTCCGGACTGGCGGAGCAGCTGCGGAAGTGTGCCCGGGTGTCCAAAGGAGTCAGGCAAGAAGCCCACGCGCGCCCTGTGGCCCAGCAAGCGCTCGAAGGTGCGCTGGCCGATCAGGGCCTGGCGCGCCAGGGCTTCCCCGTGCGCCAAGTTCACGTCGGGTTCCACCCACCAGCCGCCGACCGGCTCCCACTGGCCGCGCTCGGCGGCGCTGCGGACCTCGGCGAGCAGCTGGGGGTGCGCCTCCATCCAGGCGTACTGGGCGGCGCTGGAATGCGCGAAGACCATGTCGGGATTTGCCTGCAGGCGATCCAGCGCGCTGCGAAACGTCGCCTTAACGGTCTCGTGGCCCTCGCGCCAGTCCCACAGCCATACGGGGTCAATGTGGGCGTGTCCGATCAGGTGGAAAGTCAGGGACTTGCTGCGGGAATGGGTCATGGGTCCTCCAAGCGTACAGGGTTATTTCAAAATTTTAAGGAATAGGGTAGGGTGTTCCCGAAGACTCCACAAGAGGTGACGATGCAGACGATGACTGACCCCAGGCAAGTGAGCGTCGAGCGCGGCGAACATGGCCTGCTGGTCCTGAGCCCGGCGTACCGGCTGACCCTGAACGATGACCGCCCCTTTGCCCGCCTGGAGACCCCCGGCGGTCAGGCCTTTACGGACCTGTTTCTGGCCCCCAGTCTTCACACCACGACTGGGCTCGACCGCACCGCCCGACTGCACCGCCCCACCATCAGTGAGGAGCCTGAGGCGGTCACCCTGACATTCCGCCTGGACGGCGGCATCTGGACCGACAAGCGCCTGGTCCTGCGCTGCGACGAAAGCGGCATCGACAGTTACGTTGAAGTAGCTGGTGACGGAGCGCTCGCCGACGTGCACCTGTTCGGCGGGCATTACAACGGCCAGCAGCGCTGGGGCAGCGGTTTTTTTCAAAGCGGCGCGCACTTCACGCGGGTGTTCAATCCCGAACCCTATCAGCGCGAACACCGCACCATCCCGGCGGCCCAGTCCACCGCGATCGATGTGATGGGCACCAGTCTCCCGGGCAAGGCCCACTGGTTTTTCACGCCCGCCCCACTGGTGTACGCCTTCCAGCAGGACACTGCCGAGCCGCACATGGCGCTCGGAGCCGACCAGGGCGGCGCCCCCGAATACCATGGGGATCAGGGTGAGCAGCGGCGTGTGTCGCCGGCGGACCGCTGGCTTTCGGCGTCCATCGTCGCCCCGGTCGAGGAGCTCAACTTCACCAGCTTCCATTACGACGGCCAGGAAACCGCCTTCGCGTTTCGCCTGTCCTACGAGGGTCAGACCCGAGTGCAGGGACCGTTCCGGACCCCAACCCTGCGCATGGCATTTGCCGCCGATCCCTACGACGCCATCGCCCAGAACAGTGCCCGCCATGATCAGCTCGGCTACGCGCGGCTCGACCAGGGGGAGGCCCCCGAGTGGTGGAACACCCCCATTCAGTGTGGCTGGGGTGCGCAGTGCCATCTGGCGGGCGAGCGCGGCGGACGCGCACCTGACCAGTGTACCCAGGAGAACTACGACGGCTTTCTGGCCACGCTCGAGGCCCATGACCTTCACCCGGGCATCCTGGTGCTGGACGACAAGTGGAGTGCCGCCTACGGCACCAGTGGGGTGGACCGCGTCAAGTGGCCTGACCTGGAAGGCTGGATTGCCCGGGCCCACCAACGTGGCCAGCGCGTGCTGCTGTGGTGGAAGGCCTGGGATCCCGAGGGGCTTCCGCTCGAGGCCTGCGTGCTCAATGACCTCGGCGAACCCGTCACCGCCGATCCCACCAGCCCTGTCTACGAGACCGTGCTGCGCAGCGCGGTGCGCCGGATGCTGCTGGAGTACGGTGCAGACGGCTTCAAGGTGGATTTCAGTGCCCGCACACCCAGCGGGCCCGGCCTGACGCGTCACGGAACAGCTTGGGGGATTCACCTGCTGCACCGCCTGCTGTGGATCTTGCGGGATGAAGCCAAGCGCTGCAAAAGCGACGCACTCGTGATGACCCACACGCCCAACCCAGTGTTTGCCAATGTCACGGACATGATCCGTCTCAACGACGTGAATATCGGCCAGGACGTGAACGACCAGATGACTCACCGGGCCAGGGTGACCCGCGCGGCGCTGCCCCACCACCCGGTGGACACCGACAACTGGCCGATGCCCAGCCTGGACGCCTGGCGTGCCTACACCCAGCTCCAACCGCAGCTCGGCATTCCCAGCCTGTACTTCGTCAGCCATGTGGACAGTGACCGTCAGGCCCTGACCCCCGACGATTACGCCCTGGTGCGCGGCATCTGGGCGCAGTGGCGCGCTGGGAGAGGCCAATGACCAGCGCCCCGCCTCCCCTCACGGTGCACATGTACCACCACACCCACTGGGACCGGGAGTGGTGGAGTACCCGCGAACGCTTCCGGTTTCGTCTGGTCCACACCATCGACGCGATTCTCGATGCGCTGGCCGCTGACCCGGAGCTGAGTTCATTTGTGCTCGACGGACAGACGCTGGTCCTCACCGACTACCTGCAGGTGCGTCCCGGACGGCGCGACGAACTGGCGCGCCTCATCCAGAGTGGCCGCCTGTTCGTGGGCCCCTGGCACATCCTGCCGGACGAATTCCTGGTCAGCGGCGAGGCCACCGTGCGTAACCTGTGGCTCGGCGAACGCACGGCCCGGGCCCTGGGGGTGGAGGTCAGCCGCGTCGGCTACTTGCCTGACCAGTTCGGACACATCGCGCAGATGCCCCAGCTGCTGGCCGGCTTCGAGATCGACAGCGCCATCGTCTGGCGCGGCTTCGGGGGGCCGCCGGTGGGAGGGCAGGCAGGCGAGGCCGAGGTGGGGCTGGACTCGTACCTATACCCGCGCGCCCGCGACGCACGCTTCCCGGCAGCGATGCAAAACGAATTCTGGTGGGAAGCGCCGGACGGAACCCGCATCCTGGGCGTGTTTTTGCCGCTGGAATACTACCGCAGCCACTACAAGGTCAATCCTGACGACCTGGCCTTTACCGAAGACCAGACCACCGGGCGGGCCCAGCGCACCAGCCGTTACCTGCGCAGCTACGCGGCGACCGATGTGGTGCTCGAGCCAATGGGCGGCGATCACCTGCCGGTGGACCCCAGGCTGCCGCAACTGCTCGACGGGATCAACCGGGCGCTGGGCCCCGAGGGCGTCCACTACCGCATCAGCTCTCTGGACGCCTTCGTGCGCGATGTGCGGGCGCAGCAGGAACGCATTCAGGTGGTCTGGCACGGCGAGGGCCGGGCCTTCGGGCGCAAGGCGCACCTGCTGCCTGGCGTGCTCAGCGCGCGCCTGTACCTCAAGCAGCGCAACACGCAGGCGCAGACGGCGCTCGAACGTTACGCCGAACCGCTCCAGGCGATTCACTGGCTGCTGGGCGAGCGCTACGAGCACGAGTATCTGTGGACCGCGTGGGAGCGCCTGATCGAGAACCACCCACACGACAGCATCTGCGGCTGTTCGATCGACCAGGTCCACCGCGAGATGATGGTGCGCTTCGACGAAGCCCAGCAGATGGCCGATCTGCTGGCCGAAGACGCCCACGGCTCTATCGCCGCCCGGGTCGACCCCGCTTTTGGGCAGGGAGGCAGCGTCGTAACGGTCTTCAATCCGCTCAACTGGACCCGCACCGATGAGGTCCGGGTGTTGATGAACGCTTTTCTTGAACTCAGCCCCGACACGTGGATGCTGCTCGACCATGACGGCCAGGAGTGCCCCTTCCAGGTCCGGACCGTGTTCAGCGAGGTGGAGAAGGCTGAACCGTTCGCGTGGCTGGGCGTAGCGCGGGGGCGGCCGCACGATGCCAACGAATTTACCGAAGTGAGTTTTGTGGCTCAGGACGTGGCCGGCCTGGGCTACCGCGCCTACGCCCTGCGCCGCCGTGAGGTGCCGGTCACGTCTGGCCGGGTCCGACGCTATCAGGTGCTGGGCGACGTGGCCCTGGACAAGGGGGCGCTGGCGGTCAGCGACCTAGCGGTTGGGCCTGGCGTTCTGGAAAACCAATACCTGCGCGTGACTGTCGATCCGAACAACGGCAGCCTGAATCTGCTCGACAAGGTCACGGGTGAGCAGTACAGCGGGTTGAACAGCTTTGATGACGGTGGGGACAACGGCGACACCTACAATTACGCCTGGCCACTGGGCGATCAGCGCTTCACCACCGACCGGGTGCAGACGCATCTGTCCTGGGTAGAGGTCGGTCCGGCCCGCGCCACGCTGCGGGTGACCTGGCCTTGGGCCCTGCCTCAGGGCCTGAGTGAGGACCGCCAGAGCCGCAGCACCACGCCGGTGCCGCTCCTGCTGCACAGCGACGTGACCCTGCTGTCCGGGGTCCGGCGGGTGGACATCCGCACCCATTTTGACAACACGGCGCGCGATCACCGCCTGCGGGCCCGTTTCCCGCTGGGCGCCCCGGTCACGCTGTCGAGCGCGGAGACGCAATACGGCGTTGTGGACCGCCCGGTGGCGTTGCCCGATGACCAGCGCGGCAGCAGCGAGCCGGCCGTCCATGAGCACCCACAAATGACGTTTGCCAGCCTGAGCCACGGTTCGCGCGGTCTGACGGTTTTAAACCGCGGCCTGCCGGAATTCAGCGCGTCCGCAGACGGGGTCCTGTCCCTGACCGTGCTGCGCGCGGTGGGCTGGCTTTCACGCGAGGATCTCCTGACCCGGGTGGGCGGCGCCGGACCCACCACCGCGACCCCGGAAGCGCAGATGCTGGGGCCGGTCACCGCCGAGTACAGCGTTTATCCGCACGCCGGAACCTGGGCGCAGGCCGACGCCTGGCGGGCGGCACACGATTTCAACGCGCCGCTGCACGCTGCCGTGCAGACCAGCCAGATTGTGCCGCTGCGCAACCGCCACCGTGACCCCCTGGGTACCCTGCCCCCCAGCGGACAGTTTGTGAATGTGGACGGCCGCGTGCTGGTCACGGCCATCAAACGCGCCGAGGACCGAGAAGCCCTGATCGTCCGCTTTGTCAACCAGACTCCCGAACCGCAGCCGGTCACCGTCACCCTCGCTGCCGGCATCATCAGCGCCCAGCACGTCAATCTGCGTGAACGCCCGCTGGACTCCCTGGATCTGAGCGGCGGCGCGGTTCACCTCACGGCCCGTCCCTGGGAAATCGTGACCCTCGCTCTGGATGTGCCCCGGGAGGCGCTATGAAAACCCTCGCCCTGATTCACACCACACCCGTGACCGTCACGACCATGAAAACCCTGGCGACTGAGCAGGCGCCGGGCGTGCGCGTCATTCACCTGCTCGACGACAGCCTGCTGCCCGACGTGATCCGCGCCGGACACCTGACTCCAGAAGTCACCGGCCGGCTGCGCAGCTATGCCGGCGCCGCCGTGAGTGCCGGCGCAGACGCCGTGATGTGCTGTTGCTCGTCGGTGGGCGACGCCGTCGACGCGCTGCGGGCCGAGCTGCCCGTGCCGTTCCTGCGGATCGACGGACCGATGGCCGAACAGGCCGTCCGCCTGGGGGAGAGGGTGGGGGTCATCGCCACCGTCGCGTCCACCCTGGAGCCCACGGCCCGCCTGATCGAACGTGCCGCCGAGCTGGCAGGCCGCCCCGTGGAAGTGGAGCGCGTCCTGGTGGACGGCGCCTATGACGCTCTCATGGGAGGCCAGCCCGAGCAGCATGACGCGCTGGTGACCGGCGCCCTACAGGGCCTGACCGGACGGGTGGACGTGGTGGTGCTGGCCCAGGCCAGCATGGCGCGCCTGATTCCCAGTCTTCCGCACACCCTGACCCCCATCCTGAGCAGTCCGGAGAGCGGCCTTGCGCACGCCTTGGAGGCGCTGCAATGAAACTGCCCCACGCCCTGACCCTGGCCGAGATGTTGCCAGAGGCCCAGCGTGACCGGTACGCGGTCGCGGCCTTCAGTGCCCGCTACCGGGCCTGCGTCCGCCCAGTCCTGCAGGCGGCGATCGACCTGCGCAGCCCGGTCATCATCGAAATCAGCCAGCGTGAACTCGGCTGGTTCGGCCTGACGCCACTCGACTTCAGGACCGCCGTGGAACAAGCCGCCCGCGATCTTGCCTCGAACGTGCCGCTGTGCTTGCATCTGGACCACAGCTGGGACGACCATGTGATCAAAGCCGCGATCGAGGCCGGTTTCAGCAGCGTGATGATCGACGCGAGTGCCCAGCCATTCGAAGACAATGTCCGCCAGACCCGCCAGATCGTGACGTATGCCCACGAGCGCGGCGTCAGCGTGGAAGCTGAACTTGGGAAGCTCACCACCACTGACCGGCTGGAAACCGAAGGCGACGAGGCCCTCTACACCGTTCCGGAAGAAGCGCTCGAATTCGTGGAGCGCACCGGGTGCGACGTCCTGGCCGTCTCCATCGGTACTGCGCACGGTGTCTACCCGGTCAAGAACCCCAAAATCGATTTTGACCGTCTCGCCGCGATCCGGCAACTGTTGCCCCAGACACTGCTGGTCTTGCACGGCGGCAGCGGTCTACCTGCCGAAACGGTCCACCGCGCCATCGAACTGCCGGGCGGCGGGATCAGCAAGATGAACATCGCCACCGACCTCGAGAATGCGCTGCTCCAGGCCATGGGTGGCCTGAAGCGCATGACCAGCGCCGAACTCGACGCCCAGGAGTCTGCCCTGCTCGCCCGGGGCCTGGAGGCGGTGAATGCTGAGGCGCGCGACAAGATCGAGCACTTCGTGCGTTCCGCCGGCCGCGCCGGAACGTTTAGGGCCCATGCCTGATGAAGTGGTGAGCCCACCAGACCACCTGCCCTGCGCCCTGACCGCTCAGGACCTGGGTGGCCGGTGGCAGCTGGCGGGGTCGGTCAGCGAGGCGTGGCGCTTTCACCGCTGGCATGCTGAACTCGCTCAGCCGGTGGGCGCGTTCGCCCGCACGGCCTGGATTGACGCCTGCGTTCCGGGGAGTGTGCACGACGACCTGCTGCGCGCCGGGTTGATCCGCGACCCCAACTTTGGTCTGGCCAGTCTGGACGCTGAGTGGGTCAGCGCCCGCCAGTGGGTGTACCGACGAACCTTCCGGATTGAGCTGGCCCCCGCCGCCCGGCTGCACCTGTGTTTTGAAGGCGTAGACTACAGCGCCGAGGTGTACCTGAACGGCGAATGCCTGGGGACGTTGGCGGGTACACACACGCCCGCGCGCTTCAATGTGAGCTGGCTGGACCGTGCCTCTGAACACCTGCTGGTGGTGGTCTTGCAGGAGCCTCCTGCCGAGGCCGGTCAGCTGGGCCGAACCAGTCGGACGAAGACCCTCAAGCCCCGCGCCGGGTACTGGTGGGATTTCGGGGCGCGCCTGGTGCACGTGGGGTTGTGGCGCGGCGTCAGTCTGCAGGCCGATGCGGGCGCCGCTGTGCTCGACGTCAACCCGCGCGTTGTCCTCAGCGATGACTTGCAGCGTGCCCGGGTGGAGGTGGATCTGGAGCATGACGGGGACCTGGCCCTTCCGGTGACGGCTGAACTGTTCCACCCGGACGGACGCCGGGAGCGGGTGACCGGTTCGGCATCGTCGCTGGCATTTTCCCTGGAGGGGCCTGACCTGTGGTGGCCGGCGGCCCTCGGGGCGCAGCCGCTGTATATGGTTCGCGCCTGGGTGACAGGCAGCACACCGGTGAAGCGGCGGTTCGGGGTGCGGCAGGTGGCCCTGGTGCACAACCAAGCGTCGCATCAGCGCGGCGCCCGCCCGTACACTCTGGCAATCAACCATCAGCCGCTGTATGTCCGTGGCTTCAACATGGTCCCCAGTGATCTGATTCCAGGCCGGGCCGGAGTCGCTGAACGTGAACGGACCCTGGTCAGGTACGCGCTCGCAGCCCATGCCAACCTGCTGCGCTACAACGGCGTCGGTCCGCTGGCGTCCCAGGCTGTTCTGGACGCGTGCGATGAATGTGGGTTGCTGGTGTGGCAGGAAATGCCGCTGACGTCCAGTGGGACCGACAATGTTCCTCCACGGAGTCCGGCTTTTCTGGAGAACCTCGAGCGCGACCTGCCGCCCCTGGTGCGGGCGCTGCGCCACCATCCCAGTGTCGTGCTGTTGAGCGCCGGTAACGAGCTGACCGACGCTCAGCGCCGGCCCGTAACCGATGCGGACCCGACGGTGGCGCGAATGGCAGCCCTCATCCGCCTGCACGACGGCACGCGGCCTTTCCTGCCGTCCTCACCCAGTGGCCCGGAGTACGACCTGAGCATGCCTATCGCCCAGGAACGGCCACACGACCTGCATGACGTGCATGGCCCGTGGCATTACCGGGGCGTGCAGGACAGTTACCTGCCGTATACCCATAACCGCGCGCTCGCCCACAGCGAGTTCGGCTGTCAGGCGGCCTCGCGCGAGTCCACCCTGCGCCGTTATCTGACCGACGGGCCGGTCTGGCCGATGGATGACCGCAACCCTCAAGTGGTGCACCACGGTGAATGGTGGCTGATGGCCCACCGCATTGAGGAGGTCTTTGGCCCGGTCGAGGACCTTGGTCATTACGTCCGGCTCACTCAGGCGGCCCAGGCGGACGTGCTGCGTCATGCCCTGGGCTGGAACCGCGCCCGGCGAGGGGAATGCAGCCTCGCTCTGGTGTGGCAGCTCAACGAGCCCTGGCCGAATGCCCACAACACCAGCGTCATCGATTACGACCTGAAGCCCAAGTTCGCGTATTACCGTTGCCGGGAGGCAAACGCGCCGGTGGCCCTGCATCTAGGCCTCCCGGCTCCCGTCGGGGATGGAAGCCTGTGTGCCTGTCCTCAGGTGCTGGCCGACACTGCCGGGAGTGGTCGACTGACCCTCTCGCTGTATAGCGTTACGGGCATGACCCTGCTCACGCTGAGCCGCCCCGTCTCCTGGCCCGCTCCTGGCCAGCCGGTCTCCCTGCCCCTCTCCGACACACCGGGCCTGCTCCGTGCGCAGCTGCACGGCGAGGACGGAACCTTGCTGGCCCGCACGGAGCAGTGGATCGCACGCGCCGGTGCCGCGCCCTTCGCGCCCATCGCCCGGCTGACCCAGACCACGCTGAGTGTCGAGCCGAGCCTGACCGGAGTGCTGATCCGGAATGTCGGCACGTATGTCGCGCCCTGGATCAGCGTCGAGGCCCCTGCTGGCGTCGGCGAACACCTGAGTGACAACGGCTTTGCGCTGCTTCCCGGGGAGGAGCTCGGGCTGCGCGTGTCGCTGGATCCGCCCGGCGGCCCGGCGAACCTGACAGTGCAGGCCATCAATACCGCTCCCGTCACGCTGGCATGGGGACCCGTGTGAGGTTCTTGCCGCGCGCTTACCGTGACGGTGGCCTGCTCACCTGGCGGCACCTGTCCACACTGGTAGGCCTCAACCTCATCTGGATCGTTCTGGCGTGGACGGTCATCCTGGCCGGTCCGGCCACCCTCGCGGCCTACGCCATGATTGCCACCTTGCGTGAGGACCGGCCTGCAGATCTTCGGCGCTACCCGGCGCTGCTGGTGCAGAATCTGCTGCCCGGCGTCCTGTGGCTGGTCTCGGTGGCCGTGTTCGCCTTTTTGGTCTACAGCAACCTCGTGTACTGGCGCCGGGTGCTGGAGCCTTTCGGGGACGCAGTCGTCTCCCTGCTGGCGGTGTACCTGACCTGGCTGTTCGTCGCGCTTCAACCCTACCTGCTCGAAGCGCTCAGCGTCGAGCGCCGGCCTTTCCTCCGGGCCTGGCGCCCGGCCTTCCTGGGGCTGGCGCGCTCACCCGTCTCGGCTCATCTGTATGTTCTGGTTCCCGTCGTGCTGGGTGTGGTCGGCTACCTGACGCGCACGTTCGGTCTGGTGGTCCTGGTCAGCCTTGGGCTGGTGTTCGCGGCCACGCAGGTGCGGCCACTGGTGGAGCAGGATGAACCGCCCGAGCCGTCCCTGGACCCGCCCGAAGAACCCTCGCCCGCCTGAAGGTCCGGCGCCCTTTTCCTGTGAGGAGATCAGCATGCCCAGCCCCGCAACCACGCACTGGCATTTCGCCCAGAACAACGGCCACAGGGTCGGCCTGCCGCACAACGGCACACGGCGGCGTCCTTCCGGTGTGTCTGCCTGCTCCCAGGACGATCACGGCTGCACCTGAGTCTCGCTGCCATCCCTGCCGCCGTTCCACCCAAATTCCAGCCAGCCTGAAACCAGAAAGAGGACGCCAGCCCATGACCACAGCCTCCATTGCTCAGCATGTTCGGGACGTCCAGTTGGCCCTGGGCAGCCTTGAACTTGAAAGGATCGAACGTTCGCTGGCCCCGCCGTTCGGCGCGTCGGTGGCCCTCCTCGGCTGTATATCCGGACCCCGGATAAAGAGTCCGGCTGCGCGTCCTGGCGAGTGGCCGGCAGTCCCGGCAAGCGCCCGTGTGCGTGGACTCAGCGAGAAGAACATGTCTGTGGAGCCGCCCGCATCCCGTCTGGTCCAGCCGTTCGTTGCCCGGACACTCGGCCCGGAGACCAACACCACCGGGGCGGTTCAGGCGGAGCGGCGGTCTGTGCTCACCCCTGCCGCTGCGCCTCAGATGGCCATGGAGCCCCACGCATGAACGAGATCCTGCCGGACGTGTATCGCCACACCAGTTCCGCGCACGTGTACGTCGTGTGCGACGCTGACAGCGCGGTGCTGATCAACATCGGCGACGGGTCCGTCCTGGACTGCCTGCCGACGCAGGTCCGGCACGTGCAGGCGGTGCTGCTGACGCACCACCACCGTGACGTGGCTGCGGGGGCCGCCCGCGCGGTGCGCGCCGGCATTCCGGTCTACATTCTCCAGGGCGAGGGCCAGAGCCTTCTGGACCCAGCGCTTTACCTGTCGATGGCGGACCGGCGCAACAACTATGACGCTCGTCCGTACCACTGGGTGGTGCCGGACGCGGCCGTGACCCAGCCGCTGCGCGAATACCGCACCTACCGGTTCGGACGTCTGCGCTTCACGGTATGGCCCACGCCAGGACCGACGCCCGCCGCCGCCACGTTCCTGCTCAACTGGCGCCGCCACACCCTGGCCTTCACCGGAGACCTGCTGTACGCGCCAGGTCAGGTCAGCCGCCTGGCCTCGACCCAGTGGACCTACCACGGTGGTGAGGGCCTCGCCGGCACCATCCTGTCGCTGCTGGATCTGGCGGAACTGCAGCCCACCCAGGTCCTCCCGGCACACGGTGAGCCGATGCCGTGCGCCGCGCTGCAGCTGACTGCTGCAGCCCTCTGGCCGCTGCTGCAACTGCGCCGCCACAACACCCGGCTGCTGGAGCTGCGCGGCGAGCCGTACGCCGAGCTGCGGCCGTGGCTGTTGATGAACCGCACCAGCCTCGCGTGCGCCTACGTGCTGCGGGCCCAGAACGGCCGGGCGCTGCTGATCGACTTTGGCTATGACTTCAGCTTCGGTCAGGCCAGCAGTACCGACCGCGCCTCGCGCCGGCCCTGGCTGTATACCCTGCCCACCCTGTTGCGGCGCTACGGAATCCAGGGAATCGACGCGGTGATCCCCACCCACTATCACGACGATCATGTGGCGGGGATTTCGCTGCTTCAGGAGAATTACGGCGCGCAGCTCTGGGCGCCAGAGAACCTCGTGGACGTGCTGGCCCGCCCAGGCGCCTACCGTCTGCCGTGCCTGTGGTTCGATTCGATAACCGCCCAGCGCACCCTGGCGCTCGGAGAGCCGTTCGAGTGGAACGAATTCCGCATCACACCCCACGAGCTCACGGGCCACGCCCGGTACGCCTGCGGCCTGCTGGTCGAAGCGTACGGCGAGGTGGTGCTGTTCGGAGGTGACCAGTACGCGGATGCCGACGGCCTGGGCCTGAATTACACCTACCCCAACCTGTTCCGCGAGACCGACTACACCCGGAGCGCCGAATTGTACGCGCGGCTGCAGCCGAACCTGATTCTGAGTGGTCACGCCCAGCCGGTCGTACCGGACGCGGCCTACTTCGAGAAACTGCGCGTACGGGGCGAGCAACTGCAGGCGCTGCATGCCCAGCTTCAACCCCACATCGCCCGGATGCTCCTGCGGGCGGAGCCCATCAACGGCGTGAGCGGCCAGCTGGTCGTCCTCACCATAGAGAACCCCACTGACACCCCCTTCACCGGAACGCTGCATGTCTCCGGCGCGGCCACAGCGCCTGCCTGCCTGTCCGTGGCAGCGCCAGCGGGTGGCTGCCAGACCGTCGACTTCCACCCGAGCGGCCCCTCAGGCGCGCGGATTCATTTTGAACTGCGCGGGCCGGCCGGTGAGCCGTGCCTGTTTGCTCACGCCACCATCCGGCACGCCACCTGCGGCGATCTTAATGGAGATCAATATGCATCCTGAACGGCGCGGTGTTCTCGAGGCCTTTTACGGCCGTCCCTGGTCGTGGAGTGAGCGGCACGACACGCTCGATTTCATGCGAGAGACTGGTTTCAACGCTTACCTCTACGCTCCCAAAAACGACCCTATCCACCGCAACCGCTGGCGGGAACCGTACGCGACCACTGAATGGGCGCAGTTCGCGCGCCTGTATGCCCATGCCCAAGAGGCCGGCGTGGAGCTCATTTTTGGGCTGAGTGCCCTGGCGTTTCAGTACACCGACGCCGCGCACCTCGCGGCGCTGCGCGGCAAACTGCGCGCGGCGCAGCGCTGCGGCATCCGTTCGTTCGCGCTGTTGCTCGACGACATTCCCAGTCACTTCGAAAACAGCCGTGACGCCACAGCGTTCCCCGATCTGGCGCGGGCGCAGGCGTGGCTCGCCAACGAACTTCTGGCAGACGTCGGCGAGGACGGTGAATTCTACTTCTGCCCGACCGAGTACCATGGCAGCGGCAACTCCGCGTATCTGTGGGCCCTGGGGGCCAGCGTGGACGCCCGCACGCAGATCCTGTGGACCGGGCCTGACGTGTGCAGCCCAGCCATCAGCGTCGCCGACCTGAGCAGGGTGACCGACGCGCTGCGCCGCAAACCCGTCTTGTGGGACAACTTCCCCGTCAACGACCTCGACATGCAGCACGACCCGCATGTCGCGCCGCTCAGAGGCCGCACGCCTGAGCTGATCGCCGCCACTGCGGGGTATTTCGCCGCCGCAGGGGCGCTGCCCGCGGCGAGCCGCGTCGCGCTGCGCACCACCGCCGCCTTCCTGCGCGGCCCGCACCGCTACGACCCGGACGCGGCCTTCACCGAGGCAGCACGCGCCAGCACCGCCACACCGCAGGAGGCTGAGGCCGTACTGTTTTTGGCCGATCTTGCGCGCCGCAGCCCGCTCGTCGGACCGGAGGGTGCGCTGCATCACGCGCTCTGGCCGGCCATCGACGCGTTCTGGGCCGCGCGTGGCGGGGCTCCGGCGGAAGCCGGCCCCGACGTGCCGCGGCGCCCCGCCACGCAACCCGTGACACCCAGCGAGGCGCCCTTGCGGCAGCTGGTGCGGGACATGGAAGTGCACGCCGAAACGCTCGCTCACTTGGTTGACCTTGCCCTGCGTGCCGATCTCGCGCCTTGGACCGCCAAACTCGCCGGCTGGGCACGCGTCGCGAAGTACGCGCTGGGCGCGCTCGATCACCCACACGACGCCCGCGCTCGCGAGTACGTTCTTGAGGAGATCGCCCTTGTCCGTGAAAACTTCCACTGGGTGGCCGGTGACACCTTCGACACCTTCGCGCGGCGCTGCGTGTGGGCCGCCGAGACGCTGGCGCAGGCCGGGGGCGCCGCCCAGGAGCGCGCATGACTGACCTCGCGGCCACCCTCGCCGACACTGGCCGTCCCCTCGCCGAGCGCGCCGTGATCGGGAACGGCAGCCCCATCGGCCTGCTCGGGTCGAGCACCGCGTACAAGCAGGTCTGGGCGCGCGACAGCATGATCTGCACGCTTGGGCTGATGCTGTGTGCCGGCCGAGAAGGTCAGGAGATCGCGCGCCGTTCGGTCCGCACGCTCGCGGCGTACCAGTCGCGGCTGGGCAATATTCCGCACAACGTCGGCTTCACCGGGATTCCCGACCCGGCCCTGATTGCGCACGGCGGCGCGCTCCACGTTGGAGAGGACGCCCCCACGGTCGTGGTGGACAGCGCGCACGCCGGCTGCATTGACAACAGCCTGTGGTTCATTCTCGGCAACTACTATCTGCACCGCAGCGACGGTGACACTGGACGGCTGCGCGACCTGTGGCCACACCTGCAACGCGCCTACACCTGGCTGGAGTACCAGGACAGCAACGAGTGCGGCCTGCTCGAGGTGCATGAGGCGATGGACTGGGCGGACCTGTTCGCCAACCGCTACAACAGCCTGTGGCCCAATGTGTTGTGGTTCGCCGCGCAGCGTGCCATGGCGCACATGAGCGGCGCCCTCGGTGAAAGCGACGAGGTCTACAGCGCGCGCGCCGAGGACATCCGCTTCAAGATCAACACGTTGCTATGGGTGGGTCCGGAGGTCGACAAGGACATGGCCTGGATTGAGCGCCATCGCAAGGAGTGGCTGTACCCGGTCCGCCTGACCACCCTCGTGCTACAGGAACGCCCCTACTTCCTGCCGTACATGGCGTTCCGAGACTACGAGGACCGCTTCGACACGTTCGGAAACCTTATCGCGATTCTGTTT
The DNA here is from genome assembly GCF_014201875.1 of Deinococcus humi. Lineage (NCBI taxonomy): Bacteria > Thermotogati > Deinococcota > Deinococci > Deinococcales > Deinococcaceae > Deinococcus > Deinococcus humi. The sequence continues at coordinate 62,561 of NZ_JACHFL010000004.1, read as the reverse complement.
GGGCTCGCCTCGGACGTGCAGGCCCACAAGATCCTCGATTACATCCATTCGGCTGGTGTCAACGAACCGTGGCCGGTCAAGGCCATCTACCCACCGGTGCAACCCGGGGACAAGGACTGGCGTGAGTACTACCGCCTGCGCAACCTCAATCTGCCCAACCACTATCACAACGGCGGCATCTGGCCCTTCATTGGCGGCTTCTATGTCGCTGCCCTGGTCAAGACTGGACGGCTGCGTGAGGCGGCCTGGCAACTTGACCGGCTCGCGCAGATGGACCAGCTATCGCGCACGCCAGGCCTGGAGTGGGATTTCAACGAGTGGCATCACGGCCTTACCGGGCGGCCCAGCGGTTTCCGCGGGCAGAGCTGGTCCGCAGCGATGTTCGTGTATGCGCACGAATGTGTGCGGCGCGGCGAGTGCCCGGTATTCAACGCCGGCGAGGGCTGGGCATGAGGGCCGGACTCCAGAGCCGCCTCGCGGCTGAGGCGCGGGACCTGTACGCGCGCGGGTTGACCACCTCCACCGGGGGGAACCTCAGTCACCGGTACGGCGAGGGCTTCCTGGTCAGCGGCACGAACACCGCCTTCGCGCGGCAATTGCCCGAGGATTTTGCGTTGTGCGACCTTCAAGGCTTGCCCGTGACCGGTCCCAGGCCGTCCAAAGAAGCCGCGTTCCACGCCGCCATCTACCGCGCGCGGCCAGATGTTCACGCCGTGCTGCACCTGCACGCCAGCGACTCGCTGGCGCTGTCGTGCCTTGCGGCGCCCACCGAGCACGGCAACGTCTTGCCAGTGCATTCCAGCTACGCGGTGACCCGCGTGGGCCGTGTGCCGCTGCTTCCATACCTTCCCCCCGGCGGCGTGGCGCTTGCTGAGGCGGTTGGCCGCGCCTGCCACGGCGTGGGCGCCCTGCTGCTGCAAAACCACGGCGTGATCACCCACGCACGCGACCTGATTGAGGCGCGCGACATCCTGGAGGAACTCGAGCAGAACGTCCGCGTATGGCTGGCCTCACACGGTCAGGCGCGCGTGCTCAGCGACGACGAGCTGATAGACGCAAATGGGCGTGCGGCGCACGGCGCCCCCATCGCGCCTGGCGAGCAGCGCCCCCGCCTGCTGGCGCACGTGCAGGGATGGGTATGAGTCCCCGCCTGGGCATCGTGGCGGACGACATCACCGGTGCCGGTGATATCGGCGGTCTGCTCGCCAAGCACGGCTACGCCGTCCGGATCCTTTCCCAGGGCGCCGACTGGGAAGCCCTCAGCGCCCGCTTCGTGCAGGAACGCACCGACGCCCTGATCATCGATACCGACTCGCGCTTTCTGCCGTCCCGGCAGGCCCAGGCCCGGGTCATTCGGGCGACGCGCGCCCTGCAGGCTGCCGGCTGCGGCGCGTACTGGAAGAAGACCTGCTCGGTGTTCCGGGGCAATGTCGGCGCGGAATTCGACGCGATGCTGCAGGTGCTCGGCCTGGAGTCCGGCGTCGCCATCGCCGCATTTCCCAAGAACGGCCGCTCGACGCTGCGCGGCGAACACTTTGTGCGCGGCGTCCCCCTCCCGGACACCGAATTCGGACAGGATCCGGTGCATCCGCGCCGCGAACGGAGCATCGTGCGTGATCTGCAAAGTCAGACCGGGCGCCACGTCATCAGCCTGCCTATCGAGACCGTGCGGGCCGGTCCGGACGCCGTGCGCGCCGCCCTCGTGCCGCCCCGCTCCGGTTACCTGCTTGCGGACGCCGAGACCCAGGACGATCTGAAGGTGCTTGCCAGGGCCCTTGCACATGAGCCGGTGTTTCTTGGGTCCAGCGGTCTCGCCGAGGAACTTCCGGGGGTCTGGCCGCCGGTGCCCCCCTTTGCGCCGCTGCATGGCGCGCGCTGGACCCATCCACACCGCGTGATCATGATCGCCGCCTCCGTCATGCCGCAGACCCGCGCACAGGTGGAGGGGTACATGGAGAGTGGCGGGACCGTCCACGAACTCGACGTGCCCCTGACCCTGACTGACCCGAGCGCCGCGGGCGCGCAACTCGCCGCTCAGGCGCGCCGCACCGTTGAAATGCGCGGCACGGTGCTGCTGCGTTCACCCAACACGCCCGAGGGGGTCCGTGCGGCGCATGCGCATGGGGCGTCACTCGGCCTCACGGCTGTGGGGGTCAGCCAGCGCGTCTCGACCACGCTCGCGCAGGCTGCGCGGGACGCAGCCCAGCACACGGGGACGGCCAAGCTCATCGCACTCGGCGGGGACACAGCGGCCGCGCTCACCCGTGCGCTCGGCGTCACGCATACGGTCGTCGTCGAAGAACTCTCTCCCGGACTGCCCAGCACCTATGCTCCCGATCAGGGCCTGCTGTTGGTTTTGAAAAGCGGCTCGTTCGGCCCGCCCGATTTTCTGGCGCGCGCGGTCTCGCACCTGCAGCAGGCAGGGAAGGCATGACCGGGGTGCTCGCGTGTGGCGGCGCCGTCATGGACTTTGTGAACGGCGGTCAGGACGGCTGGCAGGTCCGCGCCGGCGGCAGCGCCTGGAACGTCGCGCGCGTGCTGGCCTCCCTGGGTTTGCCCACGGCCTTCGTCGGCACACTCAGCACCGATCCTTTCGGGGACCGTCTGGCCCAGGAAGGCAGCGGGCAGGGCATCGATCTGCGCTTCACGCCGCGTGTCGATGCTCCCACAGCCGTGTCGGTGATTCACCGCAGCCACCCTGCCCAGTACGCCTTTTACGCTGAGAACGCCGCAGACTCACAGTTCAGCGGCTTGGCTACGGACGCCTGGTCAGGCGCGGGCGCCGCGTACTTTGGCGGCATTACCCTGGTGCGCGACCCGGCCCGCGCATCCTTCTTGCTCCTGGCGCGTGAAGCGCGCCGCCGCGGCCTGCTGACCGTCTATGACCCGAACTACCGCCCGCAGCTTGCAGATGCCTACCGCGCGGTCTACGCGGAATATGTCGCGCTGGCGAACCTGATCAAGGTGTCGGAAGACGACCTCACCGGCCTGATGCCCCACCTCACGCCCGCCGAAGGCCTGGCGCAGCTGCGCGCCCTGAATCCCGCCGCCACGGTTCTGCTGACCCTGGGTGAGCAGGGCGCGCGCCTGATCGGCCCCGACGCCGAGGTTGGGCACGCCGGTTACCCTGTTCACGTTGCCGATACCGTCGGCGCGGGCGACGCCAGCATTGGCGGTCTCCTGTACGCCACCTTGCGTGCCCCGCCGGTGCCCCCTCCAGAACGCCTGGCCTTCGCTCTGGCCTGTGCGGCGGCCGCCTGCACCCGCACCGGCGCGCACGCCCCGACCCTCACCGAGATTCTCACTGTTCAGAAGGAGTGCACATGACTGCGACCTCCCCCCGCGCCCTGATTGTTTCTGGTGGCTGGCCCGGCCACCAACCACACCAATTCGCCGAGGTCATCTGCGGCATGCTGGAAAGCGCCGGCCTGCAGGTCACCGTTGCCGACACGCTCGAGATCCTGGACGACGCTGACACACTGCGCGACTATGCTCTGATCGTGCCGAACTGGACCATGGGTCGCCTGAGCGGCGACCAGAGCAGACATCTGCGGGCCGCAGTGGAGGCCGGCACAGGTCTAGGCGGGTTTCACGGCGGGATGGGCGACGCGTTCCGTGAAGACACCGATTACCAGTTCATGGTGGGCGGGCAGTTCGTGGCCCACCCCGGCGGCATCCGCCGTTACCAGGTCGACCTGACAGCCACCAGTCACCCCATCACGCACGGCCTGAGCGGCTTCGAGATCGAAAGCGAGCAGTACTACATGCATGTCGATCCGTCCAACACGGTCCTGGCCACCACCACCTTCGGCGGTGAGCACGTGGCGTGGATTGAGGGGACGGTCATCCCGGCCGCCTGGGTCCGCCCGTACGGGAAGGGCCGGGTGTTCTATTCGTCGGTCGGCCATGACCCCCGGGAATTCGCGCACCCCACGGTTGCCGAACTGCACCGGCGGGGGCTGCTTTGGGCAGCCCGGAGACTGGGCTGATGCGGGTCGGCATCATCGGTGCCGGGGACATCAGCGGCATCTATCTGAAAAACGCCGCCGCCGTCACGCCATTCGAGGTGGTGGCCATCGCCGACCTGTCCGCCGAGCGGGCCCGCAGCCGGGCAGACGAGTACGGCGTGCGGCAGGTCCTGACGCCTGAAGAACTCCTGGCGCATCCGGACGTGGACGTGGTCTTGAACCTCACCGTCCCGGCCGCGCACGCCGAGGTCAGCCGCGCGGCCCTCGAGGCCGGTAAGCACGTGTACGGTGAGAAGCCGCTGGCCCTCAACAGGGAAGACGGTCTGGTGCTGGTGACGCTCGCTGAGGCGCGGGGCCTGTGGCTGGGCAGCGCTCCGGATACCTTCCTGGGGGGCGGCCTGCAGACTTGCCGACAGCTGATTGATCAGGGTGTGATCGGCCAGCCCCTGGCCGCAACGGCGTTCATGCTGAGCCACGGGGTCGAGGCGTGGCACGGCAATCCGGACTTCTTCTACCAGCCTGGGGCCGGCCCACTGTTTGACATGGGGCCGTATTACCTGACGGCCCTGATCAGCCTGCTCGGCCCGGTCCGCACGGTGACGGGACAGGCCGTCAGCGGCTTCCAGGAACGCGTGATCACGACTGCCAGGCGCTACGGCGAGCGCATTGCGGTGCAGACCCCCACCCATGTGACGGCCCTGCTCGGCTTTACCTCGGGGGCAGCCGCGACCCTGATCACCAGCTTCGACGTGTGGCACGCCCAGGTGCCGCGGATCGAGATTTACGGCAGTGAAGGCACGCTGAGCGTACCCGACCCCAATACCTTTGGTGGGCCGGTGCGGCTGCGGCTCGCCCAGGACAAGGAGTGGCGTGAGCTTGTCCCCGAAGGCCCCTACACGCAAAACAGCCGGGGTCTGGGCCTGAGTGATCTGATTGCCAGCGTGCACGAAGGGCGCGCGCCGCGCGCCAGCGGGCAGCTGGCCCTTCACGTCCTCGACGCCATGCAAAGCACCCTGGAAAGTGCCGAGGCTGGCCGTAGCCTCACCCTCACGACCACCGCCACACGCCCCGAACCGCTGCTGAACGCGGCGCCGGCCCCGCAGAGGTAAGGCCGATGGATTTCAACTGTTGGGTTCAACCCCCACTCCTGGGTCAGGCATGAGTTTGCGCTGGGGTTTCCTGGGCGCGTCCCGCATCGGCAACGCACTGGCGCCCGCCATGCAGGCCGCTGGTCATACACTGGTGGGCGTTGCGGCGCGCGATCCCGCCCGCGCAGAGGCCTACGCCCGCAAGCACGGCTTTGCCCGCACATATTCGACCTATGAGGCCCTGCTTCAGGCCCCCGACATCGATGCCGTCTACAATCCGCTTCCCAATCATCTCCATTTTCAGTGGAGTGCCCACGCCCTGGAAGCGGGAAAACATGTGCTGTGCGAAAAACCATTCATGCTGAATGCCGCCGAGGTGCGCCAGTTGATGGCGCTGCAGCGGCGTTCCGGACGGATCATCGCTGAAGCGTTCATGCACCGGCACCACCCCCAGTACGCGGAGGCCCTCGCGCTGATCGCCTCGGGTGAGCTGGGAGACCCGCGCACCGCCAGCGCGGGATACCGTTTCACCCTGAACAACCCTGGCGATTACCGCTGGGACGCAGACAAGGGCGGCGGCGCCCTGTACGACGTCGGCTGTTATTGCGTCAGCGCGCTGCGTCTTCTGCTGGGCCGGGAACCTGTCCGGGTCGGTGCCGCCGCGCACGATCGGCTGGGCATCGACGCCACCCTGGTCGGCTGGCTGGATTTTGGCGACGGATTCACGGCGCACTTCGATTGCAGCGTTGAGGCCAGCGGCGGCCAGCATCTTCAACTGGTGGGATCGAAGACCACCTTGAGCATGGATGTCCCGTTCGGGCCGCACAAACGCACCGCGCACCTTGACGTAGGCGAACGCCGATTCGTGTACCCGCCCAGCGACCCCTACGAGGTTATGGTGGCCGATTTCGGTCATGCGGTCCAGGCGAACGCTGAGCCGCGCTGGGGTCTGGCCGACGCTCTGGCGCAGGCGACGGTTCTGGACGCCCTCTTCGACAGTGCCCGGCGGCAGGAGGTGGTGTCGCTGCCAGCACCTGAGACGGACCGCTGACAAAGCGTGGCCAGATGTGCCCAGGTTAAGACCCCAGCACCCAATCCAGACCTAGCTTAGACGGACCCGGCCTACCATCAAGCATGAGTGACGAGAAAAGCCACCTCAAAGACACCCGGCCTCTCGGCAAATCGGTGGAGGAAATCGAGCGCGACAGCCAGAACCGTGTCAATCCGCCGGCCGTTGAACAGCAGGGTCCGGGCCTCGCCGCAGCAGTGGTGCCGCCCATCAATTCCACCGGCACCTGGCTGAGCCAGACGGGCATCGGGGCCAGCACGCCGGAAGTCCCGGCCGGCCCAATCCCACGCGACGACGAATAAGGCAGCCGTGACCTTCGCTTGTGTCAAAACGTCTGACACGGTTCACGACATCGCCCCGTACACCAGCTCTCCACCAATCATGGTCCACGTGACCTGAAACTGGGAGTCGAGCAGCACCAGATCGGCGTCTGCGCCGACTGCAATGCGCCCCTTGTGCGGCAGCCCGAGCAGGTCAGCTGGCGTTGTCGCGGCCATGGCAACCGCGTCGGTCAGGGCGATGCCAAGTTCAGTGGTGTTGCGCAGGGCCTGATTCAGGCTGACGGTACTGGACGCGAGCGTGCCGTCCTCAAGCCGCGCGACGCCACCGTGCACCGTGACCTGATGGCCGCCAAAGGTATATACCCCGTCGCCCATGCCCATGGCCTGTAGGGCGTCGGTGATAAGGACCATGCGCTCCGGGCCCTTGACCCGGTGCATAAGCCGGACCATGGCCGGATGTAAGTGAACGCCATCGACGATGGCCTGTACGCTGACCTGGGGTTGTTCAAAGGCGGCCACGATCAGGCCGGGCTCGCGGTGATGAATCGGACGCATACCGTTGAAACAGTGGGTAACGTGACTGGCCCCCTCCCGGAAGGCGGCGGTGGCCTGATCGTACGTGGCGTCCGAATGGGCCAGCGCGACAATGACGCCCTGGTTCGCCAGGGCCCTCGTGAGCGCTAGGCCCCCAGGGAGCTCCGGCGCCAGGGTTACCATCTTCAGCAGCGGGCCGGCGTGGTCCAACACCTGCTGCATTTCCGTGAGGCTGGGATGCCGTAAAAAGGCCTGATTCTGCATTCCTTTCCGGTGGACATTCAGGTACGGGCCCTCGGTGTGGATCCCGGCAATCCGGGCCCCAGGCTCCTGACCGACCACCTCGTGTACCCGGTCGATCAGCCGCAGCAGCGCATCCAGGGTCGAACTGACTGAAGTGACCAGGAACGCCGTGCAGCCGGTCGCCGCGCAGGCCCGGGAGACCTCCTCGATGCTGCGGCGCGTGCCGTCCATCATGTTGTGCCCCAGGGCCCCGTGGATATGAACATCGATCATTCCTGGAATCAACAGTTGCCCGTGTCCGTCGATGACCCGTGCCTCTCCGGGGCAGGGGCCAGTCCCCACCTGCGCCAGGCGCCCTCCCCGCACCAGCACGCCCCCATTGTCCATCACACCGGATTCGGTCACGATCCGGACATTGTGAATCCAGAGTTCTTGCACCTGAACCTCCTGGGACTCCTGACCCCACACTGTTGTCTGAGGGGCGCTCCATCACTCTAGCGGGTTGTTTTAAAGTCTGAAGGAAGTATCGCCTGGTGAGCGAAGACCAGCCGGTATGACCGTCTCAATGGGACAGCAGACGAACGAGCGCTGGAACGATGTGCCGATGGGACGGATGGTTGCAGGGCCGCCCGGTCATCACGACCACCAGACCGCGGGCCGGAAAGATCGCCAGATACTGCCCACCGTAACCAGTGGCGTACCAGCCCTCGGTGCCTTCCTCGTGTGCACTCCACCACATCAGTCCGTAATCGGGGATGCCTTCCATCCAGACGTATCCCTTCAGGTGCGGGCGTGTCATTTCATGAACCCAGCCGGGTGGCAAGAGGGCTTTCCCGTGCCATTGCCCGTCCTGGAGCGTCAGGTGTCCCACTTTCAGCAGGTCACGGGACGTCAGGAAAAGGCCGCCGCTGGCGAGGGCCCTTCCATCCGGATCGGTAGACCATGGCGGGGCAGGAATGTCCAGAGGAGTGAAAAGCCCACGCTGTGCGAAGGCCGTCAGCGGCATCCCAGCGGCGCCCGCCAGGGCTGCGCCCAGCAGATGGGCCCCGGCATTGGTGTACCGGAAGGTGTTTCCCGGCGCGTCCAGTAGCGGGCGCGTCAGAACAAAGCCGACAGGGTCAGGACTGGTAAACCACGCGTCATCGTAAGCAGGATCGGTGAGCTCCGAGGGGAGACCGCCCGTCATGGTCAGCAGGTGGCGGAAGGTTACACTGGACCAGCGCGGATCGCCGACAGCGCCGCCCCAGTTCAACAGAGGCAGAACTGGCTGCTCCAGGCTGTTCAGGACTTTCCGCTTGAGGGCGATGCCCACGAGCAGCGAGAGAATGCTCTTGGTTACCGACTGGAGTTCGCGGGGCTCATCCGCGGTGCCGAGGTAATAGCGCTCGAACACCACCTGCCCGTGCTGGGCAGCGAGCAGGCTCGTGACATCGGGCAGACCTTCAGTGATGAGCTGATCCAGTGGGGCCAGGAGGCTGATCTGCACACCAACCTCTCCGGGCGCCGGACGGGACCGCTTGTTCATCCTCCCATCATGCCCGTTCCGCCGAGGCTATGAAGAGGCCCGCCGGTACAGCCGGGAGGCGTCGCGTGTCACCGGGTGGCACCAGCCCGGTGACGCAGGTGAGCCTGCCACGACAAGCAGGCGCTGTTGCTGGCTATCGAGAATACGTCTGCGCAGCAGGTCGACATCAAGATCACCCAGCAACTCGGCCTGGAGCGAGCGGCACAGCTCTGCCGCTTCCGGCAGGCCCGTCAGATTCCGTTGCTCGAGTGGATCGTCGAGCAGGTCAAACAGCAGGGGGACATGGTGGTGTACGTACACGAACTTGTGTCTGGCCGTTCGCAGCATCAGCATGGGCTCGATCGTGCCCTCGGAGAAATACTCCGAAACGGCGCGCTCAGGCCAAGAGACGGCCCGGTCCTCGAGCAGTGGCCGCAAACTGTGACCTGCCGTGGGGAGCCCGTGTGCCGGCCGGGCCTGAACTCCTGCGTAGTCCAGCAGGGTCGCCGTGAGGTCAACGAGCGACACCACTTCCGTCCGGCGTGCCGCTGATCGTGGCCCCGGGAGCGCCACGATCAGCGGCACCTTGGTTGCCCCGTCGTAGAAGGTCCGCTTAAACCACATGCCATGCTGCCCCAGCATTTCCCCATGGTCACTGGTGAACACCACCAGCGTGTTGTCCATGCCGAGGCGCTCAAGCTCGCCAAGCAGCTGGCCAATCAGACCGTCCACGTAACTGACAGCCGCGTAGTAGGCCCGGCGTGCCTGCAATACCTCGGCGTCCGAGAGGGGAAAGCGGTCTGCTTCGTGGTGAATCTGAATCCACTGGTTGTAGGGATGCATTGCCTGAAAACCCTGTGCTGGAGCGTCTGGCGGCCAGATGGGCCTGTCCTCGTACAGGTCCCAGTAGGCCTGGGGAACGAGAAATGGATCATGCGGGTGGCTGAACGATGTGCACAGGAAAAAGGGGCTGGCAACGTTCCCCTCCGCCCCCTCCGCGTCCGCACTCAGCTGCCGGAGCCGGACCAAGGCGCTGTGCAGGACCTCATCATCGTAGGACATCTGCAGGCTCCAGGGCCGCACTGCCGGGTAACGCAGCCGGTTGACACTTGTGCCTGGGTTGGCGTGTGGTCCCCGGTTCCAGTCCGGGGTCAGGTCAAAGCCGGTGGGCGAGATATCGCCCGTCAGCCGCTCCTGAAACCCATGCAACTGGTCTGGACCGACAAAATGCATCTTGCCCGACAGAATGGTCTGGTACCCGGCCCGGTTGAGCTGGTGCACAAACGTCGGCAGGCTGGCCGGGAACTCCGAGCCGTTGTCGTAGGCGCCGTTGTGCCGGACCAGGGTGCCGGTCATGAACGCAGTTCTGGACGAAACGCAGATGGGCGAATTGCAGTACGTGTTGACGAAAGCCACGCCACGGGCGGCCAGGCGGTCCAGGTGCGGCGTGAGCACCGTGGGATGACCCAGCTGACCAATTACATCGTGCGCCATCTGGTCCACCATGATCATCACGATATTCGGCTGTGGCATTCCAGCCTCCGGAGGGGTTGAGGCGGGAGGGCAGTCCAGACTTCACCCGCAGAAACGGGTCGGCCGTGACCTCATTTCCGCGGGTAGTGTCAGGACACGCTGGCTGTGGCTGAATTTCAGGCTCAGCGGGCCGCGTCGCGCTTGCCGTCCGTCACCAGCTTGGCAATGGCGGCCTGCGCTTCGTCCAGCGCTTCCTTGGCGTTTTTGTTGCGAAGCAGGACGTCGTCCACAGCTTTGTTGATGGCGTTTTCGTAGGATGGAGCGTAGACCGGCACCGTGTCCACGAAGGTGTACTTCAGGTTGTTGGCCAGTTTGACGAAGTTGGCGTTCTTGTTGGCCAGCCGGGCAACCTGGTAGCCAGGCAGGTCATTTTGTTCGGCTGCCCAGACCTTGGCGCCCTCGGTCGCAAGGTATTTCGCGAAGGCGAAGGCCTGCTTGGGGTACTTGGTGCTGCGGGGAATTTCGATGTTGAATCCACCGCCCCAGGAGCTGGTGCCATCCTGCTTGCCGTCCTCTGTCGGCACCGGCACAAAGCCGTACTGCAGGTTCGGGGCGTTGACCTTCAGTGTGGTCAGGTAATTGCCGTTGCGGACCACCATCGGCACCTTGCCAGACATGAACTCGTCCTGTGCACCGCCGCCGAAGGAAGCCTTGAAGGCGGCGTAGTTGTTGGCACCGTACTTGTCCGTCCACTTCTTCATCCAGTTCAGAACTTTGACGGCCGTGGCGTTGTTGGCGCGGGCTTCTTCGTTGTTCTTGTCAAAGAAGCTGTCGCCCGCGTTGGTGAGCCAGCCCGGGTAGCCGAATTCCCCGAAATTGGGATGGAAGCCCATCCGGACCCAGCGTGCGCCATCTTTCTTGTCAAGCTTGAGGGCGTAGTTCCAGAGATCATCCCAGGTTTTGGGTGGTTTGTTGGGGTCGAGTCCCACTTCCTTGAAGGCAGCTTTGTTGTAGAACAGCACGCGTGTGTCGGTCACAAACGGCAAACCGTACTGCTTGCCGTTGTAGGTGGCCGTGCTCCACAAATTAGAATAGAACCCGCTGGCGATGGTGTTGGCACCGAGGCTGGTCAGATCCAGGATCTGGTTTTTCGACGCACGCTGCTTGGTGGTGCGGATGTCGAGCACCACGACATCTGGGGCATTGCCTGCTGCGACCCCAGCCACTGTCTTGGTGATGATCTGGTCGAAGGGCACGCCGGTGTATTCCACCTGAATATTCGGGTTGCGCTGGTTCCAGGTGTCGATAATGCGGGTGATCGTCGGGCGGCGCTGTTCGCTCAGCCAGTGGGCCGAGAACTTCAAGGTGACCTGCTGAGCAAGGGCGGGTGCCGTGAAGGCGTTCAGGCCGATCAACAAGCCGGTGACAGTAAGTACCTTGCGCCTCATAACGTGCCTCCTGTATCGCAGTGAGCGATCTATTCAGTTCAGTGGTTCTTTAATACTATTAAAAAACTCCCTGGCCGTCAAGGCGAGAGAAACATTCGTGCTGGTCTGGAGTAGGTTCTGTCCAGGTGCGGCGTCTGACCGTCAGGACTGTTGCGGGACAGCCAACCTTCTGAGCGTGCTGAGCAAGCGCAGGGATTGGGGCAGGGGCCAGGTTGGCATCCTGAATTGGCGCATTGATCAAGATGACCAGTCTGCTCGTCAGAAGTGTCACGATCAGTGGGCAGCCGCATTGCACCAGCCACCTTGCCGCAGCTGCCCGGCTTAAGGACGAGGCGAAGGCCCTTGTGGCGGAGCCTGCTCTGTAATCTGTGCGGGCAGTCAACGGAACTGTCGTGGGACGTGCCGGATTCCCAGAAGTTCGTGTGGTTACCGTTTGTAAGAAGGCAGCGAATATCTGTCCGGTCTACCCGGGCCCCATCCATTCGACCGCAGTCTCCGTTTGTGGATCCGGCTGAAGGAAAGCAGAATCGTTTTGAAGCATTTGTTTGGGCCGCCCCTCTTCCTGATCTTTGTGGCAATGCGCAAAGGGCTCCCCTGAGACCTAGGCTGTCCGGCCAGGCCGTGTGAGCTGTAAGAAGAACTCTGCTGTGTTCATCTCTCTGCTCCGGGAACCCGGCTCTGCTTCACACATTTTAACTGCTGATCTTGTTGACCACTCGCCCCAGCGTGACATCGCTGTTCTCCTGCCTGACGTGGCTGCGGTTTGAGGGTGGGCCGTCTGTCCCTGGACAAATGTCGGCTTGAACTGCAGCGCTGTCTGAGAGACGAGCACAGGGTTGCGCTGTATCCAGCAGGGGGGATTCAGCCTACCCTGGGGGTGGATGGGGTCACACATTTATTCGCGCTTGTGGACGCGCCTGACGGACGCACTGCACAGCCTCTGGTTTTTGCCGGGCGTGATGCTGATTCTGGGGATTGGGCTTGCAGAGGGCACTCTTCTGCTGGACGAGCACTTCCAGGGCCGTTTCAGGGGAACCCTCCTGTTTTTTCCTGGGGGCGGGGACGGCGCACGGGCTCTGCTTGGTGGGATTGCAACCTCGGTGCTCGCCGTGACCGGCACTGTGTTTTCAGTGACAATTACAGCGCTCAGTATTGCGACCACCCAGATGGGCCCGAGATTGCTGGAGAGTTTCACGCGCGACGTGCACAACAGTCTCTCGCTGGGCGTCTTCCTCGCCACAGTTTCCCATGCGTTTATGGTGTTGCGGGGGGTCCGTACGCCAGACAACGGTCCAGCCTTTGTTCCGCACCTGGCAATCATGGTCGCGCTCGTACTGACCTTCCTGAGCCTGTGTGTGCTGATCTACTTCATTCACCATGTTGCGGCCAGCATCAACGTGGGGCACGTGATCCGGCTGGTTCACGACGACCTCTGCCGCACCCTGCTCGCCCAGACGACGCCTGGGGAAGGACAGGATCAACCAGCGGTGACACCCCCCAGATGGACCCTGCAGGAAACGGTGGGTGCTCCCCGCAGCGGCTACCTCCAAAGTCTGGATGTGGAAGAACTCACCCGTCTTGCGCAGAAAAATGAAGCGGTGATCCGGCTGCTCGTGCGGCCAGGGGACTTCGTGATGAAAGGGACACCGATTGCCCTCGTGACCCCCCAGGCCTTCGCTGGAATAGACGCAACCCTGACGATCGGACACAACCGGACCACCAACCAGGACATTGAGTATGCCGCCAGAAAACTTGTGGAGGTCGCGGCTCGCGCGCTCTCACCAGCGTTGAACGACCCCAACACGGCCATTGCGGTTCTTGATCACCTTGGCGACGCCCTGTGTCTTCTCCAGAACCGCAGTCTTCCCAATGGGCAGTACGAATGCAATGGACAGCTGCGGCTGATGGTGCCTTTGCCCCACTTTCCCGGTCTGGTCGAGGTCGCGTTCAATCTGATTCGGCAGTACGGAAAAAACCATCCCGCTGTGATGATCCACATGCTTGAGGTACTCACGCGGGCCGCCGCCTGCTTGCCAGACCCGGTCAGACGAGAGGTCTTGAGACAACATGCCGCACTGGCGCACCAGGAAGGTCTGCAGCAGACAAAAACACAGCACGATCAGGAGGCCATCGAACGTCGATACCAGCGGTTCCTGAACCTGATCGAGGAAATGCAATCCTCACAGACTTGCTCTCCTCGAGCCATTGAGTATCACGAGTAAAAAACCCGCGCAGTGATTGCGGTTTCGGTCAGGAAGTGGGAACTTGCTGAACCTCATCTCCACAGACAGCCCAACGGTCCTTTCACACAGCCGATGGAGACGCACTGCTGAGGTCTTCGACTGCCCTACCGTAGGCCGGCCGCTGTGCAACCACGGCGCCGGTCAGGATCAAGGCGCCGCCGACGATCTGGGTGACGTGCAGCCCCTCGCCCAGGAACAGAAGGGCGAACAGGGTGGCCCACACCGGATCGGTGGTGGTGAGCAGGCTAACGCGCGCCGGTCCAATTCGCCGCACGGCTTCCGATAGGGCGGGCAGCGACACCAGCGTCGGGATCAGGAGCATGGCCAGGATGATGCCCCAGTGTGCGGCGGTGTCCGGCACCTTCAGTTGCCCGGTCACCGCGCCAAGTCCCACAAACGTCACGGCGCACACCAGGGAGATGTGCGCTGTCACTGTCAGCGGCGACGCGGTCCGGGCCAGGTGGCCGCTTGCAAACAGATACGCGCCATACAGGGCGCCACTGACGCCCCCCAGCAGCAACCCGGTGAGGTCGCGGTCGGCGGCGCCCGGCAACCCGACGACCACGCCCAGGCCGGCCAGCGTGCACAGCAGCGCCCCCACCTGCCAGCGGGAGGGGCGGACGTGGGCCAGGAGGCCATACAGGATGACGAATGCTGGGGCCAGGTAGACGAGCAGCGCGGCCGTGCTGGCGGAGATGCGGGCGAGCGCCATGAAAAACAACACCGTGGAGGCCGTGTAAATGACGCTCAGCAGCAGGAGTTCGGCCCGCTGGCGCAGGGAAAGGCGCCCGAAGCCCAGGGCGAAGAGCAGCAAGGCCGTGAGGCCGAAACGCCAGCTGAGCAGGGTGAAGGTGGTCAGGTGCAGGTTCATGGCCAGTTTGCCCCACAGGCCCAGCGTGCCGGACGCCGCTGCGGAGATCAGGGCCAGGCCGACGCCACTCACGTCACGGCGAGCGGTCTGAGGCGGATGGGACGACAGCGGCGGGGCCTTCAACATCCGTACAGCGTAGGGAGTGGCGGGCGCTCGCGTCTTGAACCATTCGGTCTCCTTTCCTGCGGAATTCAGCACAGTGCCAGACATGCTGTGGTGTGGCAAAGTAACCGGATGGATGACCCCAGGGAGTGGCTGCGTCCCGCCCCCGATGGAAGCTGGCCGCTGGAAGCTCTGCTAGACAGCGTGCCTGACCTGACCTTTTTCGTCAAAGACCTCCAGGGGCGATACGTCAGCGTGAACGACACCCTGCGCAAGCGCTGCGGCGCACAGCACAAAAGCGAAGTTCTGGGACGGACTGCGGCAGAGGTTTTCATGGGGGAGCCTGGGCGGCGCTTCAACGAGCAAGACGTGCAGACGGTCCGCGAAGGCCGGGAACTCAGGGATGTCTTGGAGATGTATTTCGGGCCGCAGGGCGAGCCCATCTGGTGCCTGACCCACAAGGTTCCGCTGCGAAATATCGCGGGTGCGGTGGTGGGGCTGGCCGGAATCTCGCGCGACGTCCCTGTGTCCGTGGAGCGGCATGAGGACTTCGCGCGGGTGGCGGAAGCCCTGAGCTACGTGCACACGCATTACGGTCAGCCATTGCGGGTCCCGGTCCTGGCGGCCCGTGCGGGGTTGTCGGACGACAGTTTCGAGCGGTTGATGCGGCGGGTGTGCCGGATGACGCCACAACAGTTCCTGACCAAGGTCCGCCTGGATGCGGCCGTGAATCTTCTTCGAGACCCGGAAAGGTCCATTTCCGACATCGCTCACGCGTGCGGGTACAGCGACCACAGCGCTTTTACCCGGAAGTTCCACTCTGTCACCGGCATCAGCCCACAGGCTTACCGGGACCGGGTTCGGGCCGTGAAGTAGCCCCTGCAGTCAGGTGGGGTAGGCGCTGCGCGGACAGTCGGCGGCGGCATGAGGTCGAGCGCACTCTGAAGAAGCGAGCGGCGAGCGCTGCCGCAGGGCCTTCGGTTGGCTCTGCCCGTCTATTCTGAGAGCGGTTGTCTTATCCCTCGCCTGCAATGTCACACCGTCAATGGACGGTCAGCGGAATTCGCGTCCGGCCGTCAGGTTTTCCTGTCGCAATTGGGCCGCACTTTCCTGACCGCACCGCACCTTCAAGCATTCCCCGCCTTCCGGCCACCAAGGGGCAGCGGTGCTTTCAGCAGGACAGCTGGCGCTGAAGCCGCTGCATGCTTCCACGCCAGTTGTTCTGCAAGGCCAGCACCGCCTGCTCGGTATCGCTCGCGCGTAGGGCCCGGCGAATGGCGTCGTGTTCGTCCAGCGACGCCTGACCTGAAGCTGCCGCATTAAAGTACGCCAGCTCGATGCGCCTGAGCTTGCGCTTCAATCCCCTCAATGCCAACTGGAGTTCTCCGTTTCCTGATCGCGAAATCCAGACCGTGTGAAAGGCTGTATCTGCGTCGACGGCCGCACAGGCGTCGCCTACGCGCAGGGCGTGCTGAAGCTTGAGGTCCAGGTCCTGAAGGACATCCAAGTTCTGCGCGGTCAGCGCCGGGGCCGCGAGACGCAGGGCGAGCACTTCCAGCGTCTCGACAACAGGGTACAGCTCGGCGGCGTGTGCGGCCCGCAGAGGAGCCACGCGTGTCCAGCGGTTCGCCGCGGTTTCCACAAAACCTTCGTCCTCCAGGCGGCGCAGTGCTTCCCGGACCGGTGTGCGGCTGACCCCCAGCTGCCCGGCGATGTCCTGATCACGCAGCGCCTCTTCGGGCTGGAGGGTCCCGTCGATGATCCAGGCGCTGAGCTGACGATAGACCTCGTCACGGGCCAGTGAACGGGTACGTATGGCAGCGGGCGGTGGAATCGGCATCCTGGTTAGCCATTCTAACTGTCTGATATGTGTCATGTAATATATCACTGTGCCTGAGACGCTGAATGATCTGCTCGCGGCCCTCGTCCGCCTGGACTCCACCAATCCGGCCCTGGTGCCCGGCAGCGCTGGGGAGAGGGCCATTGCCCACTTCGTCGCCGACTGGCTCGCCGCGCACGACATTGGGGCCGAACTCGACGAGGCGTCGCCTGGCCGCTTAAGCGTGATAGCCACTGTGAAAGGCACAGGAGGTGGACGCTCGCTGATCCTCAATGCCCACCTCGACACTGTCGGAACTGAAGGGATGCCAGCCCCTTTTGAACCGGTTGTGCGGAGCGGGCGCATGTATGGACGCGGAACTTACGACATGAAAAGCGGTCTGGCCGCGTGCCTCATGGCTCTCCTGGACGCAAAAGCGGCTGGTCTCCGTGGGGACGTCATCCTGACGGCTGTCGCCGATGAAGAGCACGCCAGCCTCGGCATGCAGTCGGTGCTAAGGCGCGTCACCGCCGACGCTGCGATCGTGACCGAGCCGACCGAGCTGTGCGTGTCTGTCGCACACAAAGGCTTTACCTGGCATGAGATCACCACCCATGGCCGAGCGGCCCACGGATCCCGGCCCGACCTGGGTGTGGACGCCATCGCGCACATGGGCCGGGTTCTCGGGCAACTGGAAGCGCTGGCCCAGGAACTCACCACCCGCCAGCCCCATCCCCTGCTCGGCCACGGCAGCCTGCACGCCTCGCTGATCAGCGGCGGCCAGGAGCTTTCGAGCTACCCCGAACGCTGCACCCTGCAAGTGGAACGTCGTACCCTTCCTGGCGAGACCCCCGAAGCAACCATGCAGGAGATCGACGCGCTGATCGTGGCCCTGGCCGCTGACCCGACCTTCCGCGCCGAACATCATCTCACCCTGGCCCGTGATCCTTTCGGCATCGCGCAGGACGCCCCAATCGTTCAGACCCTTCAGGCCGCGGCGACGGCCGTACTCGGCACTTCACCTGCGGTGATTGGCCAGACCTTCTGGATGGACTCGGCGTTTCTGGCCGCGGCTGGCATTCCCACGGTCGTGTTCGGTCCTCGCGGCGCCGGTGCCCATGCCACCGAGGAGTGGGTTGACCTTGAATCCCTCCAGCAGTGCCGGCAGATCCTCACCGCCACCCTCCGTGCATTCTGCGCCTGACAGGAGTCCACACCATGACCACAGATCGTCCACGCACGTACTTCAAGCCAGGCCGCCCCATGACGGTGAACACCGTGCCGGACCCGGCTCTTCTGACCTTCCACAGGCGGCTGCCGGGTTACGCCCCCACCCCTCTCGTCTACGCGCCTCACCTCGCGGCCGCCCTGGGCGTGCGCGACGCCTGGGTCAAGAATGAAGCGGACCGGCTGGGCTTGCCGGCGTACAAGATTCTCGGAGCGTCCTGGGCGGTCTATCGCGAACTGGAAACCCGGTACGGGCCTTTTGCGCCGTGGACGACCCTGGAGGAACTGGCACTTCAGCTTCAACCCCATCTCCCTCTGACGCTGGTCACCGCAACCGACGGCAACCATGGCCGCGCAGTGGCCCGCATGGCGCGCTGGCTGGCCCTGGAAGCGCACGTCTTGGTGCCAGAGGACATGGTCCCTGTCCGCATTCAGGCGATCGAAGCCGAGGGCGCGAAGGTCGACGTCGTCCACGGCACCTACGATGACGCGGTGGCTGCGGCCGCCAGACGGGCTGATCACCGGCACCTGGTCATCAGTGACACTGCCTGGGACGGTTACACCCGGGTTCCGGGCTGGGTGGTCGAGGGGTACGGGACGATTTTTCGGGAAATCGACCAGCAACTGGCTGATCAGGGTGGCCAGCAGCCGGACGTGGTGGCCGCTCAGATGGGGGTGGGCTCGCTGGCGATGGCCGCCGTGCAGCATTACCGCGCCCCCGCCCGGGCGACGCAGGTGGTGGGCGTGGAACCCATCCGCGCGGCCTGCGTGCTGCGTTCCCTGGAAGCTGGAGAACTGACGGAAGTACCTGGCCCGCACGCGTCCATCATGGCCGGCCTGAACTGCGGCAACACATCGCCCCTCGCGTGGCCCTCCCTCCAGGGAGGATTGAGTGCGTCCGTCGCCATCTCCGACGCGCAGGCTGAGGACGCCATGCGATTGCTGGCGCGGGATGGGGTGGTCTCCGGCGAAAGCGGAGCGGCTGGCGCCGGCGGCCTGCTTGCAGTGTGCGTGGGCGACGACACTGAGGCCAACCGTGCCCGCCTGGCCATTACGCCTGCAAGCACGGTCCTGGTCATCTCTACCGAAGGGGCCACCGATCCTGAGGCGTACGCCCGGATCGTCAAGGCAGGCACAGGTGAGGCCAGACCCGCAGCGGATCAACGGTCCTGAACTGCGCAGGCGTCCAGGTAGTGGGTCCGAGCGCCCAGTGCGTCCTTTAGGTCAGATCAGGGTGACCCAACCGACACTGCTGTCTTTGACATGGAAGCGAGCCTCAGGCATCGCCGTTGTCGCCGCGCGCGTATTCGAGCCCGGGAACGTTCGAGGTGTCCGCCAGGAAGATGCCGAGCAGGAACGGTTCTTCGCCCGCGCGACGTGCGTACCGCTCATGCAGCGCGCGCAGTTCCCCCTGAAGCTCACGGGCGTCGCGCGGCGTGAGCTTGAGCAGGTGCCAGCCACTGACCATGACCGGCGCCGCCTCTCCCAGGTCCGCCCACAGCAGCCCATCCTCGCGCATGATCCGGAAATACACATCTCCGCTTGACGCGCGGGCGGTGAGGAAGCCCCAGCCGTGCTCGTCAAACGGTGCGCGAAGAAACGCCCGCCCGATCGCCGTTTCGAACAAGTCGAGGTGCTGCGCGCGACTGTGCCGCCCCACCGTCTCGGGCGGCACGAGCGAGAACGGCACGAAGAAGGCAGGGGAGACCGCGCGGTACAGCCGCACTGCGCGGCCTGCCCGCGGTCGGCAGTCCTGCACGGTGAGCAGCTCGGCGCGCTCCAGTCGCCGGACCCGCCTGAACAGCCATTCGGTCGTGACGCCGAGCGTGCGGGCCGCCTCGGCAATGCCGCGCGCTTCTGGGGTGAAGGCGTTGAGCAAGCGGAGCCAGGCGCGGTCCATCAGGAATTGGGCCTGAAGGAGATTTTCAACCCGGTACGGTCTACTTTCCGATTTGTCTTGCATGGCAAGTTGAGGGTACGCCAAGGTGTCGCCATGCCCCACGACGCTGCCGGACGCTGGCTCCTGACTGCAACTGCCGCGCTGCTGTTCGCGCTCGGCTTGCCCCTTCTGTTCGCCGCAGATGTGATGGCCGCCTGGATCGGCGCGCCGTCAGTGGCTGGTGAGGCGTTGACACAACTCGCTGCGAGCGGGCTGCTCGGCCTGGGCGTCATCAACTGGTGGTGGCGGGGGAATACCGTGCGGGGGATCGCTGGACGCCCACTGGGCCTGGGCAACTTTCTATGCTGCATTTCGGCGGGGGCATCCCTGGGGCGAGCGACGTGGGCCGGCGCGTTTCCTGGCGTGATGTGGGTGGTTGTACTTGTGTTGACGGCGCTGGCGCTGGCGTTCGCGTGGCGGATGTTCGTGTGGAGACCTGGTGGGGGATCCATGCAAATTCCTGGTCTGTGAAGGTCCCAGGAACGCCTTCAAGACCGTCAGATCGGTATTGATCTGGAAGTCAACCAGGGCCCTCCTGCTGGTGTCCCTAAACTTGTTGTGTCCGGCGCTGTGGTGGACGCCACCGTCTCCGGCTGTTCCACCCAGAGATCGCCCACAGGTCCGCCGGGTTTTTCCCTAAACATCCGGGGAAGGGCTCACCCCCTTTCATCTCTTGGGCACCGTCCAAACCAGAGGCACAGGAGCCACTACCTCGTGACGCTCGTTAAGTCCGGCGCCTGACCTTGACAGCGTCCATCTTTTTAAGTTCCAGCCTTTCGCGATCCTCATGTTGTACGTCACAACGTCTTGCCGTGCGCAAACCTGACGGCCGACAATGCGGGTGGCTTCCGTGGCGAAGACGTAAACGTAAACGGTGGAGTCCACTGATGAGATGGTGCTCGCGGAGACGTTTGTCAATCGCCCACCGGTCCTGGCCTGGAGCTGAATGATTTCGCGAAACTGCGCCCCCGGGTTGCTCACGTCCACCACTCCGTCACACTGCGGGTTGGTCCACGTCATGGATTCGGTCGAGACGATGTCCGGCAGCGGGAGGGAAAATGTTCCGTCTGCCTGGACCGGGGCGAGCGTCTCCGGCAACCCTTCAATCGCGCCGTAACCAACCCAATCCGGGGCAACGTCCGCCACTTCGGCCCGGCCCTCGATGGCACGTAAGTCGGGAACCATGGGCGGCGGGGATTCGCCAGTTTCCTGCCGGCAGGCACTGAGGACGCACAGCAGGATTAGCCACCGGAAAGAGGTCATGAGACGCAGCCTGCCAGACGAAGGATGGCATGGGGATGGTCCCCGTCGGCATTCGGGGGCGCCGTTGCCCCACAGTGCTCCGTTCAGGGTTCGTCACCTCTCAACTCCGCATCAGGGTGTCTTGAGAGGTCAGCTCCATGCTGGGAAATGCAGCCAGGGACGATCTTTAGAAGCAGATGTGTCAAGTTCCTTATCCTTGAGCGTTAAGGGCTGGAGAACGGAGACGCATAATTGCCTGCTGGATTCCTGCCGAGAATTTTCCAAAATCACTGGAATCTCGGGAAAAGTTACAAGTGGTTGAGGACAGATGAATTCCGAAACCTAACCCCTGAAAGACGCGTCTTGATTGTACTCTCACCCGCTGAAAGCTCTGAGCGCTCAACCTGAAGCATGACCCGCAACACCAATCCGCAGGATCACAGCAACTCGAACGACGGCAAGGGCCAGGGCAAGCGTGACCCGGGGGGCAACAAGCCCAGTGCCGATGAGAAGAACGGAGATGGCCGCCGCAACGGCAGTGAGAGCGGCGGGGGCAACGACGGGAACAAGAAGAAATCCTGAGGACTCTGTTCATTTGTCGCTCTCAGGTGAGGGCAAAAAGCAGGGATGGCGTGATCTTTCGATCATCCCTGCAGTTGTGTTGGCTTGACCTGGTCAGGGAGAGGCACTTTTCACTGGCCAGAACCCTGCGGAGGGAATAACTGCTCAGCACCGCGTCACCGGGCCAAAGCCACTCGCCACGGCCCACAGGCGTTATGTTGTGGTATGACTTCTCTGCCCGGCTCCAATCTGGAGCCCTTTGCTTCACTGGCAGACCACCTTCAGCAGATCACTGAAGCACTCGCTGCAACCAGTACGGAGCGGGAGGTCATTGAGCTTGTGCTCACCCCGGCTGTGGAAGTCCTCGGAGCCGTTGCCGGGATCGTGTTGCTGGTCGACCAGGCTGATCAGCAGATGACGATTGCGGGAAGTCAGGGCTACGAAGCAGAAACTCCGACGGTCTGGCAGGAAAGCTCGGTTCAGGGCCACGTCCTGATTGCCGACATTCTGCGCATGCGCGAGGCATTGTACTTCGAGTACGCGGGCGCGCTGAAGGAAGCCTATCCGGACCTCGAAAGTCGCACCGGGGGACTGGCCGCGGTTGCCAATGCGACGCTTCCGATGTTCCTGGACGACCGTCCTCTGGGCGTCATCGTGCTCGACTTCACGGAACCGCATCACTTCCCACCCGAGGAACGGCGTTTCCTGAAGACGCTGTCAGCGCAGTGCGCCATCGCGCTTGGGCGCGCGGAGGCGACCAGAATGCTGGAGGCCCGGGTTCAGGAGCGCACCCGGCAGTTGGAGGAACAGACCCGGCACCTTGAGGAAGAACGGGCCGCCCAGGCCGCCTTCGTGGCATTTACCGAGGCGGTGGGCAGTGAAACTGACCTCGCGGTGCTGGCTGGGCAGGTGATCACCGTGCTGCAGGGCTGCTTCCCAGGGGCGAGCATCTGTTACTACGAGGAGGAGGGAAACCTTTGGAAGGCAAGGGTCTGGAGTGACAACCTGGGACCCGAGCAGGTCGCGGTCATTACGGCCGGCCTTCCGGTGGAGTCCCCGTTGTTCCTAGAGGTGTCCCAGACCCGGCAGCCTGTGTTCACCAACGCCTGGGACGTCCAGGTAGGGGGTATGGACACCAGCGAAGGGTTTGCAGCGAGCGCTGCTTATCCCCTGCTGGTGAACGGTGAACTGCACTCGCTGTTCACCGTGGTTCTCCCGATCGCCCACCGCTGGACCGAAGCGCAACAGGCCTTGTTGCGTTCGGTCGGGCGGAGCCTGACCCTGGCGCTGGAACGCACCCAGACGGCCCGTCAACTGGCGCTTCGCAACGCCGAGTTACTGGCCCACACCCGCGCCCTGGCAGCCTTTGCGGAGCTCACACGGCACCTGACCTTCACCACCGACCCACTTGTGCTCATCCGGCGCGCCCAGGAGGTGGCGATATCGCTGCTCTCAGACGGCTCAGCGATGTATTTCACTCTCGAGGGCGAACGCTGGTGCAGCCAGCTGCAGCACGGCAGTGTGCGTTCGGCCCAGTTGCAGGCGGCGGTCGACGCGGGCCTGCCGTACCTGGAGACCCACAGCCTGCTGATCCCCTGGACGACGGGGCAACCATATTTCCAGGACGTCTCCGATCTGGACAGCGGTCAGCTGGCTTCAGTCGTGGAACACATCAGTGCGACCGCCACCCTACCGCTGCGGATGGAAGGGACGCTGATTGGGGTGCTGGCATTCGTGCTGTTCGATCAGAGCACCTGGTCGAGTGTGGACCGCGTGGTGCTCGAGACAGTGGTCCAGAATCTCGAACTGGCTCTGGACCGCGTTGCCAAGATCCGCCGGTTGGACGAGGAGCGCACCGCCCTGGAAGCTTTTACGCGTTTCGCCGAGCTGGTCGGCAGCGAGACCGATGTTCAGGCGTTGGTCGAGCAGGCGATCACGTTGCTTCATGAGACCTGTGCTGTGGAGGCCGCTTACTTTGAGCGGGATGGCGACCTGTTCAGCGCCACTGCCTGGAGCCCTTCGGCCGATCCCACCCTGCTGCCGCACTTGCTCCGGGGCTTTCCCCTGCAGCACTCCAGCATTGCCCTGGGGCTTCAGCAGAACACGGCCACGTATATCGACCACTGGCGCGACACCGGACTGCTGATCCAGGAGTCTGGGATCTATCAAGCGGTCGGCGGCTACCCATACTTCGTGAATGAACGTTTGGAGAGCGTCCTGATGATCGGATCCCAGGCCTCGGCGCTCTGGGATGACCGGAGCAAAGGGATCTTCCGCGCGGTTGGGCGCAGCCTGGACCTGGCCCTTGACCGGGCACGGCAGACCCGGATGGTGACCGCCCAGCGGGACGCGCTCGACGTCCGCACACGGGAGCTTGCGGACTCGACTGCGGAATTGCAGGCGTTTTCGTATTCGGTATCGCACGACCTGCGGGCCCCAGTTCGGCACATCATCGGCTTCCTGGAGCTGGCGCGGAAGACTCTGGACGGCAGGCTCGACGAACGCAGCGCACGTTACCTCGATATCGTTGAACAGTCTGGGAAGCAGATGAACACCCTGATCGATGGCCTGCTAGACCTGTCGCACGCGGCCCAACAGACCCTGCAGCCAGGTGTGGTCGACCTGAACGCCCTTATGTCAGAGATCCAGACCACGCTGCTCCCCGATCTGCTGACCCGGAACGTCGCGTGGGAAGTGGCAGACCTCCCCCGTGTCTGGGGGGACCGAGGTGCTTTGGGCCAGGTGCTCACCCAGCTGACTGAGAATGCGCTGAAGTTTACCCGCACCCGGGATCCGGCCAGCATCCGGATCTGGGCAGACGACCAGGGCGGGGCCTGGAGGGTCTGCGTAAAGGACAACGGCCTGGGCTTCGATCCGCGCTATCAGGACCGCTTGTTCAACCTGTTCCAGCGGCTGCACCGGGCTGACGAAGTGAATGGAACAGGGGTGGGGCTGGCCACTGTTCGCCGCCTGATCCTCAAACACGGGGGCCAGGTCTTCGCCGAGGGCCAGTTGGGTGGGGGCGCCACCTTCGGCTTCACGCTCCCCAAAGAGGGCCCGGTATAGAACTCCCGCCAGGAGCAAGGGCGTCATGTCGGCCCTTCGTCCTCGACTGTCCTTAAGCAAAGAGCGCTTCATGGAAGAATGGTCTGGCGGCCTTAGTGTCGGGATGTTCCTGAAAAAAGAGATTGAGCACGGCCCCCTGTTCGTAAACGGACCGCTACAGCCGGTGGACCGCTACCCCCGTCCTCACGCGGACCTGCTCTAGAAACCGCCGGGGACCCCGCCCTCTTCCCGGTGGCCCAATTGCACCGCGCTGCCGATCACCGCCAGGGCAACCGGAACCCGGGGACTTGTGAGCACTGGGCACCGCGTCACCCTACGCCAACAGCTTTCTGTGACCTTTCGGCAGATGGATGAGAGTCGGCGAGCGAATATCCGCGTTCCCTTTGACGCCGGGAGAACACCGGGCTCGGGTGGTCAATCCAGGAGATGCCATTGGTGGGGGAGAGGCGTTCAGACCTCTCTGGACTGACAACGTCCGTGTGTCAGTCCAGTTTCCTTGAGTGGATGGTACCTGGCGGCTCAATGCGGCTGCAGGAGCTTATTCCAAGACCTGTAACTCATCCAGACGGACGTCACGGCTGTACCGAACGAGCGCCACGCCGTACGGCGGCAAGGTCAAGACCTTTGGGAGGGATCCACCATCCTCAAAGCGGCTCCCTCCATCAGGAAGGCTGACGTCCAGAGATTCCGTCGAGTGAACATTGAGAAGATGCAGCACCTGCGCGTTCCCAAGGTCCGACAGGGTGACGTTGAGGGTGGCGGGCAGCCGGCTCAGGGGAACATTTGCGTGAGTCAAAATTTCTTCCAGCAGGTCGATGACAGCTGCTTCGGGAAAGTCGCCGCCCAGGTAATAGGCGTGTCCGGCGCCAAACCTGTGGGACGTGATGGCCGGTTGACCAGCAATAAAATCCTGTTGGAAGGTGGCGACCGTTTCCGCACCCGTCACATGGATGACTTCGGCCCAGTGGTGAACATCGTACGTGGCGCCATTCTCGCGAAGCTGTACCTGATTGGTCTCGCCCGGCTGCATGACCAACCACTCTTCGACCCACAGGCCAAGCACGTCGCTGATCAACGCAGGGTAACCCCCCAGCTGAATGTGTTCGTGCTCGTCCACAATGCCGCTGAAAAAACCCGTCGCCAACGTGCCGCCCCCATTCACAAACTGGCGGACATTCTGAGCGGCAGCGTGCGACAGCAGGTACTGATTGGGGAGGGCCACGACGTCATAGGCGGTCAGGTTGCCTTCTGGATGCACGAAATCGACGTTCTGCCCGAGTTGCCTGAGGGCGGCGTACCACTTCTGCACCAGCGGCATCAACTTGAGAGCCGCAGGCTTGCTGTCGATCTCCAACGCCCACCAGCTGTTCCAGTCGAACATGATGGCCACACGGGCGGGCACGCGCGCCTGGGTCAGCTCCGTCAACGACTTCAGTTCCTGCCCCAGGGCTTGAACCTCCTGCCAGACGCGGGAGCGTTGTGGTCCGACGTGCTGCACCATGCCGCTGTGGAACTTCTCCGCCCCTGCGCGAGATGCCCGCCACTGGAAGAACATCAGGCCATTCGCGCCGTGCGCAAGTGCCTGGTGGTTGAGGAGGCGCATGAGCCCAGGGCGCTTCAGGGTGTTGCGTTCACGCCAGTTCACGGCGCTCGTCGCCTGTTCCATGAGAATCCACCGCTGGCCACCGCGCAGGGAGCGCATGATGTCGAACGTCATGCCTGCTTCCAGGTGGGGGCGGGAACTGCTGGGGTCAGGGTAAGCGTCGAGTGAAACCACATCTTCTTCCTGTGCCCACTTGAAGTAGTCCAGTCCGGGCAGGAAGCCCAGGAAGTTGGTCGTGATGGGGGTCTGCGGCGAGATTTCGCGCAGAATGCTGGCCTCCATGCGGTAGAGGGACAACAGATTGTCGCTGGAAAAACGCCGCCAGTCGAGCTGCTGGGTGGGGTTGGCGTAGGTCGGCGCGCGCCTGGGAGGCTGAATCTCGGCCCAGGCTCCGTAGCGCTGGCTCCAGAACGCGGTGCCCCACGCGGTGTTCAGGGCGTCCAGCGTACCGTACCTCTCCTGAAGCCAGAGGCGGAACTCCTCTGCGCAGAGCCCGCAGAAGCACTGATCAATGTGACAGCCGTATTCGTTGTTGACGTGCCACAGCTTGAGAGCCGGGTGTCCCTGGTAACGCTGAGCGATCTGCGTGATGAGCTGCCGCGCTTGCGTCCGAAAGGCCTGATGGCTGGGGCAGTACAGCTGGCGTCCCCCGACTTCCAACCGCACGCCATCCACGGTGACGGGCCTGGAGTCTGGATATTTCAAGGAGAGCCAGGGGGGAGGAGACGCCGTGGCCGTGGCGAGATTGACCCCAACGCCGTGCTCGTGGAGCAGGTCCATGACCTCATCCAGCCAGGAAAAATCATAGGTGTCCGGCTGAGGTTCCAGATGCGCCCAGGAGAAGATGCCCAGCGAGACGAGATTCACTCCGGCTTCCCGCATCAGCTGGGCATCCTCCCGCCAGACTTCACGGGGCCACTGCTCTGGGTTGTAGTCCGCGCCGTAGATGATGCCGCCGAAGTCATTGATGTCAAACATAAATCACCCTTTGTTTGTATAAGAGAATGAAAGTCTGGGTTGATGGAAAAGCCTTCAGTCTTTGAGGGCACGGCCAATGATGAAGTCACAGCACGTGAAGGTGTCGATGCTGTGCACCACCTTTAGGGCATTCCAAGACACGCACGTCAGTCCAGACAGCGTGCTGGGCGCGCCCAACCTGGTGAAGCTATCCCCTTGGGTAGGGACGATCAGGGGCCACCGATCACCGTTCCAGCTTGCCAGGAACAACAGGAAAGCTGGCGCATCCAGCGCAGGACGGACGGATCGGTAAAGCAATCTGCCCGCATGCCCCCCGGTCACTTGTGGCTAGGACTGTGGCGTTGAGGTGACCGGCCCCGCGGCCTTCGAGCGGAAGCACACCAGAGCGTAGCAGCCTGCGCGATTTGGGAGTGACAAAGGTCTGATAATGGGCCGTCAAGTCGGATTCGTCACGGGCGATGGTGGGTGTTGACCGCACGGTGTCAAGAAAAGAAGTAGGCTGCCGAGCTGGTTTCACCTGCTGCGGCAGAGCCGCTGTGATATTCCTGATGCTGTGGCTGAGCATCGGCCTGGGTGGGGATTCGTCGGCTTCGTGTGATAGATGCTGGGAGCGCACCACGAGACATTCTGTCCACCCCTACCATGCGGAGAACACGCCGCTGCCCAACATCAAGCAGCCAACGACGCGCTGGGCTTCAATCTGACACAAGGCCGGAGGATCACATGAAATACGTCAAACTGGGCCGCAGCGGCCTCAAGGTTTCCCGTCTGGCCCTGGGTTGCATGTCCTACGGTGATCCGAAATGGCGTGACTGGGTGTTGACCGAAGAACAGAGTCGGCCTTTTTTCGAGAGGGCTCTGGAACTCGGCATCAATTTCTTCGATACCGCCGACATGTACTCACTCGGCCGCAGCGAGGAGATCACAGGGAAATGCCTGCGTGAACTCGCCCCCAGGGATGCCTATGTGCTGGCCACGAAGGTGGACCACCCAATGGGGCCGGGGGTCACACAGCGCGGCCTGTCGCGCAAGCACATCTTCGATGGCGTGCAGGCCAGCCTGAAGCGGTTGGGTACGGATTACATTGACCTGTACCAGATCCACGGTCAGGACCGCGACACGCCGATGGACGAGACGCTGGAAGCACTCAACGACCTGGTGCGGCTGGGCATGGTGCGGTACATCGGGGTTTCGAATCACCTGGCCTATCAGGTGGCGCGCGCCAACGGCCTGGCGGATCTGAGGGCCTGGAGCCGCTTCGTGAGCGTACAGGATCACTACAACCTGCTCTACCGTGAAGAAGAGCGTGAGATGCTGAAACTGTGCCGAGAGGATGGCCTGGGCTTCTTGCCGTGGAGTCCGCTGGCACGCGGTTTCCTGGCTGGGAATCGCCAGGGTGGCGCCGGTCAGACCACGCGGGGCAACAGTGACGCCATGAGCCAGAAGCTCTTCGGCGGTGAGGTTGACCTGGAAATCGCCAACCGGGTGCAGAGCCTGGCGGAGCAGAAGGGTGTGCACCCTTCGCAAGTGGCTTTGAGTTGGGTGATGCACCAATCTGGCGTGACGTCCCCCATCATCGGCGCGACGAAGATGCATCACCTTGAACATGCAGTGGCCGCCGCCGACCTTATCCTCAGCGAGGACGAACAGCGTTACCTGGAGGAGCCCTACAGGCCACGGGTCAGCACCCTGGCCTGATCCTGTCGTTCCGGGAGCGCTCCGCTGGGAACGCTACGGTTCGTCAACAGGGTGCCGCCTCTCCTCAAGACTGCTCTCCTTCTGCGCAAAACCAAACCACCCTCATCATCGGTCTGCCATCCTCTGCCCTGCACAGTGTCCCCAGTTTGAAGCGCCCCACTTCTCCGCGCTTCCTCAAAGGACACGATAATGACCATTTTCCGACGCTTCCTGCCACCCGCCCTGCTCCTCACCCTGCCGTTCTGTCCCGCCTCCGCTGCGCCCGTGCCTGCCAGCCTTGTCGGTGAGTGGCTCAGTGGCGCCCAGTACCCCGCCAGCGTGTATACGAAGGACTTCGGCGGAGCGAGTGGAGACTCGAGACGCGTGGTGCTGAACAAGGACGGCACGTACGTGCTCACCGAGTTCGAGTCCACGTCTTACCCCTCGTCGTTCGGCACCACCGGCTACCCGATCACCTGCCAGGTCATGAGCGTGGTCGTAGAGCGCGGCACCTTCGCCGCCTCCGGCAACAAGATCACCTTGAAGGCCAGGGGGGTCGACAAGGAACTCGCCTACACGCCCGACCGTCTCAACAATGGATGCAGACGGCAGGGCCTGAGCCTGACGTCACAGGCGGCGTCAAGTACAACCACGATGACGTGGTCGATTGCGAAGGGCGAACTCACCCTCAAGACCGGGCAGGGCAGCGCGAAGTACGTGCGCCGCACGCCGGCCCCACCGCCGCCCTCGAATGTGTCCGCCTTCCTGCACGGCGAATGGCACAACGGCGCTGTGTCGCCCACCGAGTACTACAACACCGCCACGGGCAAGTGGGCCGAGGCGAGCGGCACGAGTCAGATCCTCAGGTTCGGACCGAACTTCACCTACGAGCGAACGGGCCTCACGGTCGTCACGACGTACGGCTGCACCTCGAAGCTTCTCGTGACTGAGAAGGGCAAGGTAAGGGACAGCAACAACGAGCTGACATTCACGCCTACGACGAGTTCCGCGACAGGCTACACCTGCACGCCGGGCAAGGTCTCCACGGCCAAAAATCACATCAAACCGTACGGCGCTCTGTGGCGTGTCCGGGTCGAGACGAACGGTCAGCACACCCTGGAACTCACGCTCGACGGTGACAAGCTCCTGTTCAACCGACCGCCCGGCACGCTGCCTGAGACGACGCGGACGCCGAACAGCTCCCCGAGCTGGGGCGCGTCGTCGAGTTCCTCATCGAATGCGGGCACTTCAAGCGCGCCTGCGACTCCAACCGCGCCTGCGAAGTGGACGGCAAGCGGGACGTGGAACGCGGTCATCACGGTGAACGACAAGACGTACCCGGTGGCGTTCAAGCTCCAAGACGATTCACCGCGCATCATCGGGTATGGAGATGACCCGGTGAAATATGCCAACGGCAACAGCGAGACGGGAACGCTCGAGATCGGCCTGGAGGTCGAGGGCCGCACGATGGCACTTAAGGTGCAGGGGCGATTCGAGGGAAACCGCTACCAGGGCGAAGTGCGTTGGACGAACTACGAGGGCGACGACCTGGGGAGGGGGAGCCTCTCCATGACCCGCCGCTGAATATGCTCAGCAGCAGAGCGCCACGAGTCCGGAGAGGCTCGTGGCGCTCCTCTGGCGTCAGGGTTGGGGGGTATGCCGTAGCGTAAGCCGCGAGATGCCCCGTAGCGTCTGACGGAAGAGGTCCTCGTCTTCGTCCTCCGGGTCGGCCAGAAGGGACCCGCCCGAGTAGGCGTGGTCCCAGGTATGCTCGGCCACACCGTTCAGGAAGACCATGTCCTTCGCCTGCCAGGGCTCTGCAATCTCGTCTTGCAGTTTCAGCACCTTGCGGATGATCACGCTCCAGCCAGTGTGCGCCTCCACGCCGTCCACATCCGTCTCGGCCTCCCCATCACACGCCATGCGGAAGCGGTGGATCACAGTGCCAGGCACGAAGGTCAAGTCCACCCCCACCGCCTGACGACCCGTCGTGAGGTCAGTCAGCAGAGAGTCGAGGTCAAGCGCGCTCACGAACTCCCCGGCAGTCCCAACGATGAACGGTGACGGGTTGTTCCTGATGGAGCCAGCGCTCGCCGTGCAGTCAGGTGGGCTCGCGGCGGAGTGCCAGGAAGAATACCCCTTCGTCGTGTACGCTCTGGACTCCATCGGCCCCTGACCTTCCAGCGTGCCCTTTGCGACCGAATACTTGACGGTCACTTTGGCGCCCATCTCGAAGTGGCTCGTCAGGTTCGTGGGGTCTGGTCCATCGCCGTCGGAGAGTTCGAGGGTGTGTTCGTCTAGCACGGAGTCGAAGGTGAGTTCGAAGGTCGCGCAATTCTCCGCCTTGGCCTCGAACGCGGCGAGCTTGCCCGTGAAGTACGGCCCGAGGCGCGGGTTGCGCTTCACCCAGGTGATCCATCCCAGCAGATCGGTGAGCCGTGAGAGGTCGCGGTCTTGCACACACGACGCGGATGCACGGTTCACCGCATGCTCGATGCCCCTGGCGATCAGGCTCCAGCCCTCGAAGATCTGCGCTTTCATGACCTCATCCAGGCCACTCGACTGGACCGAGTTGCGCCAGGCGAGGAACAGTTTGATCGCGCTCTTGAGCCGCGCGTCGTCCATCTGCGCGGCGGTGAGTTCGGGCCGCACCTTGTCGCTGTAGACGCCTTTCATAAAGGTTGCGTCGGCCTTGCTGCGCGCCGCATCCGTTTCGAGCCGGTCGCGCGGATCGGTGGGCACGAGCGGGGCGAGCAGGTCCTCGTCCGCAACTGTCGCCAGGGCCACGCCGGGGTTCGAGAAGTGATTCAGCAGCATCTCCACGCCCCCGTTCGACACCCGCAGCGGCTGCAGGTAGAACTCCTGGCCGAGCGCGTGTGAGTTGAAAGCGCGGAGTTGCGAGGCGTCGAGTTTCGTGCGCGGCGTGATGGTGAGCGTGAGCGGTTCGAGGAATTCCAGACCCTTCGGTTCGAGGTGGACCGCCCCGATGAGACCGCCGTGCAGAGGTAGCGCGTCCACCCGAATCACAGGCGTCATGCGGATAGTCTCCCGCCCCAATAAAGCTCCTTCCGGAACGGTCAGTGTGTAGGTCGTGCCGTCCGCTCCCTGAACGGTAAGCTGGCCGCCCGCCGAGGTGACCACCTTGCTCACCGTCCTGACAGTGTCGGGTACGATCTGAACGTCCATCGGATGGGCCGCCCGGGCGACGGGGAGAGTGACGGCGGCGAGCGCCAGGGAAAAAGACAGCAAGGGACGATAACGCATGAACAGCCTCCTGGTCGATGTCGGACTCTGTGTTCCGACCGAGGAGAACAGCGTAGAGAGGAGCGGATGGCACTGGGATGGCGCCCACACGCTCACCTGCGGTCTCATATGCACGCTCTTCCGGTTCTGCGCCGCCGGTGTGATGGGGAGCAGGCGGCCTGGCGCCGCCCAGGCAGGGAAGATGGGTCCGGGGCTCTGGCAACTTAACATCAAGGGCCACAAAGGCCCATTCCGCCGCCTGGCGTGCGCGGGCAGCGGTGGTTTCGTCTGAGGGCGGCGAGTGTGGTTCGGATGTGGCTATGAAGGTTCGAAACGCGGGCATGAAGGGACAGAAATTCCCAGGTTCGCTGTCGGCAATTCAGGGACGAGCTCTGCTCGTCCCTGTTCCCCTATCCCTCGATGGGATGGCCCTGAGAGGTCGTGACAGCGGGCCGTGTAAGTGACTGGGACATATTCTGCCATGCGGAGCCAGGAGCCAGGGCAGTTCACACGTCGCCTCAAAGCTTCTGAGCTCGTCCGTGTCAATCACTTCAGGAACGTCGTAAGCCCCAGGCAGGGGAAAAGGTTCCAATGATCCAGTGTTGCGGTGATCTCGCAGGAGGAGGTCCGACATCTCGCTCTGTTCGCTGGAGCCGTCGTGGCCGTGCCCCGGCATAAGATGCGGGCCACACACGAGAAGGGTCAGAAGCTGGGCCAGGGCAACTGCCGCAAGAAGGAGCAGGAGAGAGAGGAAGACGGCGCAGTCAACCTCAATGGGGGTGGAGAGGCTGCCCCAGAACTCTGACCCATGGACATTCAAGAGGAGTCAACCGGGTGGGAGCGGGGACAAGGAGAGGGGAGACTGAGGCATAGAAGACCGTGCTAAGTGAGGGGCATTGTTGTCCGCGATCCAGCTCTCACTCCACCGCTTGCTGGCCTCAGTACCCCGCGAGGAGGCCCAGGAGACACAGCGTTCGGGCAGTTATAGAAGTCGGCATAGAACACCGTCTCTCGTTTCCGGTGTGCGCAAAAGTTTGGCACACCGGTCAAAAGGCGAAAGATGTTAAGTTGGAAGTGACTTCTGGGTGGACCTGGTCTCTCCAGATCGCCTGCAGAGAAGCACTTCAGCGCATCAGGTGACATCCAGAGTCGTGGCCTAACCCGTTCGCCCTGTTCACGAAGAGCGGAGGGCCATTCCCTTTGTCGCTAGGGGGCACATGCGCTTGCGCCCAATACCGTATCGACAATGCAGATGGCACTTTCCAGGCGTAGAGCAGTGGGGTGAGTTGATTCAGAAGTCAGGGGGGCAAACAGCAATCTTAAAAGGCGTGGCTCCAGACACCTGTGTCTACAGGAGACAATCACCTTCTGAGAAACGGGATCTGCGCTCGGCCTCAATCTGGTGTATGTCAGCGCACAGCCTGCGACGCGTCCCCGGGCGCCGTACGATCGGCCTGAACGGCCAGGACGAAAAGCCGGTGCACGAGAGAATGAAGCTGTTCATGCCGCACCGGATTAGCTTCAATGTGAAGCAGGAGAAGGTCGGCGAGCAGCCGGTACTCATCGGCGGCCAGCTCCAGATCAAGCTTGGCCTGGTCTTTGAAGGTAGGTCTCACTTCCCTACAGTGCGTCATGGCCCGATTTTCAGGGCAAGTTGTCACAGTCAGGTCACCTGCCTCAGCCTGTCCTGAACTGCATCGGGCGCGACCGGGACCAGTTGAAGGGGTGTTCCAGGCCATTGAGGTTATGATCTCCTCCAGGCCAGACACTTCCCTGCTCGGTGTGTCCATCCCCGATTTCAGAGTCGCCCCTGAGGCCGGCCCGCGCCGGTGTACAGCGGATACGATGCTGACACACGCGTTTTACAGTTTTGCCGATGTTGACATCTACCCGCGTTGCCCTCGGCCTGACGACTGCCCTGTCACTCGTCGCCTGCTCTCCTACCCTTCCCACCACGCAGGACATGACGCCCTATCCATCTGCGCCCACAGCGGATGGTCGGGTCAAAATCCTTGCCCAGGCCAGCCTTCCTCCCACCGAGCTGACTGCCCTCGGGTACAGCACCGAACAGGTGGTCCGGGCCAGAGCCAATGGTCTGGCCAACACCGCCCTTCCTGCCATCGGCAGCGGCCTGGTGGCGCTTCCAAACGGGGAATTTCTGGGAATTACAGACCGTGGCCCCAACGAAGACCACCTCAACGCAGAGGGAAAGGCCGACGGCAAGATCTTTCCCCTGCCTGAATTTGCGCCCACCCTCACCCGCTTCCGGGTGGAGGGCCAGACCATTGTGCCAGTGGGTTTCACCAGGCTCACTGGCCCTGAGGGGCAGGGCATCACCGGTCTCACCAACATGAAGGGTGAGGAACTGCCCTTCGAGAATCAGGCCAGCACCACACCGCTGCCCTTCAACGTGAACGGGATGGACACCGAGGGCCTTGCCCGCTTTCCTGACGGCCGGCTCATCACGGTGGAGGAGACGTCCCCGTCCATTGCCATCCTGAGTGAGGGAGGCCAGGTGCTGATGCGCTACACCCCGGTCAGCAAGGCGCTGACCGGCGCAGCCTATCCGGTGAAGAACATTCTGCCCGATGTCTACGCCCAGCGCCGCTCGAATCGGGGTTTCGAGAACGTCAGTCTCAGTGGCGACGGCAAGACAGCCTGGGTCACCCTGCAAAGCCCGATGGGGGACACCAAGGCCGACGCCTACAAGAGCAGCCGCATCCTGCGCACCCTGAAACTGGACGTGACCGACCCTCTAGATGCCCGGGTGGTGGGGGAGTACCTGACGCGGGGTAGCGCGATTGGAGATTACCCGGCGGGCGGCAAGCAGGCCGACTTGAAATTCAGCGATACGGCCTGGATCACTGGAGAAAAGCTGCTGACCCTGGAACGCGCGGCTGGACTGGTGCAGCTGTTCGTGGACGACTTCAGTGCCGCCACTAACGTCTTGAATCTGCCCGACCAAGGCAAGCTGACCTACGAGGACATCGCTACCGATCTCGCGGCGCTGGGTATCCAGACCTCCACGCGCAAGCTGGTGTTCAAATCAGCCGACGCGGGGATCATGGACGATAAGCTCGAGGGGCTGGCGATCCTGACGCCCTCGACCATTGCCCTGACCAACGACAACGATTTCGGGATTGGCGACAACAAGACCGGCACGCCCAGCAAAATCTGGGTGGTGCAACTCGGCCAGCGACTCAAGTAATCGGACGACACGAGCAGGGCCGCTCGGTGGGGCGGCCCTGCTCCGTTTCATCAACTTCACCCCACGCTGCCCCTAGGTGCAGGAGCCCCAGGCCTCCTGCGCGGCGCCGTTTATCACCCGTGCGGCCAGGTATCAGGCCTGTTCGTCGTCCTGATCGTCATCGTGCTCAATCTCGAGACGGACGATGTGCCGCCCGCCCAGGTGGTATACCCTCCCTTTTTTCTCCACTGTAAGGAGACTGCCCGCCGTCATGGCTTCTTTCGCCTCGGCAATGGTCTTGTCTGTCGCCCCCTTGATTACGATCTCCTCGTTGTCGATCTGAACAATCCGCAATTTGGTGGCCATGCCTGAACATACTGCTCGCTTCCCGCGGTTGTGTCATGGGTCCTGGCGTCCCGGGTTCTGGCCAGTGAACGTCGCCAGGCTGCTGAACGGCATCTTTTTCAAAGAGCAACACCCCTAGAGGGAGGGCTTTCTTTTCCAGTGTGAAAATTTATACAGTGTCACCTCAGGAAGCACTTCCAATAGCCTCAGGTCATTGCAGCACGTCGAAGCCGTCCACCGGACGTGTGCCACGGAGGAGGGCAAAACCTATGAGAAAGCAAGACGGGCGCGACCGAAAAAACGGTGGTATGCAGGACACTCGAGGAGCACGAAACTGGCGCATCTGGGGAGCGGCGTTGCTGCTGACCCTGGCGGCCTGCGACCAGCCCAACGCGTCGCAGCCCAGTGCACCCCCGCAGGCCGTCGGCGAGGAACCGGGCGACGCCCCCGTGCCGCAACCCCAGCCGCAGTTGCAGTCCTGGACTGCACTCGCCCCCGCGCCCACGACGCTCTACGAGGGGCAAGGTGGGACGGTTGGCGGCAAGCTGTATGTCTTCGGGGGGTTCGACAAGAACGTCAACAACAGGCCCATCGCCACCCGTGCGGCCAGCGTGTACGATCCCGCCGCCGACCGCTGGACCCGGTTGGGTGACATTCCCAATTTCGTGACCCATGCGGGCGTGGCCGTCGACGGGCAGAGCGTCTACCTGGCCGGGGGTTTTCTGGGGGACCATCCCGGCCCCGAGACCAACGCCGTCTGGCAGTATGACGTCGCAGGCGACACCTGGACGCCCCTGCCAGGGCTGCCGATGGGGCGTGGGGCGGGAGCGCTGGTGCGTCTGGGACGCGAGCTCCACTTTTTTGGCGGTGTTGACCGTGACGCCAGCGGCAGGTACCTGAGCGATCACGCAGATCATTGGGTGCTGAATCTGGACGGCACAGACTCATGGCGAACGGCAGCGCCCATGCCCAACCCGCGCAACCACCTCGCGGGCGCGGCGATGAACGGGCTGATCTACGCCATCGGTGGGCAGCACCTCGGTGACGAGGCGAATGGCAATCAGACTGAGGTGGACGTCTATGACCCCACCACTGACAGTTGGCAGGCGGTCAGTCCGCTGCCGATCCCGCTAGGGCATATCACCTCCTCGACCTTCGGCTGGCGGGGACGGATCATCGTGGCCGCCGGCGTGACGGTGGGTGAGCGCGAGAGCGCGCAGGTCTTCGCCTATGACCCCGCTACCGACACCTGGTCCACGTTGCCAGCGCTGCCTGGCCCACGCCAGTCCCCGGTGGCCGATGTCATTGGCGACGCGCTGGTGGTGGCGACCGGGGCCACCTCTGCCGGGCCAACCGACAGCACCTTCGTCAGCCGCTAACGACTGGGCGACCTGTCAGGCTGTGGTTGATACGCCAACCAACAGCTCCATCCGCTCGCTATGAGTGGGAGCGACTCCTTCAAGCGGTCAGGCAGCGTCTTTGACCAACTTGACGGTGACTTTGTCAGTGCTGCTGGCCGACAGACCGTCAGCAGGGGAAGGGTGCTGCCGCTCATTTTTTCAGCCGCTTGACATCTACCTACATGTAGGTAGAGACTGCTGCCATGTCTGAGCAGACTGACACGCGCACTCGCCTGCTGGATGCGGCCGAGCAACTCATCCAGGAACGGGGGTATCACGCCGTCAGCTACAAGGACATCGGCGAGCGGCTGGGAATTCGCAACGCCAGTATCCACTACCACTTTCCCGGCAAGACCGACCTCGGCGCCGCCCTCGTTCGCCGCTACCGGGAGCGTCTGGAGCAGACCCTGGAGAGCCTGGGAGCCCTTTCCCCCGCCCGCCGGCTGGAGCAGTACGTGGCGGCTTACCGCCGGGTGGTCCACGAGGACGGGCGCATCTGCCTGTGCACCGTCCTCGCCGCCGAGGACAGCACCCTCCCCGGGCCTGTCCGGCAGGAGGTGCGCGCTTTTTTCGATCTCAACGAGGACTGGCTTACCCACGTGATCAACGAGGGGCGAGCACAGGGAGCGTTCCAGTTCTCTGGTCCCCCCGCAGAGGCTGCCTGGGTCTTCCTCGCTACCCTGGAGGGCGCGATGCTGCTCGCCCGCTCGTCGCGCGACCCTGGACGCTTCGAGTCCATCACCTGCCGCAGTGTCGACGCGCTGCGCTCCGCCTGATTACCCCCAAGGAGTCCGATATGACCCAGACCGCTCCCAATGACCTTGCCCACAAAGCCCGTGCTCTGCTTGACCTCCACACTGCGCCAGAAATCCTCACCCTCGCCAATGTCTGGGATGTCGTCTCCGCGCAGGTCATCGCGGCCACCGGCGCGCGGGCGCTGGCAACTGCGAGTCATTCCATCGCCTCCACCTTTGGTTATCCCGACGGCGAGAACATCCCACTCGACCTGCATCTCGACATGGTGCGCCGTATTGTGCAGGCTGTGGACCTGCCCGTCAGCATGGACCTGGAGGCAGGCTACGGCAATCCTGGGGAAACGGCCCGGCGCGCCATCGAGATCGGCGTGGTTGGCGGAAACCTCGAGGACGGGATGAGACCACTGGACGAGGCGGTTGCCGCCGTCGAGGCCGTGATGGCTGCTGGACGCGAGGCGGGTATCGATTTTGTCCTCAATGCCCGCACCGATGCCGTGGTGCGCTCTGGGAAGGATGCGCCGCGCTCGGGCGTCATCGACGAGGCGATCCATCGGGGCCGCGCCTTCCTGGCGGCGGGTGCCCCGGTGGTCTTCGTGCCTGGCCTCGTTGCGCGGGAAGAGATCCAGGCGGTCGCTGAGGCCCTCGGGCCGCGCCGGCTCACGGTTATCAGCGTGCCCGGTGTCAGCCTGCCTGCAAGCGAGCTTCAGGCCCTAGGGGTGGGTCGCGTCTCGACCGGACCCTTCACGCAGCGCGTGGCCCTGACGGCTCTTCAAGACGCCGCCGCAGCGTTGCTTGCGGGGGGCGCCCTGCCCACGAACACCCGACCTCTCAACTGAAGGCGCCAGGCACCGCGATGCGTCAGCCTGGTCTCCGGCCGCGAATGCATGACCGGAAGGCCCTACAACATTCGTTGAACGTTTGCGGACAAGGTTAATACCGCTCTGATCAACTCCTCTGGGAAGGGGAGCCTAGAGCGTTATGGCACGTTGTTGACGGTCAGTGGGGCTTGAATGGCGGGTGGCCTAAATAGCAGGCCACCCACTGCGCTGTTTGCCGCCACGTTCTGAACGCAGCTTATTGACGGCGACGTTAGGGAGCGGGAACAACGGAACGGGCTGGGTAGTGAAGATAGGTGATCCGAACATGCAGGTTGAGAACGCCTTGCACCCGCTGTAACGTCAAGATGTCCCTGGGAAGAGAGGCGGGATTCCTGATAAAGCAGCTCCTGTGCGATCAGGACCCTGAATGGGGTGGGCTAGGTTTGCATGCCCTTGCGGGCGACGCTGATTCTCGCTCCAGCCGCCTGGAGTTCAACAGCCCGGCCGCTGAGGCTGAAACGGTGAGACGACCTTGGCGGCGGGAGGGCACGGGTACCCAGGCCGCTTCTCACCACCGGCCACCGCGTCGCCCGCTCCTGGCCCCATAGGCCATTTAGCCCATGTTTCAGCGGATAGTGGCCGTTTAAGCTCGAGGTCAAGGGAGTTCACCATGAGACATCACATTGACCGTCATTCTGTTTTCGCCTTCTCTTGCGGAGGTCCTGACGTTCCATGCGATGCCCGTTCCTGGCCAGTCCTGGTCTGAACCTGAACCGGCTTAACCGGAAAACGCGTCTGGGTGTCTGGCCCACCGCGTTTTCTGGAGCCTTCTGTTTTGAAATCCTCACTGATCGCGTTTCTGTCGTATTACCGCCCTTACCGCCGCATCCTGTTCACTGATCTTTTCTGTGCCCTGCTGGTGGCGGGCGTCCTGCTGATCTACCCGCTGTGTGCCGGATACGTGACGCGCACCGTACTCGACACCCCCGGCCCGGCTTCTTGGGAGCAACTGTGGCGGGTGGGG
Organism: Deinococcus humi; assembly: GCF_014201875.1. Classification (NCBI taxonomy): domain Bacteria; kingdom Thermotogati; phylum Deinococcota; class Deinococci; order Deinococcales; family Deinococcaceae; genus Deinococcus; species Deinococcus humi. The sequence goes on along the minus strand of NZ_JACHFL010000004.1, from coordinate 22,853 downwards.
CTGTTCATGCTGGGACTGCTGACCGTGCAGATTGCCGCGAACACTTTCGTGGATTACCAGGGTCACATGATGGGCACGTTCATGGAGCGTGACATGCGCCGTGATCTCTTTGTCCACCTGCAACGGCAGTCCTTCAGGTTCTTCGACTCCCGCCGGACTGGCCAGCTCATGAGCCGCGTCACGAATGATCTGTTCGACGTGGGGGAGCTGGCGCACCATGGTCCGGAAGACCTGTTTATTGCCGCGCTGCTGTTCAGTGGCGTGTTCGTGATCCTGTTTCACCTCAACCCGGCGCTGACGCTGCTGCTGTTCGCCTTCGTGCCGTTCATGGCCGCCTACGCCATTTTCTTCAACCTTCGTCTGAACCGCGCCCTGATGCAAAGTCGCGCCCGTATTGCCGACGTGAACGCGCAGGTCGAGGACACCCTGGCCGGTATCCGCGTGGTGCAGTCCTTCGCGGGGGAGAGCCTCGAGCAAAGCCGCTTCAATGTTGAGAATGAGCGGTTTGTGCGCAGCCGCAAGGCCGGGTATCACGCCGACACGTTCTTCTATCAGGGAATGACCGTCTTCACGCAGCTGATGAGTATCGCGGTCCTGGTGTTCGGCGGGCTGTCCATTCTGCGCGACACCCTGACCTTGCCAGAGCTAATCACCTATCTGATGTGCGTCGGAATTCTGATGGAACCTATTCGCCGGTTCGTGAACCTGGCGCGACTGCTCCAGGAGGGGGTCACGGGCTTCGGGCGTTTCCGTGAGCTGATGCTGATTGAGCCGGACATCACGGACGCCCCAGGGGCTCTAACCATGCAGGACCCCAGGGGGGCCATTGAATTCCGTGACGTGACCTTTCAGTACCCCAGCACATCACGGCCGGTGCTGCGAGGCATCAACCTGAAAGTGGAACCTGGGGAGTTCATTGCCCTGGTTGGCGCCTCCGGCGTGGGCAAGAGCACCCTTTGCGCCCTGATCCCCCGGTTCTATGAGGTGACGGGCGGTGAGATCCGCCTGGACGGCAGGCCCATCCGGGAGGTCACGCTGGAATCGCTGCGGCGCAGCGTCGGTGTGGTTCAGCAGGACGTGTACCTGTTCAGCGGCACGGTCATGGACAACATCCAGTACGGCAGGCCCGACGCCACTGAACTGGAAATCACCGAGGCGGCGAGGTGGGCCGGAGCGCACGAATTCATCATGGCCCTGCCTGACGGGTACGATACGGACATTGGTCAGCGCGGCGTGAAACTGTCCGGCGGGCAGAAGCAGCGCCTGAGTATCGCCCGCGTGTTCCTGAAAGACCCCGGCATCCTGATCTTCGATGAGGCGACCAGCGCCCTCGACAACGAGTCCGAAGCGGTGGTGCAGGCGTCCCTGGAACGACTCGCTGCTCACCGGACCACCATCGTCATCGCGCACCGCCTCAGCACTGTGCGCAAGGCGCACAGGATCGTGGTGCTGACCGAGGAGGGCATTGCCGAGGAGGGCACCCATGCTGACCTCATGCGGCGGGGCGGTGTCTACGCGCAGTTCCAGGCCCAGGGCGCCAGCGCCATCACCACTTAGCAGAGGCGAAAGGCTGCGGATGGGAGTGTCGTCTGAGGACAATGGGGAGGGGCTTTCAGACAGGGTGGTGAAGCTTCGAGGTCCTGAGGTGCGGCGCGGGGCATGCCCGGGTCCAGCGGCTTGCTTCACTTGGAGCCACGAATGGTCCGTCTCGCCCCGCGCAGACAGAGCCGCGTCCTGACGCTGCGCAGTGGCTGACGTGCGGGATGAGAAGAAGGCAAGTTGTATCCACACCGATGAAGTGATCTCAGCTTCACCAGCAACAGCCCCCGAAAGGGGGCGAAGTGGCCTCAAGTTGGCTCTGAGACGTGTGGGCTGACCCCCAGGAGCGGACGAGGAGGCGGGGCACTGCGCCACCGTTCGGGGTCAGACCATACAGCAACCCAGCTGTTTAGCCATGCCGGTGGCCAGGGAACCTAGGGGGAATGGAGCGGCGTGGGATAGTCTGTGACCAGTGGAGACCCGAAGCCCCAGGACCAAGGCGCAAATCACTCGTAAGGGCTTCACGCTTCGGTTGAGCCGACTGCCCCAAGGTGTGGCGGACACAGCTGAACTGACCCTGCCCCACCGACTCGATCAACCTTTTGCCCTGAGCCAGACCTGGGTGGACTTCGGCGGCGTGGGGGCTGCGTCCCTGGTCCTGCCGCAGCGTGGCCTGGCCGTGGTATTGCGGGGCGTCCTGTACAGCCACGAGTTGCAGGATGTCCTCAGCCTGTATATGCGTCACGGCCTCACCTTTGCCGATCACCTGGAAGGCTCGTTCGCCCTGATCCTGGTGGACCAGCAGGCTGGCCACATCTGGGCCGTGACGGACCGGATCGGTTCTGTGAAGGTGTATGCCGCCCAGCAGGACGGGAAGCTGCTGGTGTCCACTGACCTCAACCAACCGGCATTCACCCAGCGTCCGTTGAGCCCGGCTGGAGTGGCCTGTGCCCTGGCCAGCGGGGTTATGCTCGGCGACCTGACCGTCTACCAGGGCGTGCGGTCACTCGAGCGCGTGTGCGTCCATGACCTGAAGCCTGAGGGCGTGACCTCACGGCCCTACTGGACTTTCAGTTTCGGGCCGCCGTCACGTCGTCCGGCTGCCGAGCTGCAGGCTGAACTGGCCGGCCTGCTGCGCGCGGCGGTGGACCGGCGCCTCAGACGGGCCGGGCCGCGCGTCTTTCTGTCCCTCAGCGGGGGCTACGATTCGCGCGGGCTGCTGTCGCTGCTGAGCGGTTCGGGGCGCGAGATTCACACCTTCGCCTACAGCGATGGCCCGCCGCGGATGGACAGTGACGCGGACGTCGCCGGTCAGCTGGCCCGGCAGTATGGCGCGCGGCACGTGACCTTGCAGGCCTACCGCGGGGACCTGGACGCCACCCTGCAGCGGAACGCGGCGTGGGGTCAGGGCGTCGCCAATTTCTGCGATGAGGCTGACGCCTGGGCCGAACTGGCCGAACACGCGCCCAGTGCCATCTTTGCGGGCGAACAGCTGTTCGGCTGGTACGACCGGCCCGCGCAGACGATGACGGAACTGCTGCAGCACGCCCGCCTGCCTGATGCTCAGGCGTTGTCCGGGTTGCAGGGCGTCCTCCAGGAAGGTGACTACGCCCGGTTGCGTGACGCGTATGGCGGCGAGCTGCAGGCACTCACCCAGCGGCTGCCTTCTGGACTGGACCCCACGCAGCTCGAAACCCTGACTTACCTTGAACAGCTGGGGCCGCGCCGGCTGATGCCGTGGCGTGAGCAGTTTGCAGGCCGGGTGGCCCCTGTTCATCTCCCGTTGCTGGATGGCCAGCTGCTGGACTTCATGCAGACCCTGCCCAGGCAGCTGATTCGCGAGAAGACGTTGTTCAAGGGGGCGCTGCTGGCGCTGGATCCTGGACTGTTGAGCGTGCCGCTGGCGCGCGTTTCAGGCTACGCCCCCGACTGGAACGCCGAACTGCTGCGTCACCGCGGTGCCCTAAAACGGCAACTGGGCACGGGCCACAGCCGCCTGGACGAGTTCGTTCCGCCAGAGACGGTCATGGCCCTGCTGGACCGACTTGGGCCGGACCGGAAGAATCCAGTCCGAAGCGCCCTCGGCGCCCTGCGGCGCACCCCTCTGATGGGCGCCGCGCTGGGGGTCAGACCGCCGCTGCCCCGTCCGGTGGACCGCGCCACCCTGTTGCTGCGCCTGCTGACGCTCCGCCGCCTGGCGGAGTGAGGGGGACGCCCTATTCTGGGCCGTGCTCAGGGCGGAAGATCTTTGCCTGAAAGCTTTTGAACGAGGGAAGGAAATCACCCGCCAGGAGCGGGACATTCTCAAAAATGCGTACGGCTCCTTTGCCAGACGCCCCTGCTTTCCCAATTCACCGGCACATTTTCTCATTGGTCGGGCCGTCAGGTGCTGGCCGTCAGCCAGAGGGTGGGCCACACGACACCAGGAGCCGTAGGGCCGACAACTCCCAGGCTATGCGTGGGGCAGGGTAAAGAAGAAGGTGGCGCCCTTGCCCAAGCGTCCTTCGGCCCAGACCCGTCCGCCGTGTTTCTCAACCACACGCTTGACGTTCGCCAGGCCCACGCCAGTCCCTTCAAATTCGTCTTGGTGGTGCAGCCGCTGAAACACCCCGAACAGTTTGGAAGCCTGCCCCGGATCGAAGCCCGCCCCATTGTCCCGCACCGCAACAGTCACTTCCACCGAGGTGTTTTCCACCCACACCTCCACGGCAGCCTCCTCGCGGCCCCGGCTGTACTTCAGCGCATTGCCCAGCAGATTGGCGAACACCTGGCGCAGCAGGCCCGCGTCGGCCCGCACAGTCGGCAGGTCACCCACCTGCCACGTTACCTTCCGCTCCATCACTTCCGCAGCGAGATCGTCACGCACGGCTGCGACCAGTGCGCCCAAGTCCACGTCGGTCTTGTTCAGCTCCGTCATGCCCGCCCGTGCTAGACCCAGCAAGGCGTCGGTCAGCGTCTCCATACGGGCCGCGGCCCCCTCGATCTGTTCGACGTACCGCAGCAGACCGGGCTGGTCGCCGATCTTCCTGCGCAGCAGACCCGCGAAGGAGCTCACATGTCGCACGGGGGCGCGCAAGTCGTGAGACACGGTATACGCGAAGGCACCCAACTCCTCGTTGGCTGCCTGGAGTTCGCGGGTGCGGTCGGCCACCCGCGCCTCCAGCGACATGTTTAATTCAAGGAGTTGGGCCTGGGTCTCCCGCTGCTCGGTCACGTCGGTGTTGGTGCCGAACCAGCGCATCACCTGGCCGCCCTGGTCACGGATGGGCAGGGCACGTGAGAGGAACCAGCGGTACGTGCCGTCCTTGCCCCGCAGCGGGAAGGTGTCCTCCCACGCTTCTCCCGCCTCGACCGCACGCCTGAACTTCATCAGCACCCGCTCCACATGGTCAGGGTGATGCGCTGCCTGCCAGCCCCACCCCTGCATCTGCTCCAGCGTCGTGCCGGTGTAGTCATACCAGCGCTGGTTGTACCAGGAGATCGAACCGCTGGCATCGGCGGTCCACGCGAACTGGCTGATGTGGTCGGCCAGTTCACGGAAGCGCGTCTCGCTCTCGCGCAAGGCGCTCAGCATGGCCCGCCGCTCCTCCAGATCCAGCAACACGCCGGGGAACGACAGGGGCGTGCCGTCCTCGGCGTGGTCCACCCGGCCGCTGGCCTCAATCCAGTAGTAGCGACCGTCGCGACGCCGCACCCGGTACTGGTGCGTGTAGGGGCCCCCGCAACGGATCGCCTCATTGATCTCGGCAATCAGCCCGGCCCGGTCCTCCGGGTGCACGGTGGCAATGACCTGTTCCAGGCTCAGTCTTTCGCGCCCGACCGCAGGGTCGAGGCCAAAGTTGACGGCAAATCCCTCATCGACCGTGAAGCGGTCGCTGCGCAGGTCCCAGAACCACGTGCCCAGGATGGCCCCGGCCGCGAGCGCCAACTGGACGCGCTCGGCGTTCTCTCGCAGCGCCCGCTCGGCGGCCACCTGCGCCGTCACATCCTGCTCGGCCACCACACCGCCGATGAGCCGTCCCACGGCGTCGTGAATCGGCGCGGCGTTGTTCAGAAAAAAGCGTCGCTCCACCGAACCGAACGGCTGGTATTCCACCAGTTCACCCCGCACCGTCTTGCCCTCCAGCAGCGCCCGGGTCATGGCCCACTCGTCGGCCTCCAGGCGCTTCCCGGTGTCTGGCCACCAGCCGACCCACTCGCCGTACCCCTCCCAGTTCGTCGTCTGGGGCGCCATGCCCCACAGTTCCCGGTGTGCAGCGTTATCGCGCACCAGACGCCCCGTCTCATCGGCGATCAACACGCCCACGGGCAGCGCGTCAAGCACTGCGGAGAGCTGCGCCTCGCTCTGGGCCTGGGCAAGCTCGGCCTCTCTGCGGTCGTGAATGTCGATGGCCACCCCCAGCCACTCGCCGCCCTCCAGGGGATGTACCGTCGCTTCGTGCCACCGGTACGCGCCGTCATGTCGCCGGAATCGCACTTCACAGATGTATACCTGCCCCTTGGCGATGCCCTCGGCGCGGGCTGCCTGCACCGTCGCCCGGTCGTCAGGATGAATGACCTGTCTCCAGGCATCTCTCCAGGCGTCCCGGTCCAGCATCTCCCCCAGCCCGGTGTACTCGGCCCAGGGGCGGTTGAAGTGCATGGGGGCCTCGTCGGGGCGCGAGGTCCACACCAGTTGAGGGACAGCGTTGAGCATCGAGCGAGTCTTGATTCTGGTGGCCCGCTCCTCCTCGAACAGGCGGACACGCTCCAGAGCCTGCGCGAGCAATTCGGCCAGGAGCAGCATAAAGCGTTGGTCGGCGGCCTCTACCTCCCGCGCCTCCAGGAAGCCCAGCGTCAGCACCCCGACTGGGATCCCGTTTGCGATCAGGGGCAGCAGGGCCAGCGTTCCCGAGGGCATGTCCTGTTTCCCAACGAGGTGGGGGTAGCTCGCCGCGAACGCTTCGCCGGACAGGATCAGTGGCGCCCCGGTGCGCATCACGTCGGCGGCTGGCACGGACACCGCAGCGTCCAGGACCCGGAAGGCCCCCAAGCTCTCCTCAGGGTAGCCGTGGGCGCCCACCAGATGCAGCTCACGCTCCGCCGCATGCAGCACAGTAACGCTGGCCCGCGGAGCGTCCATGACCCGGGCGCACAGCGGCAGGGCTGCGAGGATCCCCGCTTGGTCGTGCGCCTGGGACAGCTCGGCCGTGACCGCCTGCACGCGGGCGGACTGCTCCTCGACGAGTTTGAGGGCGTGGATATCATGCGCAACCGCCAACCAGCGGCCGGGTGTCCCGGCCACAGGCTGAAATTGCACGCAAAACCAGCGTGGGCGGCCATCCTGATCGAGCAATCGCACCGCATGCTCGCCGGACCTGCCCTCCTCCCGGGAGCCCTTCCAGATCGTCAGCGCCTCCTCACGGTCCTCTGGAAACAGGAGTTCCGGGAAGCTCGCTTCCAGGCTTTCGCTGCTCAGACCGCTGTACTTCAAAAGGGCACGGTTGGCATAGATCACGCCGCCCTGGGCTTCAGTGATCCAGGCAGGGGCAATCAGCGTGTCGAGCCACAATCGAGAGGAGGTGTCAGGTGTGGGCATAGGGGGACGCTTGATGAGCATACTGCGAACTGCGGAAAGCAAGCCTACGGGGTGGAGATCCTGCGCAGTGACTGAAATCCCACAGTAATCTGAGGTCATCTGCAGACCCCAGACTTCTCCTGCCACTATTGGCACGTCCGTTGGCTTGAACGCAGCGTCGGCGAGCCGATGACCTCTAGCACGCTGATCACCACCCGTGAGCGTGAACTCGCCCACTTCGTGTGTCAGACCGTGGCGTCGCAGCGGACTGGGGCCTCTGCCTGACGGCCTGTAGTTCAGGCTTCTCGCGCTCAGGCAGGAGCACAGGGATCTGCTTTGTGACCGGCATCCTAAGGGGTGGAGTACATTGGCCAGAGCGGCTCAGGAATGCTGCAAACCGTTCCGCTGGTGACTCACGTGAGCTCCAGGTCAAACCGAAAGGGCGGTTCGCCCGTCGAAAGAGTTGTTGTGCGGCACACGGACCCAGCGGTTGACGTATGCGTCGAGCGCGTCAAGGTCAACGGTGGGGCAGGCGAGGCCGACATATCCGTCGGGCCGCACAAGGTAGATCGCGTGGGGGGAGAGGCCAGCGCGTCGTGACCGGCGGGTGCTGGGAAACACGTGCAGGGGTAGGTCATGCTGGGTGCACCACGCGAGGAATTCCGGGGCGGGTGGGCCGTACGTGTGCACCTGCCAGGTGAGGGCGCGCAGCGCGTCGTAGTTGCTGCGTCCGTCCGTGAGCGACAGCCAGGGCAGTCGGTCTCCGCCGCGGACGCGCCCCGCCGCGCCCTGGCTCAGCGGGCTCGTCGGATAGTGCAGGCGCGTTTGAGACACGGTGAGGAACAGCAGGCGCCGCACGGCCTCGGCGCTGGTCAGGAGGGGCAGCAGGGTCGGGATGGCGGCGAGCCGCACGAAACGCGCGCCGAGACTGTTCTGGACAATGCCGGTGAAGACGCGGTCGGTGGTGTTCACGAGCGAGACGGCGAATGGGCGACGTTCGGTCTCGTAGGTGTCCAGCAGGTTCTCCAGGCCGCTGTGCACGGTCTGCGCGAGCTTCCACGCGAGGTTGGCGGCGTCGCCTAGGCCGGTGTTCATGCCCTGTCCGCCGACAGGCGTGTGGACGTGCGCGGCGTCTCCGAGGATGAAAGTGCGCCCCACCCGGAAGCGGTCCGCGACGCGGTGGTGCACCCGGTAGGTGCTGAACCAGTGCAGCCGTTCCATGTGGGCAAGCCCGTTCGCTTCTAATTCGTCCCGGACCGCCTCGAATGTGGCGTTCTGCGGGGCGTCCGGGCCGAGCTGACCGACGACGCGGTGACGATCCGGCTCGGGCATCGGGAAAAACGCGAGGAAGTGGTCGTCGTCGAGACTGAGGTTCACATCTCCCTCGCGGACCTTGCCGCTGAGGGTGATGTCCGCGACGTAGAAACGCTGCTGGTACGTGCCGCCGCTGAGGGGGATGCCGAGGGCATGACGGACAGCGCTGCGGACGCCGTCGCATCCGGCGGCGTAGCGGGCGTGGACGACCTCAGGCGGTCCGTCGCGTTCCAGCGTGGCGGTCACGCCCTCGTTGTCCTGGGTGACCGTGGTGACCTCGGTATTCCAGTCGATCGCGACGCCGAGCCCGCAAAGGTGCTCGACGAGGAGTGCCTCATTCTGGTCCTGCGTGAGGATGTACAGGTAGGGGTGTGGGGTGAGGTCGTCACCGACGCCGCGCAGGCGAACGGCGCCTCGCCACTGGCCGCGCACGAAAAGGTTGAGGCGATCGAAGTGCCGCCCGCGCCGCATGGCTTCGTCCCCGAGACCGAGCTGATCGTAGAACTCGAGCGTGCGGGCCTGCACGGCGATGGCGCGCGTCTCCTGCACGGGGCCGGGTTTGGGGTCGGCAATGCGGACACGCACGCCCAGCCGGGTGAGCCACAGGGCGAGGAAGAGGCCGGTGGGGCCGGCGCCGGAGATCAAGACGTCCGTGGTGCTGGTCATGGGTTCGCTCCTTCGCTGACGGTGAGGAGGAAGAGGGCCACGAGTCGTGCGAGGGTCTTCGAGCGTGGTGAGAGATGGCCAAGGAGGTCAAGGGCGTCGGGCTCCCGAACCATAGTGGCCGATAGGAGTTCGGCCTTGTCGCTGATGCGGGCGGAGCAGGAAGGGCGTGCGCTTGGCGCGGGGGGTTCTTTGGTTGTTTAAATCTTCAAACGGAACCGTACGGGTTGACGATGCGTCTGTGAGATGGCCTTGTCAAGTCAACCTCAAAGAGATGAGCTGGCGTGTTCCCCGTGAGAGCGAGAAGACATTGCTGCGCGCGGGCTTGGCAGTGGGTTGGTCCGGTGGATGCCTGCATATACTCCGGTGCGCGGCGGCTGATGTACCCGCTCTCCTGCTGATTTTCCATTGGGCTTCTCTCTGCGCCTGAGTGTTTGGGGCTCAGGATCGTCGCTCCCTTACCGCCGCGCCGAACTTAGCTGAAGGGGGGCAAATTGCCCTGGTTCCTGGTCCGCTCGTGAGAGCTCAGTCCAGATCATCACTTTTGCTTGAGCCTGTCACTGCTTTGCGTATGAAGGACGAGAAGGTTCATGCACACGCCGTTTGCTAGCGTCATGTATGCTCCACGCTTCGACTTCCGCCCGGCGTCGCCTGCGTCAGCTGGGTATTGCTCCCGGCATCCTGCCTCCCGGTCCACACAACGCCATCACCGACGTGGCTGGGGTCCTCGTGGGTCACGAAACCCTGATCGCCGATCCCATGGTTCGAACGGGTGTAACGGCCATTGTGCCCCACTCTGGCAACCTGTTCGAGGACCGGGTTCCCGCCGGTGTCGCTATAGGTAATGGCTTCGGCAAGTTCGCCGGGTTGACCCAGGTGCAGGAACTGGGTGAACTGGAGACGCCTGTCCTCCTCACCAATACCTTGAGCGTCGCGCCGGTGATGCAGGGCACAGTGGACTGGACGCTGGACCGCAATCCACAAGCCTTAAGTGTGAACGCTGTGGTGGGCGAGACGAATGACGGCGTCGTCAACGACATCCGTGCGCGGGTCGTGACGCCCGCACACGCCATGCGCGCACTTGACGTGGCACGCGGCGGCCCGGTGCACGAGGGCTGCGTCGGCGCGGGGACGGGGACAGTGGCCTTCGGTTGGAAGGGAGGCGTCGGCACGGGTTCGCGCGTGCTCCCACCGGCACTGGGCGGGTTCACGGTGGGGGTTCTGGCGCAGGTGAATTTTGGCGGCGTCTTGCAGGTGGCTGGGCTGCCGATTGGACAGTTGATGGGACAGCACTACCTGCGCGGCGAGCTGGATCAGGGGGACGCGGACGGTTCGGTGGTGTTCGTTATCGCCACGGACGCGCCTTTGTCGGACCGCAACCTGCGCCGTCTGGCTGCCCGGTCTTTTCTGGGAATGGGCCGGACCGGTTCGGCCATGACCAACGGCAGTGGAGACTACGCGCTGGCGTTTTCAACGGCCCCCTCGGTGCGGCGCACGCCAGACAGACGGGCCGCGGCCTGGTCCCCGCTGGAATTGCCTAATGATCTGATCTCCCCACTGTTTCAGGCGGTCATTGAGGCAACGGAAGAGGCAATCCTGAATGCCCTGTGCATGGCCGTGCCCATGGACACCCATGATGGGCGGCGTATTGAGGCGCTGCCGCTGGAAGTGCTGGTGGAGGCAGCAGCGGGCAACAAGCCCTGTGGACGATGAGCGCACTGCCCGAGATTTAGGAACCCCGCCAGGACGTCCCTTACTGATTGAAAACGTAGGCCACGCTGGGGAAGTAACGGAAAACGTGGTTACCAGAACTCAAAGAGCCCACCGTGCTCGCCATCCTGCAGTGGGCGGCCGAGTTCGCCCTTGTGTCCTATGCCACGAAGATGGCCATTCGAAAGGAAAGCGTGAGCACTCTCGCGGGTGGCGCACTGCCTGTTGTAGGTGAAGATCCGATGGAGGCGTTGTGCTTTCCGAGTCACGAAAGCTGGACGGCGTCGCGTCCGGAGTTGGTCCTGTTCGGCGGCGTCTGGGCGGTTTGCTGCCTCTTGCTGAGCTGGTCCCCACAATCAGGCCGTAGTGATCTGGGGTAGCGCAGCAAAACCTGTCCGACACCATTGTTCCTTTGCGATTTGGTCAGAATTTCGGCCTCCTCGAGGCCAGACCCTGAACGCTGAGGGGCTTCACTGTCGCCGTTACCAGAATGTTGCCGTCACGACGTGGCCAGAAACGGTACGACAGGCCGCCTGTCCTTCTACTCTTCTCTGCCACCTCGCAGCCAACCACTGGCCACAACCAGTGACCGCTAAGTGCGGGCCAGCTGTCTCGTAAAGGCAGAGGGCTGGCCGTCACGGCTCACGCGCTCACCAACTGGCGCTCATGCCAGCCGCGCACGGCGGCCAGACACCACCCCAGGCCCAGGCCCCACACCGGGGCACTCACCCCCAGCCAGGTGAATGCCGAGGCGGTGAGCACCAGGGTCAGCAGGGCGGCCTCCCGCCAGCGCGGTTCGGCGGCCATCGTCCCCTCACGCCCCAGCAGCAGCGGACCCAGCAGGGCCAGCCCTGCCAGGCCCTGAAGAAGCGGTACCGGAAGCACACTGACCAGCCCCAGGACCACCCCAGCATTCAGTCCCAGTGCCAGGTACCCGGCGGCGCACGTCAGACCGGCGACAAAGCGCCTGGCCGGATCAGGATGCGCGTCTGGTCCGGTGCAGATGGCAGCGGTGATGGCACCGAGGTTGAGCGTAATGCTTCCGAACAGCGCGGCCAGCAGACCAGCCAGGCCCGTTAGGGCCACCAGCGGACGCGGGGGCACCCGGCGGTACCCACTGGCGCTCAGGATGGCCAGGCCAGGCAGGTGTTGGGAGGCGACCGCCAGGAGCACGCTGGGTACAGTAATCGCGACAAAGGCCTGCACGCTGAAAGCGGGGCGGATAAACGTCAGGTGCACGTTGAGAAGGGCACCGCCAGGATGCACCGCGCCTGTAAACACGGCTGCCCCCACACCTGCAAGCAATGCCAGGGGCACAGCCCAGCGGGGCGCGAATGCCCGGCCTAGCAGATAGGCGACGAGCATGGGAATCAGGAGGGCGGGGGCCGTTGGAATCGCGGTGAGACCCCGCAGCACGAACGGCAACAGCACCCCGGCGAGCAGGGCGGCGGCCAGCGGGGGGGGAAGATGACGGGCGATCCAGTCGAAGAGCCCGGTCAGCCCAAGGAGGGTCAGAATCAGGGCGGCGAGCAGAAGGGCGCCGACAGTCTCCCCGGGCGTGAAGCGGGGCCCCTCAGCGATCAGGACGGTGAGTCCGGCAGTGTTCCAGCCGAGGATGATGGGTGCGCGGAAGATCAGGCACAGGGCGGCGCCGGACAGGGCGAGAGCGATGTACATGCTGGCAAGGCTGCTTACCGACTGCTCGGGGGTGAAATTCACAGCGTCGAACATCTGGACGAACAGAGGCAGGTTGCTGGCGCCGCTGACCAGCACGGCGATCAGCCCGGCCATCACGGCGGTGAGGGGCAAAGGTCTCAACGTAGGGATCTCCTGAAAGGGAAGGCACGGAGGCGGCAAAGCCGTGAGGGGGCGAAAAGGCCTCGTTGATGATGCCTCCTGACCAATGGGACTGTAACTGGCCTGTCCTTGCAGCGGAAGTCGACTGGTCTACCTCTAATTCTCAACTGGAACGTATGCCAGATGCCGTCTTCGTGTCAGCGGTTCGTATCCTACCCGGCAGTCAAATCGGCTTGACCTGCTCCTAGACGCCGAGGTGGCTTTTGAACGGGTCTGCACGGCGATCGAGACCGCCACACACCGCGTCTGGAGGGCAATCACATTCATGTGGCCCACGTCTTCTTTTCCCGGTAGGTGGGGATGCCACTGAACTTCCTGAACCATGCGGCTGAATGTGGGATCGATCTCTGGCTGCTCTTCCGGCGTCCAGACGACCAAACTGCGAACCTGCACATCAACGCCTTCTGGGGCGCTTCCGGAACATTTCGAGCAGCTGAGCCACCTGGATCCCGAGGTTAGCGTTCGCTGGGACTGAACTCCTCCTGGGTATTACTAGCACCAGAAACTTTGGGTGTTGGACACTGGCAGCGCTGATCGGGTGGCCTCAGTCCACATTCTTTTGCCAGGTTTGGGCATCACGCGTCAGGACAGAATCACGATCTCTATGTTGAACTGTGTGGCCCGGCCCAGGTGGCATCTGGAGCCGAAACGATGCCGCTGATCTACAATTTGCGACTGTCTTACCCTCTATACGAGGGCACGTCGAAGTTCAGATCCAACGCAGCATCCACTCCAATCACTGTCAGGATAGTCATACCCCTGTGGGCGGACGTTCATTTGACATCGCTGCGGATGAATGGACGATCATCGCGGAGTATTGCCGGGTCACTCAGCTCTCGTCGGACGATATACATGGGATCAATATCAGGAGGTCTCTCTGATGCGGTTGAGGCGCTCCATGGCGCGCTTCAACAAGGCGTTGAGGTCGCCCTAGTGTTGTCCGCGCACCCAGACCTGGCACCCGCCGATATACCGCGCCGGAACGCCGGGCCTTCCTTGAAGGTCACTCTGCCCTGGCCGGGTATTTCAATTTCACGCTGGCGGATCTTGTAGGACAAGACGATTTGGGGCAGCGGCATGGGGCGCGAATTCATTCCAAGCTGATGCTCGTAGATGACGAGTGGGGCGCGGTGGGGTTGGCGAATCTGCACCAGTTCTCTGCGGCTGGAAATGGCGAATTGAATGCGATGTTCTGGGCGCTGTGGACGGCTCGGACCTTCAGCTATATTTGGAGCGCGACCTGCCGCTCCACAAGAGGTTGAATGGGTGGTAACAAGCTGTAGGGGAAGGGTGACGCGGTGCCCAGCGGTCAGGTGCTTCCTAGCTCCCGACTTCCCTCGCGGTGATCGCCTCTGCGCCGCCAAAAGGTCAGGGAGTTATAGCCCCATGCTGATCTTGCTCAGCTTGACTCGATGGTGCCAGACTTGAGCAGATTGGACCAAGACCGTGAGATGCGGGTGCGGCGCAGGTGTAGGACTCAGGCGCGGGGCAGGCCGGTGGCAGGCGAGACGAGGACGCTTCCCAGCAGCTCCCCACGCCAGACCCCCTGTGCAGTGCGAACTGTGACCATCAGCCAGAGGATCACCAGCAGGGGGACAAACACATATCCCAGGCCGGTGAAAAACGCCAGGTGGGTCAGGCTGCCCAGGTTGAAGGTGGCGGCGGTGAAGACGCCCAGCGGGAAGGTGAAGGCCCACCAGCCCAGGTTAAAGGGCAGGCCCTGCCTGATGAAGCGCAGCGTGGTCAGGCAGGCCAGGGCCAGCCACCAGGTCCCGAAGCCCCACAGCATCAGGCCGCCCAGTAGTCCGGCGCCCGTCAGAACTGGGCTGAATGCCTCCAGGCCTTGCGCGGCCAGCACGCGGGGGGCGGCCTCGCCCAGTTGCAGCAGGGCCAGCGCCCCGGTGCCAAGCGGCCCGAGGGGCAAGAACATGCTCACGCCCAGTTCGGCGGGGGGAAGCTTGTGTTGTGCCAGCCGCAGCATAAATACGGTCAGGATCATCAGCGCGATCGGTACCGACAGCGCAAACAGTACGTAGCCGCTGTACAGCAGCGGTATGGCGGCGACCGTCCCCAGTTGCGGCGCGATCTGCCCGGCGCTGGCGGCGGCCACTTCCGACGCCACGACAGGCAGCAGCCACAGGGCCGTCATGCGTTCGAGGGCGTGGTCCTGGCGGGTGAACATCAGGTACGGCACCAGCAGGCCCACTCCTGCCGCCAAGACCGCGTCAAAGATCCACAGATTGCGGGCCAGCAGCGCCGCGTCCATTCCCCAGCGCGGCACCCCGAAGACGATCAGACCGTTGATGATGGTCGCCAGTCCCATCGGGATGGCGCCCAGGAACATGCTCTGGGCTGGGTGGCGCAGGGTGGCGCGGCTGTCTGCGGGACACAGCGCGATGCGGGCGAGCGACAGCACAGTCAGCACGGCGAAGATCAGCATGTTGAGCACCCACAGGCCCTCACCCAGCGCTGCGGTACCGGGCAGGGGCAGGTGGGGCAGCATCAGCGAGACGATGCCGGTGCCCATGCTGGCGGTAAACCAGTTCGGCGTCAGACCGCGCAGCACGTTCCTGATGGTGGGGAGCAAAGCGTCTGGGGCAGAGGGGCGGGTAACCATAAGCTCAGCCTAGGGGCGCCTCTTTATAAACTCAAATAGACCTTCGCGATATAAATCTAAATTTCATGTATATCTGAAGCATGGCACTGAACCCCGAGCACCTGCTGACTTTCGTGCGGGTGGCCCGCCACGGCAACCTGAGCGCGGCGGCGGTGGAACTGAACCTGACACAACCCGCTGTCTCCAACCAGATTAAACTGCTGACCCAGGCGGTAGGGGAGCCGCTGTTGACCCGCCATCGCTACGGCGTCCGGCTGACTCCGACGGGTCAGGGTCTGCTGCCGCACGCGGTAGCTGCCGAACGTGCGCTGATTGGCGCTACACGCTATGCCGCTGACCTGCGCGGCCTGGAGACAGGCACACTGAACATCGCGGCCAGCAGCACCATTGCGGCGGCCCTGTTGCCCGAAGTGCTGGCGCAGTACCACGCCCGCTTCCCAGGGGTAACCCTGCGCGTTCAACAGGGCAACACCCAGGAGGTGCTGGCTGCGCTGATGGGCGGAGCGTGTGAGCTGGCACTGATTGAGGGGGCTGCCGGAGCGCTGCCTGCCGATCTGACGCGGCGAACTTTCGCCCGTGACACCCTCCGGCTGGTGGTGGCCCCGCAGCATCCGCTGGCGCAGCATCAGGCCCTGACTTCCGCGCACCTGAGCGGGCTGGGGCTGGTCTGGCGTGAGCTGGGATCGGGCACCCGTGAAGTGGCGTGGGCGGCGCTAGAGCGTGCGGGTATCGTTACCCAGGACGTGCTGACCCTGACGGGCAGTGAAGCGGTCAAGGAAGCCGTGATCAGCGGTCTGGGGGCGGCTTTTTTGTCGGAACTGATTGTCCGGCGGGAGCTGGCGTCAGGGGTGCTGGTTGGCCCGCGTGTGCATCTGCCGGGCCTGAGCCGCAATCTGGAGGTGGTGAGCGCCTCGCCAGAGCTGCTGTCCAGCGCGGTGCAGGTGTTCGTGACTCTGCTGCGGCCAACCGGGTGACGGCTCTGCGTTCCGCGACAGGGCGAGGCGCACCATAGGTTTTGGCTCGAAGGCTGCTGGATGGAGGGTCCGGACCATGCGGTGCTCGCGCCGGATCACTTCGAGATGTGGTCCGGCGCGAGCATTCGAGTATGGTGCGGCCGCCGCTGGTGGCTGGCGCGACGACGTAAGGGATGTAGTTCTGCTGCGGAGCGGCCAGGAGCGTAGTGTCGCCGAGGACGGCCCTGACCTCCATGCAAAGCTCGGTGAGTGTCAACAGCACAGCGTCCGGGGACTCTGCGCACCGGGTATACAACAGCGCAACAGTTGAACTGGCTCAGGTTGTGGCGAGTTGATGGGGTAGGGTGCCGCCGTGTTCAAGGGTGAGCACTGTCGATGTGACCGCCTCTGCGTCCGATGCCTTCTTGCTGCTTCACCCTGAGCAGTGGGGTTTGGAAGAACTCCTGTTGGAAGGGAGCGGCGCTAGTCATACAATGATTCGTTGAGGTCTACCCACTAGAGCATGACTGGAAGGCGCTCTAAACCTCGCACAACAAAGCCCCGGCGCCACGTCAGCCTGTCAGCACGCACCGCCAGCTGCAGGTTCGAGGCCCTGTCTACCAGAGTGCCGAGAGCGATCTGCGCTTCAAGGCGAGCCAGGGGCGCGCCAAGGCAATAATGCATGCCCAGCCCAAAACCGAGATGTCTGTTGTTCGCGCGTCCAAGGTCCAGCGTGTTCGGTTGCTCGAACTGAGCCGCGTCTCGGTTGGCCGAAGCCAGAACCCCGATAACCAGTTCCCCTTTCGGGATGTGGACGCCAGCAATCTGGAGATCGTGCGCAGCGTAGCGTTCCGTACTTTGCTCGACAGGAGCGACGAAGCGCACCAGTTCCTCCACTGCGGGCTTGATCAGGGCCGGATCGCTCCGGAGCCGTTCCAGTTGGTCCGGATGCTGGATAAGGGCGAGGGCGCCGCTTCCAATCAGATTCACCGTTGTTTCGTGGCCAGCGGAGAGCAGCAGGAAGATCATGGAGAGTATTTCGTCGTCATTCAACGCGTCCTGTTTCTCCTGAGCAATAACCAGCGCGGAAATGAGATCGTTTTGGGGTGACGTCCGGCGGTCTCTTACAAGGCGCCGCATATACGAAAGGAAGGAAAGGATGGACGGCACCGCCAGCAGCGGATTGCGGTCACCGATTGAGATGAGCGCTCTGGTCCAGGCGCTAAAGCGTTTGTGATCCTTGTCTGGCACTCCAAGCAGGCGCCCGATAACCAGGAGCGGGACGGGCAGGGCAAACTCGCTGATCAGATCTGCAGATCCACGGCGTTGGGCAGCGTCCAGAGCGTCATCAGCTGCCTGCTGCGCGAGACCACGCATCCGCTCGACGGTTCGAGGCGTGAAGGCCTGATGTACAAGCACCTTGAGGCGGTCGTGGGCGGCACCGTCAATGCTGAGCAATCCCGTTTGCAGCACCTTGAATGGTCCAGGCAAGTTTGTGCCCGGGGCCTTGCGGAGTTGCTCGGGCGTCATGGCGTTGCGGGGGTTTTTAACAAAGGACTCGTCATCCTTGAGTAATGCCAGCACATCGTGGTAGCGCGTAACGAGCCATGCCCGTTGGGCCCGATTGGCGATACGGAGCGTGACTGGAAACACTGGAGCGTCTTCACGCAGCCGCTGGTAGAAACCGAATGGATTGGCTTTGAAGGTCCCGGCAGTGATGTCGGTCCCGGCGAGGGTTGTGAGGGGGGCGGTGAGGTAATCGGCAGTGGCAAGGGTCATACCTTCACTCCATTCAGGCCGTCGAGCAGCAAGCCGGCGAGCAGATCAGGGACGTCCTCCCAGTGCGATTCAAGAAGGTCGTCTTGCAAGGCGCGTTGCACAATGACGCCAAAAATCAGACTGGACATGGCGCGGACCTGAAGTTCCAGCTCTGTCTGGCTCCGCCATTCACTGAACACAATCTGGCTGAGAAAACCTTTGATTGAGTCGAACATGGGCTCGAGAATGGCGGCTTGGAACCGCTCTGCGAAGGTGCGGTTGACCAGGGCTTCGGATAAAATGATGCGGAAGAGCTCCGCGTTGCCGTGGGTGAATGCGGCCAATGGTTGGCGTAGAGCGGCGCTTAAGAATGCGTGTGGGCTTTGCTGGGGGGCAGGGGAGGGCCTGGTTACTGTCTGCGCCTGCGCGGTCATAAGGTTAAAAAGCCCCAAGAGAAGGGCTTCTTTACTCTCGAAGTACGTATAGACGGAGCCGTGAGCCACGCCAGCGGTGGCCGCTACATCTTTAATAGTGGAGGCATGAAATCCCTTCTGGGCGAAGACCTGGGCGGCAGCTTTGAGAATGTGCTGCTGTTTCGTCACTGTCAGTTGAGTTTGCAGTTGTTTTTTCATGGGACCTCCTGAGGTAAAACGTTTTGGTGGCTGGGCTCCGAAGTCCGGTTGGGCTACCACAGAGCATGGAGCGGGCGCGTGCATTGCAGCGCGTTGAAGGAGAGAGGAGAGATCAATTCCAAACGTGTTAGTTCCTGTGACTGACCAATCAATCATGCGATTGATTAGTCAGTCAACTGTGAGTGTGCTTTTGAGGTATTCAAGCGCAATTTGTCTCATCCAACTATAAACATGTCAATTATTTAATTGACGTTAAACAACAAGATTAAATGTGTTGGATCTGTTTTAATTCCCATGTTCTTGCTCGGGCATAGGCCTATGAAAGTAACCCAAAGCAACTATTTATATGTTCTATAACGTCGTTTAAATAGGAGCCGCTCTTCCAAGTGAGCATTACATTCACTAAATTCTCCACAGGAGCCGCTTCTAATCAGAAAAGGGGCGTTCTACTCATTGGCTGATTCGGAGCGTCAACCACTAGAACCACGCTCCACAACGTCGGCCCCTAGCGCGGTCAAGAACATTGCAGGCAATCCAGACCGGACAAGCCATACGACAGGCGTCCGGGAAAGACCACTCCACGGCCGAGCTCCCCCTTGATTTCCAAATTCAGGAACAGCAGATTATCAACGAAAGGGACGGACAACCCAGGTAAGGAGGCCTGTAGATCTGGGAAGCGGAGCATTCAGGCATGTACAAGCGACGAGATACAACACAAGTCACGCACCGATTTTCCAAAAGCGTCGACAGGTTCAAACGCGCCTAATTCATCAGCGCATCCAGACGGAATGACACAACAATCTGAGCCTTATGCGAGTGAGGGAAGCCCCGCTCATTCCTTTCTCAATGCCTGCGCCAGCATCTCACGCCGTCCGGGGGACACACCGTACCGGAAGGTTCGAACGTAAGCCTCAAAATCTCAGGTCTCCAGAAAATGCACGGCAGCCTCGCGGCCAGAGGTGTACAGCGCCAGCGCACGCTCGGGCGACAGGTCGAACTCGGTGGTGCCCACGCCCAGGTTGGGAATTGCAACGGTACGAACGAAATCCGCCGATTCCAGATACTGACGGTCCCGCGCCTGCAATACCGTGGACACCAGGCTTTTCAGGTAATCGGTCAGGCCCGACTCGGGTGGCAGCAGCTCGCCGCCCAGGGCGTCACGCGGGTGTTCATCCACCAGCAGCAGGCCCAGGGTCGGCCAGCGTGGCGTGCCTGGCACGTCGAAGGCCCACACCGGAAAGTTCGACAGCAAGCCGCCATCTACCAGCAGGTGTTCACGGCCCGTCTGGGGATGGCGCCAGCGCACCGGCTCAAAGTAAAGCGGCAAGCTGGCGCTCATGCGCAGCGCAGCAGCAACCTCCAGTTCATCCGGCGATACGCCTAGCCGAGCTGCGTCACGGGGCAACAGCAGAATGCGGCGCTCGGTCACGTCAGAGACGACCACCTGCAAGCGGCACTGGCCCTCAAAGGTCGGCAGATCGGCAAAAGTCTGCACGCCGCGCCGCAGCAGCCGCTCCCGCACCCAGTCTGCGAGGGCTTCCCCTTCGTAGAGTCCGAAGTCCAGGCCGAGGCTCAGCAGTGGTCCAACCACGGGCACGCGGTCCTCCCAGCCGGTATCGCGCAAGCTGGAGAACGCAAACGACAGCAGATCGTCGCGCAACTCCTCCGGCGTGTAGCCCGCCACGTAAAGGGCCGCCACGATGGCCCCCGCCGAGGTGCCGGCCACCCGTAGCGCCCGGTAACCGTGTGCAGTCAGGACCTCGAGGGCGCCGACCAGCGCAATGCCCTTGATGCCCCCACCCTCGAAGACCAGATCCACGTCAGGCGGCTGGGAAGCGAGCACGTGTGGGGCAGACATGCGCCCCATTGTGCACCGCCCAGGAACAGTCCGGTGCGTGGAGGCCTGGGGTCATGAGGCCCACTAACAGTGAAGGAGAGCTCTGACTTCTCTAGACTGGCCGGTGTCCCAGGTTCAGCTCCGACGCGCACCACTGCAACTTCACCGCGCTGCCATCCTGCTGAACCTGCCGGGGTTTGTTGGGGTGCGCGGCTGGCAGGCGCTCGGCGCAGGCGGACGCTTCACCGCAACTGGCTGCGGCAGGGCTGAGCCGTCCCCATGACCACCATCAGACCTGTTTCAGCTCCTCCAACCGGCTCATGCTCCACTGCGAGCGGAGCGCTTGTCAGGCCCCTAAGATTTAGGGCTCAGCTCCCTGACAACGAGTTGTTAAAAGTCGGAACACGGTCAATGGAGGAAGTGATCTAAAGGGCACCCTTGATGTGACACTGAATGGTGCAATATGCGTGGCGCTCAGCTTCTGCGTCAGGTGTGTCGTCTCCTCATAGTCCAGATGCTTACATCGAGCACGGCGAGTTCAGCGGCTCCCCGTAAGGAAGGGCGTGGCAACCACTTCAGGGCGCCAACGGTCAACTGAGGTGGAGTCTCTCGCTGGGGAGACGATTCTCCCTGCCCGGTCTGCACCGGGAGAGGGCCTGCTCCGGCGAAAAGGTCCCGCATCGCCCGGACGAATGGGGCGATGTCCTGTGGACCCCGGCTCGACACCCAGTTGCCATCCCGCACAACCTCCTGATCCAGCCAGGTCGCTCCAGCGTGAACGAGATCATCCCGGATGCCCGGCCAGGAGGTCAACGTCCGTCCGCGCATTCGTCCCGCCGAGGCAAGAAGCCATGGGCCGTGACATAGGGTGGCGATAGGCTTCCCTACGGCGTCAAACGCGCGCGTGAATTCCCGGGCAGCCGCAGATTGCCGCAGAAGATCAGGGTTAATAAAGCCGCCCGGAATCAGGAGGCCGTCATAGTCCCGTGGCGTGGCTTCATCCAGGGTTCTGGACACCCGCACGCGACCTGCGGGCTCATGGAGATTCATTCCACGGATGCGTCCCCGGCGTAGGGAAATGATGTCCACGGCTGCGCCAGCCGCACGCAGGGCCGCCACAGGGACTGTCAGTTCGACCTACTCGAAGCCGTCGGTCACCAGCACCGCGATGCGGCGGTCCCGCAGTTTTCGGGGCATCAGCCTTCCCCAGATGACACGAAGTGCGGATGCATTGTTCGTAGACGTACTGGCCTTATCTGAACTGGGAACGTCATCAAGCGACCAGCATGAGACGGGATAAACACTGGCCAGATCTCCATCGCGTGAAAAGCTCTTGACCTCATTGAATTGCTGACCTTCAGCCGGTTAAAGACCCTCATTGGGGCTCAAGGTTGACACGGTTTCCTGACAGGCGGCTAGGTAGAGTTGGTAGCCCCCACCCGGTGGGCCCTCTGTTAGGCAGCGTCAAACACCAACCAGAGGATCCTCGGAGACAGACCAGGGCAGCAAGATTCGTGTGCATCTCATGCTGCTGCCATGGCAGAAGCGCTGTGGAAGCGCCACGGCGGCTGGCTCGCCATACGGAGTCTCAACGCGGCTTCGAGAGGGTGAAGCTGAACACGGCGCCTCCTCCTGGCTGACCTCCTGCTGACACCCGACCGCCATGTCTGGAGACGATGCGGCGCACGTTCGCCAACCCCACGCCCATGCCCTCGAACTCGTCAGCGCGGTGCAGCCGCTGAAATACCCCGAACAACTTGTCCGCGTACTTCGGGTCGAATCCGGCCCCGTTGTCCCGCACAAATACCACCTGGTGCGGGGCTCTTCCGCCCAGACCTAGATTACCGCCAGTTCCCGCAGGTCGGTGTACTTCAGCGCGTTCGACAGCAAATTCTGCATGACCTGACGGAGAAGATCATGATCGCCCGTCACTAGGGGAAGCCGCCCCACCCGGCATTCAACCCGCCGGTCCACAAGGTCCAGCTCCATGTGCACCGCCGCGCCCAGCGCTTTCAGGTCTACCAGCCTGACCCGCAACGGCAGCCGTGACGTGCGCGGCATGTCCAGCATCGCGTCAATTAGAGTATTCATGCGCCCGGCCGCGTCATCAAGCGAGCTTAGCTTCAACCAACAGAAGGGCCACAGTTCTCATTGCTCTTGACCTACTTGTGGCTAAGTCATTCCTTCATGAACTTTGCCGTTGTCTTGCAAAGCCATAGGTCAGAGCGCAGGCTGTGGTTACCCACAATTGAGTGCCTTGACCTCAGCCGGTCTGGTTGCGCTGACCCCTTCTGTCGTGGGACGAGGTGCTGTCTATGGAAAAGCGTCATCCTGGCCGTGTCCTGATCGGTGCTGGCCTCACCTTGCTGCTCGCCGCCTGTTCCCCGTCCGCTCCACCCACTGAAACGGAAGTCAA